>JAAELL010000600.1 GCA_024226735.1 bacterium | reverse complement strand
GCCCCCACACGAAAGCGGCTCGGACAAATGCGCCGAACTTTCGACTCACACCACTAGCGTGTCTCAATCCGCGTCCAGCGACGTCAATTCCGCGCGAAGTGCTGCCGTAGTGCCTCGGGGTAGGCCGCGAGCTCCGCTTCGAAGACGCGCGTCGCCAGCGCGTCCTTGTCGTCGCCGTCTCGAACCGGGACGGCCTTCTGGACCAGGATCGGTCCGTGGTCGTACTCGTCGTCGACGTAGTGCACCGTGCAGCCGGACAGCTTGCAGCCGCGTTCGAGCACGGCGGCGTGCACACGTCCGCCGTAGAAGCCCTTGCCCCCGAAAGCGGGCAAGAGCGAGGGGTGGATGTTGAGCACTCGGCCGGCCCAATGGGCGGGCGTGTCGAGAAAGCGCATGAAGCCCGCGAGGACGACCGTACCGCAGTCCGCGGCTTCGACGGCATCGAACGCCGCGCGACCGAACGCCGTGGCGTCGAGCTCGCGCTCGGGGTCGAGCACGCACACCTGCAGGCCGAAGCGCTCCGCGCGTTCGAGCGCGCCGATGCCCGCCTTGTCCGCGACTACCAGGCCGATCTCGCAGTCGAGCTTGCCCGAGCGCGCGAGCTCCGCGAAGTTCTCGAGGTGTCGTCCGGTTCCCGAGACGAACACGGCGATGCGGCGCGCGTTCATCCCTGTTCCTCTTCGAGCGCTTTCGCCACCTCGGCCAGGTCGCCTGCGAGCGCCGCGATCAAGTCCTCGAGCGCCGGGGCGCAGCGCTCGGCGCGCTGCACGAGCTCGGGCATGAGCACCGGGTGCTCCCCGTCGTCGATCACGGCGATCAACTCGAGCACGGCCATGCCCGCGTGCGCGCAGCCGATCAGCGGCTCGGCGAGCCCCTGCGCGGCGACGTGCGCTCCGCTGGTCGAGAGCCAGCGCCGCTCGGCCGGCGTGGTCAGCGTCGGACCCAGAATGCACGCGGCGACGACCTCGCTGAGCGGGATTCCTCCGGCGCGCGCCCGCTCGAGTGCCAGGCGGCGCAGGCCCTCGTGGTGCAGGCGGCTCTGGTCGGGGAACAGGGGCCCGAGCCGTGACTGGCCCAGTCCGAGCAGCGGTGTTCTGCCCGACAGGTTCACGTGGTCGCTCGCGACGGCGAGCGTGCCGAGCTCCGGAGCGTCATCGACGTCGAGCGTCATCGCGGCGGAGGTGTGGACGCAGATGTGCGCGCCCGCTTGCGCGGCGAGCCACGCGGGGAACGCGCGCTCCCACGCCGGTGCCCCGTGGTTGCCGCCACCGAACTCGAGCTCGCCCGGCGCGTCGTCGAGGAGCCACACGCGCGTCCCGCCGAAGTCGCCCGAGTGCAGCTCGGCGTCGGCCCACGGCTCGGGCACGCCCTCGATCGTGTGCAGCTCCAGCCGCCGCGAGCGGCGCAGGCTGCCGCCCAGCGTGCCCGCCCCGGTGCCGAGCCAGAGCAGGACGTCCGGGCTGTCGAGTGCGCTGTCCTCGAGGGAGCACAGCGCGTCGTGGACGGCGTCATCCAATCGCGGTTCACTCATGACGAAAACCTAGTGATGCGCGTCGCCGGTTGCCGCCTGTTTCCCGCCGCTTTTTCACCGCGGGTGGACATCGCGCTGCGAGCCTCCCCCCGAACCGCCCGAGGCCCCGCCACAACGGCGTCAGCCGTAGCGAGCCGTCCGAGGCCTCGTTTCGACGGCGTCAGCCGCTGAAACATGGATAGAAAGTGCCGAAAGTGCCGCGTAGCGGCACTTCGCAGGACTAGTCCTGCGCCGGCGTGCCGTCGGAGAGTAGCAACACCAGCAGGCTGCCCCGGTGCTCGTCGAGCAGGCGCTCGATCAGCGTCACCGCCCGGGTCCACGCCTCGTCGCTCGTCGCGCGCAAGGCGGAGCCGAGCAGCTCGGCGGCGGCGCGCTCGCGCTGCACGGCCTCCTCGGAGCCGCTCTCCGCCGCCCATGAAGCGGCGACGTCGAACGCGGCGAGCATGTCCTGGCTCTCGCGGTCGGAGAACTTCATCGCGCTCTGGCCGCTGTCCTGGCGCAGCAGCTGGCTCGCGAGATCGACGGCCTCGATGATCGCGGACACGCGCATCAGCGCGGCGATGCTGGCCGACTCCTCGCTCGTCCACGGGCGCGTCAAGCGCCCCTTGAACACGTTGTCGAGGCGCGCGGTTTTGCCGCACCACGCCGACCACGGAACCTGCGACGCTCCGTTGCCGCCCGCGAGCATCACGCCGTTCTTGTCCGCGTTGGTCGCATCGCTCTTCGAGCCGCGCGGGTCGCGCAGCGAGCGCCGCTTCCATTCGCCGGCTCCCCAGGCCTCGCCGATCGCGTTCAGCGCGGTGCCGGCGATGGCCAGATCGGCTTGCACCGTCTCGAGGCGCGCGCGGGCGTCCGCGGTGGTGACCTTGCCCACCATCGACTGGAGCCGCGCGCTCGCCGCCTGGAAGTCGAAGCTGCGCAACTCGGCTTCGAGCCCGCCCGCTCCGCCGAGCCCCGTCGCGATCGCGGCGTCGTCTTGACCGGCGCGGCGCCGGATGAACTGGTCGCGGTCCGTCGAGATCTTGTCGAGTCGCGCGCGCACGTTGAGGCGGATCTGCGCGAGCGATGGGACCTGTTCGGGCTCCGTCTCGGGCGTGAACTCGGGCAGGTCGAACATCGGCAAGAGATCGCGCAGCGTCGTCTGCACGCCGTCGAAGTCGCCTTCGGCGGCCTGCACCTCCGAGGCGTCCCACTGCGCGCGCGCGTAGGTCAGCGCGCGGTCGAGCACCTCGTCGATCAACGCGGCGCGCTGCGCCTGGAAGGCCTCGTCGTCCTTCAGGTCCTCCTGTCCGTCCACCGCGACGATCGCGCGCAGGGCGTCGCCGGGTCGCGGAGTGGGGGAGTCGAGTGCCGCGGCCTTGCGCAGGTTGGCGAGCACCTCTTGCACGTGGCGTTCGTGCGCCGCGTCGACTGCGGCCGCGGCCTGCGTCCGGTCGCGGATCGTGTCGGCTTCCGCGTCCGCTTCGCGCGCCGTGTCGGTCCCGAGGTACTCCTTGGCGAGCGCGCGCAGCGCGGCGATGCGGTCGTCGTCCGACATCGAGCGGTCGCGCAGCTCGTAGTAGGCGACCTTCGCCTTGTTCTCCCACGCCTCGGCGCCGATCGTGTCCTGTCCGCCGGGTCCTTCGGTCGGGGAGTCGACGTCCGTCGGCGCGTCCGTTTCCTGCGGTCCGCCATCGGTGACCTCGGTCGGCGTCGAGCCGCCTGTCTCGCCCGTCCCATCCGTCCCGTTCGGGCCGCCGTTCGTTCCGGCGACGGGGTTCGGATCGACGTCTTCGGGGTCGTCGCCGCCGAACTGCATCGCTGCGATGCCGAGGCCGACGACGACGACTGCGGCGCCCACGAGCTTGGGCACGGCGGACGGGGACTTGGCGGCGGGAGCGTCGCCGACGGGCTGTCCCGTGCGCAGTCGTTCGATCTCATGCACGAGCACCGCGGCCGAGGGGTGCCGTGCGTCGGGCTCCTTCGCCAGGAGCCGGCTCACCATGTCGCCGACGCCGACCGGCAGACCGGGGACGATGTCGCACAACGCCTCGGGCTCGTCGTTCAGCGCACCGCGCAGGATGTCCTTGGTCGTCTCGCCCTCGAAGGGCGTGTGTCCCGACAGGATCCGGAACGCGGTCGCGCCGAGCGAGTAGAGGTCGGAGCGGTGGTCGGCCGCCTGTCCGCGCAGGAGCTCGGGCGCGATGAAGTGCGGCGTGCCGACGACCTTGTTGCCGGCGGAGGAGAGCTCGTCGTCGCTCGCGACGGCGAGACCGAGGTCGGCGAGCTTGGTGACGCCGTCCTGGTTCTGCATCAAGTTCGCGGGCTTGATGTCGCGGTGCACGATGCCGCGCGACTCCGCGTACTCCAGGCCGCTCGCCGCGTCGCGCAGGATCGTGAGCGCCTCGCGCCACGGGATCGGGCCGAGGTTCGCCAGGCGCGACTCGAGGCAGCCGGCGTCCATGAACTCCATCGACAGGTAGTGGTGCCCGTCGTGCTCGCCGACGTCGAAGACGGTGACGACGTTCGGGTGGTTGAGGGCCGCGGCTGCGCGCGCCTCGGCTTGGAACTGCTGGACGAACGCCTTGTCGGCCTCGAGCTTGGGCGAGAGCACCTTCAGCGCGACCTGGCGCGCGAGGCTCGTTTGCTCGGCGAGGTACACCTCGCCCATGCCGCCACGGCCGAGCAGTCGCGCGGTGTCGTAGCCCGCGATCTGGGGGATCGACTGGGCGCGGTTCGCGGACTTCGGGGCAGGCTTGGGCGCCGCCTTGAGGGCCGCCTTCGGGGCCGCCGCCTTCGGGGCCGCTTTGCGCGGGGCCGGCGGCGCATGGGTGCTCGCCGCCGGTTGTGCGTTCTTCGTCTCCGGCCGCGCCGGGTCGAACACCCGCAAGCGCACCGACCCGAGCTGAATCGTGTCACCGGCGGCGAGTCGCGCCGAGCTCGCGCGCTTGCCGTTGACGAGGGTCCCGAACTCCGAGCCCATGTCCTTGAGCGCCCAGCCGCCGCCCTTGATGCGTCCGATCGCGCAGTGCACGTCCGCGACCCCCTGGCCGGATAGGACGAGGTCGGCCTTGTCCTTGGAGCCGCCGACGACGAGCTTGCCTTGCTGGGGCAGCTCCGCCGGCGCGGCGTTGCCGCCGAAAATCTCGACGACGAGTCGTTTGGGCATGTCGCTCATCGCGCCTGTTCTCCTCGTCCAGCTCGGCGTCGGCCGTCGTGGGGGGGCGGATCTTCGTGGGACTCGACGAACAGCGCGCCGCCGACGCGAACGAGATCGGTGCCGGCCTCGATGGCGGCTTCGAGGTCTCCGCTCATTCCCATCGAGAGCCGGCAGCGGCCGCCCTCGAAGACCGCGGCGCTCTCGGGATCGGCTTCGATCGTGCGTGCTTCGCGGACGACCGCCGAGAAAACTTCCAGCGCGCCGTGGCCGGGCGACTCGACGAGTGGGCCCATCGCCATCAGGCCCACGAATGTGACGTGCTCGCACGAGCGCGCCAGCGCCAGTGCCTCGCGGAGCTCGACCGTGTCCATGCCGTGCTTCTGGGCTTCACTCGTGCGGTTGACCTGCAGGTACAGCGCGGGCCGCCGACCCTCGTCGGGCGCCACGCGCTCGATCGTCTCGAGCAGGCGCACCGAATCGACCGAGTGGATGACGTCGGCGCGGCGCACGACGCGCGCGGCCTTGTTGCGCTGCAGATGGCCGATGAAGTGCCAGCGCACAGCGAGCCCCAGTGCGTCAAGGGCGATGGCCTTCTCCTCGAGCAGGCCCGCGCGCGCCTCGGCGAGCTCTTGCTGTCCGAGGCCCACGAGGTCGGCGGCGACGTTCGTCGTGACGCTCTTGGTCACGGGGAGAAGGCGCACGTCGGTGGGGGAGCGTTGTGCCCGCCGGGCGGCGAGGGCAATGCGCTCCTCCACGCGCTCGAGGTTTTGGCGCAGGGGGCAGGACAAGCGGGTGGTGGGCGTCAAGGGTGACGGGGGCAAGGTCGGGGCAAGAGGGTATCCATGGCGAGCGGCTCGGTCACCGTGTCGCGACGCTGCCGTGGGGCCGTTGCCGGATCTCGGGAGCTGATCCCTCAGTCTAATGTCCCGATAGCGGAATCCGTAGCTGCCCCGGCGAGGACGTGGGGGTGAAGGGGCACTTGCCCGGATTCGTAACGGAGCCCTCGGCGCCTTTTTTGGCCCCCGGGCTCCCCCGAGGGCGTCGACGGTCTTCGGGGTCAGCTACCCGTCGACGGCAGCTCGACTTCCGCCGCGCCTTCGAGCCACAGGCGCAGGCGCCTGGACGACCCCGGCCGGACCCGCCTGCGCTCGCAAGGGCGCACGCCGGCGACCCAGATCAGCTCGCTGCCGGCGAAGACGAGCGGCACCCGGCCGCGGTCCTCGCGCGGGATGCCCGCGTCGGCCAGAAAACGGCGCACCGGGCGACTGCCGGGGGCGCCGAGTCCGTGGAAGCGGTCGCCGGGGCGCACCCAGCGGACGACGAGCTCGCCCGGAAGGTCGGTCGCGTCGAGCTCGACCAGCGCCGCGCCGCGCGGAAGGCAGCCCGGATCGTCGACCTCGATGATCTCCGCGTGCACCGAGCGCCCGTCGGGCAGCGGCACGAAGCCCGGCAGGCCAAGCCGCAATCCGTCGCTCGGGGGCGAAACGGGTTGGGCTTGGTGCCGGGGGGCCCCGGAAAGAGAGTCGACCGCGCCATCGCGGCCCGGGGCAGGGGGCGAGATGGGTGAACCGGTAGCGCTTCCCGATCGCGCTGTCGTCTGTTCGGAATCAGATGCGGACCGGGGTCCGGTTCGATCACCTTCCAGGGACTCCTGTTGGGAGTCGACGTCCCGGAGCTCGCCTCCAGGGGGAACCAGATCCCCCCCAGTGAGGATCAGATTCCCCCCAGTGAGGATCAGATTCCCCCCAGTGAGGATCAGATTCCCCGGAGGGATCAGGCTCAGTTGGTCCTTGCGCAGCTGGAGCGTCCAGCCGCCGGGCAGTGCGCGGCGAGTGTTGCGGCGCTCGATGAGGTCGCTCTCGATCAGGCCGAGGAGCGCGCGCGAGGGGGTGTGCCCGGTGCCCTCGCGGATCAGGCGCCACAGGGCGCGGCGTTGGAGAGGGGCGGCGAGCCCGTCGACGGCCGAGCGTTCCAGGACGCCGCCGAGGTGGGCGCTGCTGTGGCTGCGGCTCGCGGCGGCGTGGCGCGGGGCCGTCCACGAGAGGTGAGCGGTGCGTCCCGCGAGCTCGTCCTCGAGCGACTCGACGGCGCTGGCGAACGCACGCAAGCCGGCGATGCCCTCCTTGCCGCACGTCTGCTCGATGCTCGGCAGGAGGTCGTTGCGGACCCGGTTGCGGGTATGGACCGGGCTGTCGTTGCTCGAGTCCTCACGCCAGGCGATGCCCTGGTCGCGCAGGACGCGGCGCACCTCCTCGCGCCGCATCGCCAGCAGCGGACGGACGACCGTGATCGCCGAATCGGGCCGGCCGCTGGACAGGACGTTGTGGGCCTTCAGGCCGGCCAGGCCCGGCAGCCCCGAGCCACGCATCCAGCGGATGAGCAGGGTCTCGAGGGCATCGTCCTCGTGGTGTCCAGTCAGGATCGTCGTGTAGCCGTTATGACGCGCCTCGTCGAAGAGGGCCCGGTAGCGTCCCTCGCGGGCGCGGGCTTCCTGGTTGGGGCCCGGCTCGAGGCCGAGCTCGCGGCACGCGAAGGGGACCGAGAGGCGGGCGCAGATGCGGGCGCAGAAAGCCGCGTCACCGCGTGACTCCTCGCCCCGCAGCCCGTGCTCGACATAGACGGCGAGGATCTTGGGTCGCGGCGCCGCGCGGGCGACCGCGTTGAGCAGGAAGACGCTGTCGGCGCCCCCCGAGAGAGCGACGAGCACCGGCTCGCGGCCCGAGAGCCCGACGGTCCGGGCGAGTTGTCCCCAACGGCTCGCCCAGGAGAAGGTCGGAGGGTTGTCTCGGGCAGTCACGGCGTGCTCTCCTCCGGATCTCGGGCAGCGGGGTTTTGACGGGGCCAAGGGTGCGCGTGAAGGTTCGGAACACCCTCGAGGCGTGGCCACGTTGAACCCTTCGGCGGGGGTGGGTACTCTCTTCGCCCGTTTCCCCCGGAAACCTCGCTGAACCTATCGTTTCGCGGGACCACGAGGGACTTGCATTTTCCACTTTCCTAGAGGGACGGCGCGGCTCGCGGCCCATCGGCGCGAGGGACGAACGTAAGTCGTTTTCCGCCGTGCCGGCGTCCTCCTCCGGACCCGCCCGGCTGCCGCCCGGCTGCTCTCCCGTCCACCCCTGTTTCCGCCCATGCGCATCTCCATCAACGGCTTTGGCCGGATCGGTCGCAACGTCTTCCGCATTGTCCAGAACACCCCGGGAGCAGAGGTCGTGCACATCAACGACCTGACGGATGCGGCCACGCTGGCGCACCTCCTGGAATACGACTCGGTGCACGGCCGCTACCCCGGCAAGGTGCGCTCGGTGAAGGGTGCCATTGTCGTCGACGGCAAGAAGATCCCGATCACCGCCGAGCGCGACCCGTCGAATCTTCCGCACGCCGAGAACAAGGTCGACTTCGTCGTCGAGGCCACCGGCGTCTTTCGCTCGCGTGAGGCGTGCACCAAGCACATCGACGCCGGCGCCAAGAAAGTGCTGCTCACCGTGCCGCCCAAGGACGAGATCGACGCGATGATCGTCCTCGGCGTCAACGACGAAACGCTCAAGGGCGACGACCGGATCGTGTCGAACGCCTCGTGCACGACCAACTGCCTCGCGCCGATGGTCAAGGTGCTCGACGACGCCTTCGGTGTCGCGCACGGCCTGATGAACACGGTCCACGCCTACACCAACGACCAGCGCATCCTCGACCTGCCGCACAGCGACCTGCGCCGCGCGCGCGCCGCGTGCGTCAACATCATCCCGACCTCGACCGGCGCCGCGCGCGCCGTGGGCAAAATCCTGCCGAAGCTGAAGGGCAAGCTCGACGGCGCCTCGATGCGCGTGCCCGTCCCGGATGGCTCGGTCGTCGACCTCGTCGCGACGCTGAAAACGTCGGTCACCATCGAACAGGTCAACGCCGCCTTCGCGGCCGCCGCGAAGAAGGGCCCGCTCAAGGGCATCCTGCAGTACACCGAGGATCCGCTCGTCTCCAGCGACGTCGTCGGCGACCCGCACAGCTCGACGATCGACGGCCAGAGCACGATGGTGATGGCCGGCAAGACCGTCAAGGTCGTGTCGTGGTACGACAACGAGTGGGGCTACTCGAACCGCGTCGTCGAGCTGATGCGCAAGGCGCACCGCCTCAAGCCGACCAAGGGCAAGGCCACGAAAGCCACGAGAGCCACGAAACCCACCAAGGCCACCAAGGCCACCAAGGCCACGAAGGCGACGAAGGCGACGAAGGCCACCAGGGCCACCAAGACCGCCCGTCGCCGCAAGCCGGCCCTCAAGTAGCGTGGCACTCCAGGCCCCGACGCTCGCGGACCTCGATCTCGAGGGCAAGCGCGTGCTCGTCCGCGTCGACTTCAACGTGCCGTTTGACGACCAGCGGCACATCACCGACGACACGCGGATTCGCGCGGCGCTCCCGACTCTCGCCGCGATTCGCGAGCGCGGCGGCCGGCCGGTGTGCCTCTGCCACCTGGGTCGGCCCAAGGGCCAAGTCAAGGACGAGCTGCGCGTCGACCCGATCGGCGCGCGGCTCTCCGAGCTCGCCGGCTGTGAGGTCGTCAAGCTCGACGAGAGCACCGGCGACGCCGTGCGCGCCGCGATCGAAGGAGCGCCGGAAGGCGCGATCGTTTTGCTCGAGAACGTGCGCTTCCACACGGGCGAGACGAAGGGCGACGACGACCTGGCGCGCCAGTACGCCGAGCTCGGCGATGTGTTCGTCAACGACGCCTTCGGCGCTTCGCACCGGGACCACGCGTCGGTGTCGGGCATCGCGCGGCACCTGCCGTCCGCCGCGGGCCTGCTCCTGCACAAGGAGGTCGACGCGTTCGGCCGCGTCCTGAACGACCCCGCGCGGCCGTTCGTCGCGATCCTCGGCGGCGCGAAGGTGTCCGACAAGCTGCAGGTGATCGACAACCTGCTCGACCGCGTCGACGCGGTGCTCGTCGGCGGCGGGATGGCGTACACGTTCCTCGCCGCCCAGGGGCACTCGATCGGCGGGTCGCTGTTCGAGGAGGACCAGCTCGAGCTCTGCAAGGCGGCGCTCGCCAAGGCGGCGGAGCGCGGCGTCGAGCTCGCGCTGCCCGAGGACCACGTCATCGCCGAGCGCTTCGCCGCGGACGCACCCGCGGAGGTCAGCGCCGTCGACATCCGCGATGCGTGGCTGGGGCTCGACATCGGCCCCGCGACGCGCGAGCGATTCGCGGCCCGCATCCGCGCGGCGCGGACGGTCGTTTGGAACGGCCCGATGGGCGTCTTCGAGATGCCGGCGTTCCGGGCGGGCACGGAGGCGGTCGGGGCCGCGCTCGGCGAGGCCGAGGGGTACACCGTCGTCGGTGGTGGCGATTCGGTCGCCGCCATTCACCTGCTCGAGCTCGAGGAAGCGGTCGATCACATCTCGACCGGCGGCGGCGCGTCGCTCGAGCTCTTGGAGGGCAAGGATCTGCCGGGGATCTCGGCCCTCGGTACGCGATCCTGACCCGGCATCCGTGAGTCGCCCGTCGGCGGGGGCTACAATCAGCGGCGTCCTTTCCCTCCCAATAGGCAATCAGAGGCAATCGGCGTCGAGGCCCCCCGCATGAAGACGATGACCCGCCAGATCACGATCTCGCCCTCGCTCCTGTCCTGCGACTTCACTCGCATCGGCGAGGAGACGCGGCGCGTCGAAGCGGCGGGCGCGGACTGGCTCCACGTCGACGTGATGGACGGCCACTTCGTCCCGAACCTGACGATCGGCCCACCGCTGGTGAAGGCGATCCACGGCGCCGCGACGGCGCCGCTCGACGTGCACCTGATGATCACGAACCCGCTCGAGTTCGCGGGTCCGTACGCCAAGGCCGGTGCGCACGTGTTGACGTTCCACTGGGAGCCCCTGGGCAGCGCGGTCGCTGCGCGCGAGGTGATCCGCGCCTTCCGCGAGGAGGGGGTCGCCAAGGTCGGCATCTCGGTCAACCCCGACACCGACGTGCAGGTGGTCGAGGACGTGTTGGACGAGGTCGACCTCGTGCTCGTGATGAGCGTGTTCCCGGGGTCCGGGGGCCAGTCGTTCATCGCCGACACGCTCGAGAAGACGCGCTGGCTGCGCGCTTCCGGTTACCAAGGCCACGTCGAGATGGACGGCGGCGTGAACGGCGACACGATCGCCGACTGTGCGGCCGCTGGTGCCGATGTCCTGGTCGCCGGCTCGGCGATCTTCGGGGCGGAGGACATGCAGGCGACGATTACATCCTTCCGCGCGTTGGCCCGCGAGGCGCAAGAGCAGGAGAACCGGGGTTGAGCCCGGAGCTGGAGCCCGACGTGGCGGACGAATCGAAGAAGAAGAAAAAAAAGAAGGCCGAGGCCAAGGATCCGCAGGCTCCCGCGCCGCCCACGCTCGACGTGCCGGCACCGGCGCTCGAGTCGAAGGACAAGGAGAAGGAGAAGGAGAAGGAGCCGCCGGCGTCGGGCGGCCGGCTCTCGCGCCTGCGGTTCAAGAAGAAGGACATGCCCGGCGGTCTGTGGCTCAAGTGCCCCGACTGCGCGCGGATGATCTACCGCAAGGAGCTCGAGGAGAAGGGCCACGTCTGTCCCTCGTGCGCGTTCCACTTCACCCTGCCCGGTCGCGAGCGCGTCTCGTCGTTCCTCGACCCGGGGACGTGGGAGGAGATGTTCGCCGACCTGACCGGCCTCGATCGGCTCGAGTTCAAGGACTCGATCCCGTACGCGGAGAAGCTCGAGCGGACCGTGAAGAAGACGGGGCAGAACGAGGCGCTGATCTGTGGCACCGGGCGCGTCGACGGCCGGCCGATCGTGCTCGCGGTGCTCGATTTCAAGTTCATGGGCGGCTCGATGGGCGAGGTCGTCGGCGAGAAGATCTCGCTCGCCTGCGACATCGCGCGCACGCGCCGTATGCCGCTCGTGATTTTTACCAGCTCCGGCGGCGCGCGCATGCACGAGGGGATGCTGTCCCTCATGCAGATGGCCAAGACTTGTGCGGCCCTGGCGACGTTGAACGACGCGGGCGGGTTCTCGATCTGCGTGATGACCAACCCCACGACCGGGGGCGTGACCGCATCGTTCGCCAGCGTCTGTGATCTGACTCTCGCCGAGCCGAGCGCGCTGATCGGCTTCGCCGGCCCGCGCGTGATCGCGAGCACGATCCGCCAGGAGCTGCCGCCCGGTTTCCAGCGTGCGGAGTTCCTCCTGGAGAAGGGGCAGATCGACTGCATCGTTAAGCGCGACGACCTGCGCGAGACGATCTCGACCCTGATCGACTACGGCACCGCGGCGTGGGAGAAGTATCCGGCGGCGCGGGAGAGCGATCGGGCGGAGACCGAGTTGGACGAGCGCCGCACCGAGGCGGAGGCGAACGGGAACGGGTCCCACGAGCGCGGTGCGGTGGACGCGGAAGTCACCGAGTAGGCGCCCGCCCTCAATCGTCGTCGAGGATTGTCAGGGTCATGGTCGAGGCCGTGCCGAGCACGGCTCCCGTCGCGCCGGTCAGAGTCACGATCCCCGTCTCATTGCCCTCTTGCGTCGAATCCTCGGCGACCAGCAGCGTCATGTCGGCGCGCCTCGCGCGCGCAGGGATCACGAAGGGGTTCGGCTCCTCGACCCGCCAGTCGACGTTCACCGTCGCCGTGCCGCCCAGCGAGTAGCTCACGCTGACGTCGTGGTCGACCCGCTGGGAGAGGGTGATGCTCACCTCGAGCAGAGTCGTGTCCTCGAAGACGCTCCGCTGCGTCACCGCGAACTGGACCGCGGGATCCCCCGGCGTCTCGAAGGTGACGGCGAGCGCGTTAGTCGTGTTCGAGGTCGAGCCGACCGAGGTGGCGGCGACATCTCTGCGGCCGACCGAGAGCGAGTCGACGCTCCACTGGGCTCGGGCAGTCGAGCAGAGCGCGGCAGCAGCGAATGCGAAAAGGGTACACGTGTGCATGGGGAACCTCCGGGCGTACCTATCCGTTGGACCGGGAGCCGTTGGTCCAGATTGTCGCATCATTCCTCGGAGTCGGCGCCGGCTGCCGGCCGCGTGCGCCCTAGCAGCCCGTTGAAGAAGTGCTTCGGATGCCAGGGCGACAGCATCCGCGTCCGGTTGGCGCCTGGAAACGTAGGCGAATTCGTGGATTCGGGGAGGCTTTCAGGTGCCGACCGGGCGTGGAGGATGTCGTCATGGC
>JAAELL010000599.1 GCA_024226735.1 bacterium | reverse complement strand
GCCATGACGACATCCTCCACGCCCGGTCGGCACCTGAAAGCCTCCCCGAATCCACGAATTCGCCTACGTTTCCAGGCGCCAACCGGACGCGGATGCTGTCGCCCTGGCATCCGAAGCACTTCTTCAACGGGCTGCTAGTGCTGTGAGTCACTCTTGCCCGGTCACTTGCGCTTGCGGAATCCGCGCGCCTCGTCCGCCCAGCGCGTGCCGCGGAACGAGCGGATCACCTTGCTGTACATCTCCTGGGCACGATCCCGGCTCTCGTCGTCGCCGAGCAGGTCGAACGTGCGCCCCGCCCAGAACATCGCCTTCGGCACGTAGCCGAGCTGCAGCTTGTAGACGACGACAACACGCAGATAGGCCATCAGCGCCTCGCGCAGGACCTTGTCGCGCTTCGTGTCGCTCTGCGCCATGCTGGCGCCGCGCTGGTACAGGCAGTCTCCCAGGCCCGACCACGCCGCCGCGAGGGTGCGGTCGTCGGCCTTGGGATCCTCGGTGACGTCGCGGAACACCTTCTCGGCGCTCTCCCACTTCTCCTTCTTCTTGCCCTCGTCCTTCTCGCTGCCCGCGCCCAGGATCAGCGCTTCGCCGAGGGCAACCTCGGCCCGGTTGCGCACGGTCGGGTAGGCGACGCCTGCCTTGCCCGAGACCTCCTTGAGGGCGGCCTCGCGCTTCTTGGCGCTGAGCTTGGTGTCGAACAGGACACCGCGCAGGTCGGACTCGACGGGCCAGCGGCCACCGAGGTTCTTCTGGCTGAGGAGCTCGTCGAAGGCGGTCTTCACCTCCATCGCGTCGCTCGCCTTGCCGGAATCGTAGAGGGCATCGGCCTTCTTGAGGAAGGCGAGCGGCGCGTAGCGCGACTCGCCCGCGTTCTCGAGCAGCCGGTCGGCCGCCTTCACGAGGAGCTCGACTTCGCCGACGGTCTCGTAGACCTCGATCAGCCTGTACATCGCGTACGGCGGCGACCACGGGTGGCGGCGCGGCGGCTTGGACAGCGCGCCCGCGATGAAGTCCTCCAGGTCCTGCGCACCGGCCTCGTAGTTCTCCTCGTCCAGCGCGGCCTCCGCGCGGTCGACGAGCGGGGGCTTGCTCGCGAAGTCGATCGAGAGGACCTCCTCCGAGCGCACCTGCTTGTTCTCGCGGCCTTCCTTGTACGTGACGAAGTCGAGCTTCTCTTCCTTGATCTCGACGTCGTCGATGGTCTTGCCGCTCGTGAGGTTGATCGTGTCCGCGAGTCCGGGAACCGCGAGAAGACCGACCGCGGCGGACAGAGTGGCCGACAGAGTGAGGAAAGGGGTGCGCTTCGACATGAGGATGGGCAGTGTCCGAGGGGGGACGGATCCTTATCGGGCCGGGAACCGCCAGTTACGGTCCGATCTGGCCGGCTGGAGGGGCGAAGAGGATAGACGCCCGCGCGCGAACCTGTCAACGCGGCGAACAGAGCTTCAACGGACATCGCGGCCAGGGGTTCACCGCTGGCGCCTGCTACGCTCATCCGGCATGGCGCCCCGAAACGAGGCTCGCGAAACAGCGCACGTGGCGGAGCGTGGGCGCAACGAGAAGGTCGGTTGGTGGCTCCTGCCCGCCCACCCGCCCGGGCGAGCACTGCGAGCGGTGATCGAGGGCCTCGCGGAGCGCTTCGGGGCACCCACGTTCCCGCCCCACGTCACCCTGGCTTCCAGCGGCTTCGAAGCGGTCGAGGACGTGCTGGCGGCGGCGCGCGAGGAGAGCTCGTTCGAGCTCTCCGTCTCCGGGCTCGAGACGACCGACGACGTGGCGCGCACCCTCGCTCTGCGCTTCGAGGGCGAGGAGCGCGTGCGTTCCCTGACGCGCCGCATCCTCCCGGACGCGAGGCTCGAGGGGCGTGCGCCGCCGCACCTCTCGCTCCTCTACCAGCACATCGACGCGGCGGAGCGCGCAGAGCTCGCGAGTGCGCGAGCGCCACTCGACGCCATCCGCTTCGACGCGATCGCAGGAATGCGCATGTTCAGCGGCGAGCTCCTGCTCGACGACGTGCCGCGTTGGAGCGAGATTGCGCGCGTGTCGTTCGTCTAGTGGTGTGATTCACT
>JAAELL010000598.1 GCA_024226735.1 bacterium | reverse complement strand
GTAGGAAGCCGCATCACCCCTCGCGCACGTAACTCTCGCCCTGTACGCGTCTTACATGGAGCGGCTGATGGGACTCGAACCCACGACATTCAGCTTGGGAAGCTGACGCTCTACCAACTGAGCTACAGCCGCATGGATGGCTGCAGCGTAGGTCATGGCCCGTAGGCGCGCAAGAGTGCTGAGGTCGAACCCGGCAGTCCACTCGGTTGGATGCGCGTGCGATCACTCGAACGCGATCGTCACTCGCCGAAGCCGTCGATCGCTCAGTAAAAGCCCACGCTCACCGCGTTCGTGAAGTTGCTCGTTGGCCCGGGGTTGCTGTCACGGTACCAGCACTGGAAGTTCCAGCTCTGGCCGGCCATGACGGCTTCGGGCGGGTTGACCGGGATCGCGGTCAGGTCGACGTCGGTCGAGCCGGTGGGGCCCTGAATGACCTGGGACGCCTGGTTGAAGCGCCCGATGTTGCCGCTGAGGCAGATGATCCCCTGCGAACCGGGAGGGGCGGAGAAGCCTTGGGTCTGTCCTCCCAGGAAGTAGCCGAACTCTCCCGGTGGAAGGTTCTGCGCCGTGAGAATGAGGAGGCTCGCAGCGGCCGCCGCGCTACCCGTCGCTGAGATCGTCGCCGCGAGTCCGCTCGAGTTCGGAAAGGGCGGGCCGCAGTAGCTCGTGCCGATCGCGGGCCCCGTGAGGTCCAGGACGTCCGGGAAGATCTCCAGGACGCTGCCGCCACCCTGAATGGTGTAGTGGAACGACGCGAGGTTGGCGGCGACGTCGTACGTTCCGAGGATCTGCGTGATGTCGTCCGAGCTCCAGAACGCCGCGCCGGTCGGAACTCCGTCGATGGCGATGTCGAAGGTGGAGAGATCCACCGAGTACTCGGTTTGCTGCCCCGGCACGATTACGCTCCCGGAAACGTCGACCGCGAACGTCAATTGAACCGTGTCGTCGAGTTGCGCGGCGCTGAGCGGTCCGGAGGTGTAGTTGTCGACGACGACGGCACCCGTGACAGTGACTTGGACGTCAGCGCACAGAGCCGTCCCGCCGACGGTCGCGAGGGAGGCCAGGGTGCACACGAGTCTCTTCATGGCGCTGTCAGAGCCGTCAGCTCGGATCGTTCGAGTGGAGGGGTCGCCGCCGCTTGGGCACAACATGGAGGCTTCGGGGCGGCCGGCGAACCGTCCAGGACTCGCGCTCAGCGCTCGAGCGTCACGAGCTCGCCCTCGACGAGCGCGACCGGCGTGCGCTCGACCTCCACCCCGTCCAGGAAGAGCACGAGCTCGGCCGCGTTGGCCGAGGCGTACAGGACGTACGAGCGCCCGTCGACGAGCTCCCAGCGCTCGCGACTCGTGCGGTACCCGCCGCGCCGCAGCATGATCGGCAGAGGCTCGCCGAAACGGTCGACGAGAGCGAAGGCGTCGGCCCGCTTGGTCTCGCCGAGGACGAGCTGGAAGTGGCCGACCGCCACCTGGTTCGCGTCGAGCTCGATGAGCACCTCGTCGGTGTCCGCCACTTCGTCCAGCCGCACCGAGCGCGTGCGGAAGCCGTCCGCGTCGACGAGGAGCCACACGCCGCTGCGCGCGACGTGGCCCAGCGCGAATCGGCCGTTCGCGTCCGACGAGTCGGCTGGGCCGCTTCTGTCCCAGCTGTGCGTGACCTCCCCGATACCGCGCACGGTGAACGCGCGCTGGAAGCTGCGAACGCGTGCGCCAGCGACCGGATCGCCGCTCGCATCGACCACGCGACCCGCGACACTCGAGCCGTCTTCCAGCGGCAGGACGAGGCGGACAACGCGCTCGCCGCCGCGGAACGGACCCGCGTCGACCATCGCGAGCGTCTCCGCGTGGAATGCGCGCAGGCGGTAGTCCCGCGCGAGCAGGCCGCGCAAGTGGAACCGCCCGTCAGCGTCCGTCACCACCCAGCTCCAGAACGACGTCGGTGTGTTCGCGAGCGGCGCGCCTTCCCGCTCCACCTCCGGCTTGGAGCCGATGCCCGCGATGAAGCCCTCGACGTGCGACGGCGCGCCATCCTCGTTGCCGAGCTTCGTCGGGTCCGCGACGTACACGTGCGCGCCCGCGACCGGCCGCCCGTCTCCGTCGACCACGATTCCGGTCAGGTCGAGCGGCTCGCCACCGAGCCGCACCACCACGTGGTCGGGCCACGCTGGCCCCTCGGGGGTCTCGAGCGCGCGCTCACGCCCGGGCAGCGCACCCTGAGTCACCGCGACGACCTCTCGCGCCTCGGCGCGCACCTCCGGAGCGAACGCGAATACACCCCGCGCGTCCGTGCGAGTCACGGCGAGCGCCGCGCCCACGCGCGCGCCCGCGACCGGCTCCCCGTGCTCGTCCAGCACCGTGCCGCGCAGCGGCGCTCCGGCAGCCTCGACAGACTGGAGCTCGATGCGGACATCGGTTCGTGTGATGAGAGGTGCGGCGCGTTCGTCCGGCAGGAAGCCCTCGCTCCGCGTCACGAGCTGCGAGCCCTGCACGGCGGGTACGCCATTGAGCGCGAACCTGCCGGACGCGTCCGTCCGCACCACCCGTTCGATCTCGAGCGAGGCGTCGAGCACGTAAGGGAATCGACGCTGGACGCCGCGCGGCACAACGAGCTCGATCTCGGTTCCGGAGACCGGTCGACCCTCCGCGTCGCCGACGCTGCCGCCGATATCGATGCTGCGCGCGCAGACGACGATCAGCGTCGCGCCAGCGTCCGGCTCCACGTCGCCCGCGAGCATCGTGGTGAGGCCCGGATGCACGCAGGAGATCGTGCCCGCGCCGAGGGGCACCGCGACCTCGAAGTGACCGTCCGCAGCACTTTCGAACGCGACGCGGTCGCCTTCCTCCGGAGCGTACTCGAGCTGGACCGCTCCCGTCGGTCGCGCATCGAGATCGAGCACGAGCCCCACGACGACCATGGTCGGCGTCGCGCTCTCGAAGGGCTCCTCCGACTCGACGGAGGCCTGCTCGATGGTTGTGCGCTGGCCACCTTCGCCGGCGCTCACGGCCGGCGTCTCGACCGGGGTTCCGAGCTCGACGGCCGCGAGATTCCTCCCCTCCACGTCGAGCGACGGGGGCGTCGGCGCAGCCGGAGACAACACGCGCGGCAGGAAGGACAGGCCGCCGACGAGGCAGGCGACAGCCAGGACGGTTTTGAGCTTCGCGTTCATGATCAGGACCCCCTGTGCGGTGGACAACGAAACGCCGGAGCGGGGCAGCGCGGCGAGCGGTGCCAGGCCCTCGAGCCAAGCCTCGCGGTCGCCGCCATTGGAGCGGTCGAGGCGCTCACGCATCTCCGCGAGCCCGTGCCGTAGGCGCGAGCGCACCGTGTCGAGCGGCACTCCGAGCCGCGCGGCGATCTGTCGCGGTCCGAGGTCGTCGAAGTAGCGCAGGACGAGCGTCGTGCGCCACGGTTCGTCGAGCCGCATCAGAGTGTCGACGAGCAGGCGGTGCATCGACGCACGCTCGATGGCGTCAGCACCACTCGTGACCCTCTCCGGTTGGGCCGAGGCGCGCTCCCGCGCCCGCCTGCGTGCATCGCCGCGGCGACGCTGCGCGAGCACGCTCTTCATGACGGCTGCGAGCCACCCGCGCACGTTCCCTCGCTCGGCAGGCGGCCGCTCGAGCACGCGCACGGCCGTGTCCTGCAAGAGCTCGTCCGCGTCCGCGGCCTCGTGCACCAGTCGGAGCGCCAAGGCGCGCGACCACTCAGTGTGGCTCAGCAAGAGCTCGGCGTGCACGCGGGTCGAGTGGGTCATGGGCTACTTTGGAATGCCGCCCCGCGTCGGGCGGACCACGGTTTCCCGAGAAAAGAGGTCCTGAACAGTGGACGCGACCGGCCTGCTCGTCGGGTGCGCAAACTCGGGCGTACCGCAACGCTTTGCTGCGACGGAGGTTGCGGACGCCCGAGGATAGGTCCGTTCCGGCGACGACGAACGTGCAACCGAGTGATGAACGCGCCTGCGATCACTCGAATACGATCGACACGCCGTCGGTGAGATTGCTCGTTGCGCCCGGGTTGCTGTCCCGGTACCAGCACGGGAAGTTCCACGTCTCGCCCGCCTGCACCGCCGCCGGCGTCCCCTCGCTGGCAGCGCTCGGGGCCTACACGGCGGCGCGCCAGCCGCTGGTCGAACTCGCGCGGACGGCGGCCGTGAGCGAACGCAACGACCAGTATCTCGTCACTGGTTTATCGTCGTGGTCGTCGACGCGCGGGATCCGTTGCTCGAGGGCAGTGGGCTCTGGGGCGATCTTCAGAGCTGGCACGTCGAGGCCGTCGGGGCCGAGGGGCGTGCCGAAGACGCGGCACCGGCTGAAGCGCGGGCTGCGGCTGCTCGCGTACGGGCGACTGCACGCGGCGATGGCGAGCTCGGTCGACGTCGACGGGGACGTGGACCCGAACAGCCTGCTCGGCGTGTACCGCGACCCCGAGCTGCCGGCGCAACGACTCGACGCCGTACTCGCCATGTTGGCGAGTGCACGGCTCGAGCCGGAGCACTGGCAGTGGAAGTTCGAGTAGCCCGCCGTACCGATCAGGTCTCCGCGCCCTCGTGGACGCGCAGGACCGCGGTGGCGAGGTCGATGACGTCGCTCGAGGTCACGATGCCCATCGACGCTCCGCCCACGACGGGCAGAGCGCTGACCTTGTGCTCGACCATCTGTTCAGCCGCGGCCGAGAGCGCGGCGTCGGGGGCGATCGTCACGACCCGGCGGGTCATGAGGCCCTCGATCGTTGCCTCGGCCGCAAGGCCCGCGCCCGCGCCGCGCCGAAGATCTCGGTCCGAGAGGATTCCGATGAGGGTGTCCGAGGCGTCGACGACGGGCAGATGCCGGAAGCCCTTGGCGTGGCAGAGCTCGTCGGCGAGCGAGACCTTCGCGTTCGGGGCGACCGTCATCGCGTCGAGCACCATGACCTTCTCCACCGGCGGATCGTCCGCGAGGCCCAGCTTGTTCTCGCGGCAGACGCGGGCGTAGAGCTCGAGCAGGTCCATCTCCGTCACGATCCCGACCAGCTTGCCGCGGTCGACGACCGGCACGCAGCCGATGCCGCGCACGATCACCTCGACGGCGGCGGCGACGGCCTGTTCGTCGGGGGAGACGGTGACGAGGTTGGTCTGCATCACGGTCTGGACCGGTTCGCTGCCCTTGTGCTTCGAGGGGCCGCCGACGATGCGCCAGCCCGTGGCCGTGATCAGGTCGCGGTCGGAGACGAGGCCGACGAGGCGCTCGCCGTCGACGACGGGCAGGTGACGGATGAACGCGTCGTCCATCATTCGCAGGGCGTTGTCGATCGTCGCGTCCGGGGGGATCGCGATCGGATCCGGGGTCATGAAAGTCTCGACGTTCACAGAGTCCTCCTTGGGTGCGTCCCTTTTCGCACCGGCATCCGTCCTGGGCCGTACGCAACACGGAGTAGCTGGCCTGGAATTTCGGGCCACCCCTAAAAACTCGGATGCGGCGTGGCCAGGAACGCCCGCGGAACGCATGCTGTCGCGCCGATTTTCGATCGCACGAGCCAAGAAGACGAGAGAGCCGTAGGAGCACCGCCATGAAAGTCCAAGACCTGATGACGTCCGATCCCCGGACCTGCCGCCCCGACGACGACCTGGGTACGGTCGGCCATCTGTTGTGGGAAGCCGATCTGGGCTTCCTGCCCGTCGTCGACGACGAAGGCCGGGTCATCGCCTCGGTCACCGACCGCGACGCGTGCATGTGCGCGGTCACCCGCGGCACGGCACTGGGCGAGCTGCACGTCCGTGACTGCATGTCGACCACGGTTCACGCGATCGGCCCCGACGGCACGACGGACCAAGCGCTCGAGCTGATGCGCACGCACAGCGTACGTCGCTTGCCCGTCGTCGACGCGAAGCAGCAGCCGATCGGCATCGTGTCGCTCGTCGACCTCGCGCGCGCCAGCAACCGCGCCAAGACGGGCGAGGCCGCGGTGGTGCGTGCGCTCACGGCGATCGGGTTTCCGCACGCCGCGGTCGGCGAGGCGTCCGAGCTCTCGGTGGAGCTGAAGCCGGCGGCCAAAGCGAGCGCGGCGACGGCGCCGGCGGCCAAAGCGCCCGCCACAGCGCCCGCCAAAGCGCCCGCCACAGCGCCCGCCACAGCGCCCGCCACAGCGCCCGCCAAAGCGCCCGCGAAGAAGTCGGGCCGACGGGGGAGATGACCGGGCTCCGTACTCCCCGATCCGAGCCAGGGCGAGCGCGCTGAGTTATTGGAACAGGACCGCGACCCCGTTCGTGAAGTTCGACGTGCCGCCGTCGCGGTACCAGGCCTGGAAGTTCCACGTCTCGCCCGGCTGCGCCACTGCGATGGGGGTCGTCGGCAGCGCGTTCGTGTCGACGTCGACGTTCGCGGCGCCGGTGTTCAGCGCGCCGATGTCGTGCAGGTACGAGCCGACGGCCACCGTGCCCTCGCCGACCGCGACGCCGCGTCCGTAGTCATCACCGGCGACCGAGTCCGAACCGACGAGCTTGCGCTCGAGGCTCCAGAGCAGCGTGGTCCGGTCCTCACGGTACAGGTACGCGGCGCCCGCGTTCGCTCCAGCGTCGCTGTCGGCGGGGGTGCCGACCAAGCTGACGGGGCCGGATTTCAGCGCGTCAGCAGCGGCACGTGCAGACAGCACGTGATTCCGCGTGGGTCGAAGTCCATCTCGACCACGCCCTCGAGCTCGTGCCCGACGAGCCCGTGCACGAGACGCAGACCGAAGCCGTTCGCGTCCGGTTTCGACTCGATCCTCGGACCCCCGCGCTCGGTCCAGTTCAGCTCGAGCTCGCGCTCGTATTCCAGCTTCCACGACACCTCGATCCGTCCGCCCGGTTGGGACAGCGAGCCGTGCTTGGCGGCGTTCGTGGCGAGCTCGTTGAGCACGAGGCCGAGCGGCGTCGTCGTGCGCGACGGTAGGAGCAGGTCGGTGCCCTCCATCCTGAGCCGCTTGCCGTCTTCCTCGAGGTAGGGGCCGACGGTCAAGCGCACGACCTCGCGGATGTCGATCCCCTGCCAACTCTCTTCGGCGAGCGCTTCGTGCGTGCGGGCCAGCGCGCGCAGGCGCGCGGTGTAGGCGTCGCGGAAGTTGTCGAGGGAGTCGCTCGCGCTGAGCGTCTGCTCGTAGAGCGCCAGCACGGTGGCGAGCGTGTTCTTCACCCGGTGATCGAGCTCGTGCACCATCAGCGTGCGTTGCTCTTCGGCGCGCTTCTTCTGGGTGACGTCGCGCGCGATCCCCATCACCTTGTGGATGCGGCCGTCGGCGTCGCGCAGCGGCATGAAGTTGGCGGCGAACACGCGCGGCGGATCGCCGACTGCGTGGAACTCGAAGTTCGCCGGCTCGCCCGCTAGCGCCCGCTCGAACATCACGACGACGCGCGCGCGGTCTGATTCGGCGACCGCGTCGACGTAGCGCGTGCCGACGACGTCGCCCCCGTCCTGCGTGCCGAGGAACTGCTGGCCGGGCGCGTTCATCGCCGTCAGGCGTCCGTCGAGATCGATCTCGTGGATGCTCATCGGCGCGTTCTCGATCAGCGTCCGGTAGCGGCGTTCGCTCTGGCTCAGTGCCTGTGCCGTCCTGACCCGCTCGGTGATGTCGATCAGGTACGAGAGGAAGTACGCCGGCTTGCCGTCCGCGTCGCGGACCAGGTTGCAGTTCTGATAGATCCAGACGACATCCCCGTCGCCGCGGATGAAGCGCTTCTCGTGCTCGCACGTCTCGGTTTCGCCCGCGAGCAGGCTGCGGCGCATGCGCTCGTCGTTGCCGATGTCGTCCGGGTGCGTGAAGTCGAACATCGAGCCCTCGAGCAGCTCGTCCTCGGAGTATCCGAGGACATCGCAAAGTCTCTCGGGGACCTGCAACCACTGCCCGTCGAGGCCGACGAAGGCCTCCATGACCATCGTGATGGCGCGCTTGAGCACCGGGAGCCCACTGCTGGTCCCCGTCGCCTCCGCGGCGACCAACCGAGCCTCGAGCTCCGCGACGCGCTTGTGAGCCGCGTGCAGCTGCCTTCGAAGGTCGTGATCGATCTCGATTTGTTCCGGCATGACGAACCCATCCTCCCCTCCCCTCTCCTCTCTCTCTCACCTGAACAGGATTGGGCGAACAATGGAAGCCTTGAAGGGCTCGAAGGGGTCGCGCAGGGTGCGGTCGCCGCAACTTCCTGCCAATTCCGAGCGACACGCCGGCGAGGCACCCGTCTAGTGGTTAAAGAATGGGCGATCGGAGCTGCAAAGGACGTGTGCGAACGGCGGCGCGCGGCATGGAATGCGAGGCGATACGGGCCATGACGGACTGCCGCAAGCATGATCCTGCGCGCGAGGCCGAGTGGATCGCCCTCGCGCGCGAGGGAGATCGGGCAGCCTTCGACCGCATCGTTCGCGCCCACTTCCGGCGCGTCTACGCGTTGCTCCACCGCCTCGTCGGCAATCACGAGGACGCCGAGGACCTCGCCCAGGAGTGCTTCGTGCGCGCCTATCGCAACCTCCACCACCTGCGCCCCGGGGGCTCGTTCCCGAGCTGGCTCGGACAGATCGCCGTACACCTCGCGCAGGATCACCACCGCAGCCGCGGCCGGCGTCGCGTCGAGCCGCTCGAGGGCTTTGCCGACCACGCCTCCGACCGCGAAGACGGGCCGCCCGCCGAGCTCTCCAGGCGCGAGGTCGTGCGCAAGATCGGCGAGGCCGTCGAGCGTCTACCGTACCCGCTGCGCACCGCCCTCGTCCTGCGTGTGCTCGAGGGGCGCGACTACGACGAAGTCGCGGACCTGTGCGGCGTGCGGCCCACGACCGTGCGCACGCAAGTCATGAAGGCGCGCCGGCTGCTGATGCGCTGGATCGCTCCGCTGCTCGAGTCGAAGGGCGAAGGGAGCGAGCGATGAAGCCCGAACGCGAGATGGCGAGGCTGCTCGACCGTGCGTTCGATGGACGCCTGACGGTGGAGGAACGGATCCGGCTCGAAGCGCTCGCCGCGAGCGAGCCGTGCTGCGCCGCCGAGCTCGAGCAGCACCGCGTGCTCATCGACGCCCTCGAGGGGTTGCCCGAGCCCGCCGATCAGAGGCTCGATGTCGAACGCTCCCTCGCGGCGATTCACGCCGGGATCGAGCGCGGCGAGCCGCGGCCCGTCGCGCGACCGCGGGTCTGGCGGCGCGCGGCCGCCGCGGCGGCTGCGATCGTGATCGGGCTCGGCGCGTGGCATTTCACACGGGACGCAGTTCCGGTTGCGCCGGTCGCGGAGACCACGGTCCTCATCGCCGACACGGATACGGACAGGGGCATGGGCACGGTGCCCGAGGCCACCACGAGCGCCGTCGTTGCCGACGCCGATTCTTCCTCCGTGCTGCGCTACCCGCGCGCGGAGCTGCCCGCGACGGACTTCGACGCGGACCGCCTCGCCCGCGTGCGGGCGGAGGTCCGTTCGGGGCTCGCGGGCGCCGCGCGCGGAGTCGACCTCGCGCGTGCGGGAGTCGAGGAGCTCGAGCGCTTCGCGACGCGGTTCGAGAGCGCGACGGCCGAGCTCGCGTCCAGCGACTGGCCGGTCGACGCCGTCGTGCGCGGGTTGATCGAGGACGAGGATGCCCAGCTGGCCGCCGCCGCGGCTCGCTACCTCGCTCTTCGCGCTCCGCGCCAGGCGGCGCCGCGCATGCTCGCGGCCTTCGAGAGCGCCGGGTCGAACGAGCACCGCCTCGCGCTCGTCGCGGCCTTCGCCGATGCCGCGCGGACGCCGCACGCCGCGGACTTCGCGCTAAATGGACTTCTGCGGGCGCACGGGGAGCCGGCGCTCACCGCGCGGGTGCTCGCGTGCGTGCGCGGCCTCGAGCCCGCGCTCGTCTTGTCCTTCGCTGTCGACGGCATCGAACGCGGGGTCGAACCGCGCGAGCTCGCCGAGCTGCTGGGTGAGCTCGGGTTCGACGGAGCGCTTGTGTTGCTCGAGCTCACGGGTCGCGGCACGCTCGAGACGGAGCTTGCGCTCGATGTGCTCGAGCACACCAGCTCCGCGCCGGAAGCGTTGCTCGCGGTGCTCGGGGGCGACGGCGGACTGCCGGAAGGCGTGCTCTTGCTCGCGCTCGAGCGGCTGCGTCCGGCGGACGCGCTCCCGCGGCTGGTCGAGCTGTGCCAAGAGGGCGACGACCGCGCGCTCGCTGCCAAGGTGCTCGCGGGCTACCCGGGCGTGCCGGCGCTCCTGGAGCTGTTGCTCGTCGGCGAGTCCGGGCGTCTGCGCGAGAGTGATTTCCTGACGGCCGTCGGGGTCGCGGTGCGGACCGACGCCGAACGCTTGAGCGATCCGGCGGTCATCGGAGCGGGCGGAGCGCTGAACGTGCGACGCCGCGAGCGCTTGCTCGAGCTGCTGGCGGTCACGGCCGAGATCGCGTCGGTACCGGCGCTGATCGAGCTCGCGATGGACCCCGATCTGCCGAGTGCCGACCGCGAGCACGCGCTGTTGATGGCGGCCGAGCTGGGCGGCGTCGAGCACGTAACGGCGCTCGCGGCGAAGCTCCCGCACTTCGACGCGGCCGAGCACCGGCTGGCGGCGGCGTGCCTGTTCGCGACGCATCGCCTCGGTGGGCACGCGCCCGCCGCGAACGCGCTCGCGTTCCTCGACGCGTCCCCGCGCACGCGCCTACTCGACCACCTTTCGGATCCACGCGCCGCGCGGCGTCCGACCACGACCCTCTACAAGCTCGCGCGCGAGCTCGAACCCGCGCTCGATGCGCGCGACCGAAGGCCCAGGAAGTTGAATCCATGATGCGAACGTTGTTCCGCCACCCCGCCGTCCTCGCCGTAGCCCTCACCGCCCTCCTCGCACCCGCGTCGGCGCAGACCGACGCTGCGAACGTGCTGCGCGTGTACGACGTGTCGACGCTCGAGGTCGCCGGCGAAGCGAGCGAGCAGCGCCACTCGCGTCTCTTGCCGAGCACCGTCTACGAACGCGACGACCTCAACTCGAGGTCCGAGCTGGATCAGGACAGCTCGTTCGAGCTCCTCTCGGAGGTGATCCGCGACGTGTATGGCGAGGAATTCGAATACGAAGGACGGCGCTTCGAAACGGCGCGCGACGGGCGCCTGATCGTGCGCGGGCCCGTGGCGTTGCACGACCGCGTCACGCGCCTGATCGAGTTCTTCGAGACGGTGATCAACTCCCAGGCCGAGCTCGAGGTCTTCGTCGTCCGCTTGCCGCGCGAGTCGGAGACGCCGGCGCCGGCCGCCCTGCTCGACGAGAAGGAGCTCCAAGGCCTGCTCGCGTCGGCCCAGCTCAGCCGCTACAGCATGTCGCTGCGTGCGGACCGCGATGCGATTCTGGACTTGTCGAAGTCGCGGCCGATCCTCATCGACTACGACGTCGAGATCGCCCAGGCGGCGGCGATCTCCGACCCGATCGTCAAGGCGGTGCAGGATGGAACGCGCTTCGTCATCCGCAGTGCGCCCGGTGTCGGTGGACTGCACCTCGCCGTGATGATGAAGCGCGGCGACATCAGGCAGAGCGCCGAGGGACGGTACGTCAATACGAACGCGCTCGTGACCTCCGAAGGCGGCACGCCGACGTTCATCCGCTCGTCGAGCAGGTTCCCCGACGTCCAGCTCGCGAACCGCTCGGTGTCGTTCACCAGCTTTCTTCCCAAGGGCAAGGCGCTCGCCGTGCGCACGAAGCTAGGGGTCGACGGAACCGTGGAGTACGACGAGGTCGTCGTCTTCCGTCAGGTGGGCGGTGCGCTCCCGACTCTGCACGAGATGGCGATCGAGAATGCCGGCGGCGAGCTGCTCGTCGCCGACCTCGGCTCGGTCGCGCCGCCGAGCTTGTTCGCCGAAGGCGGCCTCCTGCGCGAGACGGAGCTGCCGTGCGCCCTGGAGAACCGGCTGCACCACGAGCCGTTGCTCGACGCGGGTTTCCGCGAGAACGACTTCGACTTCATGCAGGAGCTCGTCGCGAGCGGCACGGAGTTCCTCGCGATCAACCGCATCGGCCGCTGGCTGCTCGCGCGCCCCTACGGCGAGTACATCGGGACCGAGTCCGCCCAGGTCGTCGCCGACCAGAAGCGGCTCAAGGAGCGATTCACGGCACTCCAGCGGCCCGCGCAGCTCCTCGACGTTTCGGTCACCGTGAAACGGCCACGTTCAGGCGAGCCCGTGCAGGCGCGCATTCCGATGCGCGCGGGGACGTCGGTGACGCTGGCGATCGGCGTCGAGAGCTGGGAGGTCTCCGACTTCGACGTCGAAGTGGCCCAATTCTCCGCCGTCGCTGATCCGGTCGTGCGCTCCTTGTTCGACGGCGCGGCCCTGTGGATCAAGCCGATGCTCTCGCGCCAGGGCGAGCTCGTCGTCGACGTGCGTGGAGCGGTCAACCTGCTCGGGGACCGCGAGCGCTTCGAGCTGGAGTCGCGTGTCTTCGACAGCATCGAGAGCACGCCGGTCGACCAGCTGTTCCTGTCCGACCGCCGCAAGCTGAAGCCAACGGGGAACGACGGCGAATGGAGCGTGACCCTGGGTGACGCAGCGGGCGGCGGGATCGCCGTCGAGATCGTCGTGCGGAAGGTGTAGTACCGATTGCGCGCGCTCGGTACTACACCGCGCCGGCGCTGCGCTTGGCGCGCTTGCGCTCGGTCTCGTTCAACACGCGCTTGCGCAGGCGCAGATTCTCGGGCGTGACCTCGAGCAGCTCATCGTCCTCGATGTACTCCAGGTTCTCCTCGAGCGACATCAGTCGCGGCGGCGAGATCTTGGCGTTGTCGTCGCGGCCGGCGGCGCGCATGTTCGTCAGCTTCTTCTGGCGGCACACGTTGACGGGGAGGTCGCCCTCCTTGTTGTTCTCGCCGACGATCATGCCCTCGTAGACGTTGAAGCCCGGGGGCACGAAGAACGTGCCGCGGTCCTGCAGCCCGTCGAGGCCGTAGGGCACGGTCTGGCCGGCGCGGTCGGCGACGAGCACGCCGACGTTGCGGCGCGGGATGCGACCGCCGTCCTTCTTCCAGGTCTCGAAGACGTGGCTGAGGACGGCCTCGCCCTGGCTCAGCGTCAAGAGCGCCGTGCGCGCGCCGATCAGGCCGCGCGCGGGGATGAGGAACTCGATCTGCGAGAGCTCGCCGACCGCGTTCATGTGCGTCATCTCGCCCCGCCGCCGGCCGAGGTACTCGATCACCCGGCCAGCGTTGTCGGTCGGGACCTCGACGCTGGCGATCTCGTAGGGCTCGCAGCGCTGGCCGTCGACGTCCTTGAGGATGACGTGCGGCTTGCCGACCGCGAACTCGAAGCCCTCGCGCCGCATGTTCTCGATCAGGACCGAGAGGTGCATCACGCCGCGGCCCTTGACCTCGAACGCGTCCGCGGAGTCGGTCTGCGCGAGCTGCAGCGCAACGTCGCGGGCGGCCGCCTTCTCGAGGCGGCCGAGGATCTGGCGGCTCGTGACGTAGCGGCCCTCGGTGCCCGCGACCGGCGAGTTGTTGACGTAGAAGACCATCGAGATCGTCGGCTCGTCGATCGCGATCGCGGGTAGTGCGTCGGGGTGCTCGGGGTGGCAGAGCGTGTCGCCGATCGACAGCTCGTCGATGCCCGCCACGACCGCGATGTCGCCGCACTGGACCTCTTCGGTCGCGACGCGGTTCAGCCCCTCGTAGCGGAACAGGCTCTTCACGGCGACGGGCACCGGGCGCTCGCGGTCCGGGTGGCACAGGACGTAGCGTCCGCCGAGGCTCAGCACACCGCGCGAGACGCGACCGATCGCGATCCGGCCGCGGAAGTCGTCATGGTCGATCGTCGCGGCCTGGAACTGCGTCGGGCCCGCCGCGTCGATCGCGGGCGGCGGAACCTTGCCGAGGATCATCTCGAACAGCGGCGCGAGGTCGTCCGTCGGATGCTCCGCGTCGTGCGTCGCCCAGCCGTCGCGGCCCGAGCCGTAGACGACGGGGAAGTCGAGCTGCTCGTCGCTCGCGCCGAGCTCGACGAACAGGTCGAAGACCTCGTCCAAGACCTCGGCCTGCCGCGCGTCGGGCCGGTCGGCCTTGTTGATCATCACGAGCGCCGTCAGCCCGTGCTCGAAGGCCTTGCGCAGCACGAAGCGCGTCTGCGGCATCGGACCCTCGAACGCATCGACCAGCAACAAGACCGCGTCGGCCATCGCGAGCGTGCGCTCGACCTGACCGCCGAAGTCGGCGTGGCCCGGGGTGTCGACGATGTTGATCCGTGTACTCGCGTACTCGATCGCGGTGTTCTTGGCGAGGATCGTGATGCCGCGCTCGCGCTCCTGCGGATTGGAGTCGAGCGCGCGCTCTTCGACGTGCTGGTTCGCACGGAACGTGCCCGCGAACCGGAACATCTGATCGACGAGGGTCGTCTTGCCGTGGTCGACGTGCGCCACGATCGCGAGATTGCGGATCGCCTGGGAGGTCATCGGGAGAGTCTCGGTTGGAAAACGAGCGAAAGATTCTACCCGTCGAGGACCTTGCGTACACGATCCAGGCGGTAGGTCTTCAAGAGACCCGATTGCAGGCACTCCGCTTCGAGGTAGCTCTTCTTGTGCCGCTTGAAGAGGAACAGCGGCAGGACCGACAGGGGGACCGGGACCTCGCCGTCTTCGCCGTAGAGCAGCCGCACCTGCGCGCCGGCCGCGATCGCGGGTTCGAGGGGCCGCAGCCGCGGCGACATCCGGGCGGGGTCGGGCAACGAGCTGGGGATCGTGACGGGGTTGCGCGACCGCGCGAGCAGGTCCGGGAGGGAGCCCGAGCCGCCGAGGCGCTCGATGCAGGCCTCCAGGACCTTCCAGCAGATCACCGCGTCGGCCAGGGCACGGTGCGAGCCGGCGTCCTCGAGCTCGAGGTGCTGGGCCAGCGTCGGGAGCTTGTGATCCGGCGCCTCGGGCAGGAACTCCACGGCGAGCCTCAGCGAGCACAGGATGGGCCCCGGCGGGGGCTCGAGCGCCGCGCGCGCGTGCTCGAAGCCGAGGATGCTCGCGTCCGCGCCCGCGTTGTGCGCGGCCATCCAATCGCCACCGACGAATCTGCGGAAGCGGCCGAGGACCGCGAACGCGGGATCCGCGTTGCGCACGTCGTCCTCGGTGATGCCGTGGATGTCGGTCGCTTCGGGCTCGATCGGGACGGGCGGGCAGACGAGCTCCTCGAACGTCTCCTGCACCTCGCCGCCCTCGACCCGCACGGCGGCGAGCTCGAGCAGGTGCGGAGCGCCCTCGAGGGCGGCCTTTTCGCAATCGAGGACGACGAGGGGGCGTGACATGGGAGGGGATCTTCGGGGGGCGCCGTGCTCAACTCAAGGCCATGGTGCGATCGCTCTTGGCCTGGGCCGTGTATTGCGTGCCGATCGTGTACTTCGGGATGACCCTGGCCGTGGCCGTCCACGAGCTCCTCGGGCACGGAATGACCGCGATCTGGACCGGTGGAGAGTTCCTGGAGTTTCAGCTCGACTGGGACGGCGGCGGGAGGGCGTGGTCGCGTTCGCCGGACAGGGCGGCACAGGCGTGGGTACTGGCCAGCGGTGTCTTGGTGGAGGCGGGCGCCGGGGCGCTGGGGCTCACGTGCGCCGCGCTCGTCAAGAACCTGCACGTGCGCGTATTCGGGCTCGTCGTCGCCGCTGCGGGCCGCGTGGGTCGCCGGCTTGATGGTGTTCTTCGTCGGTGTCGGCTATTTGGCCGCGGGGTACGAAGACGTGATCCCCGGCGTCAGCATCTGGCCCGCCGTGGCGGCCGTCGGGATCCAGGCGGCGATCGGTGTGTGGCTGGTCGTCACACGGCGCGAAGAGGTGCGGCGCCAACCCATTGGACGCGCGGCGTGGGGACGCGCACTCGTCTGCGCGTGGGGGCTCGGCGCGGCGACGGTGTTGGCGCTCGGGCTCTGGCTCGTGGAGGGCGTCAAGCCTTGACGGTCTCTCGTCCCGAGCTCGTCGGCCTCAGTTCGCCAGCTCTTGGAACTCGGGCAATCCGCGCAGGATGTCGAGGTCCGTGTTCCGCATCAGCTCGCTCTTGACGAAATACCCGCGGTCCTGCGCGAGCGAGATCGCCGAGATCGCCTCGAGCGGCTCGCCCAGCAGTGCGAAGATGCAGCCGGCGTGGAACGCGGTGTAGCCGTCCTTCGGCGCGCGGCGGCGGGCGGCGTCGACCTCGGTGCGGGCGCCTTCCTCGTTGCCGAGGCGGGCGTAGAGCATCGCCAGGTGCAGGCGCGCGTCCATGTCGTCGGCGACGCGCGCCAGGTGCTTGCGCGCGGCCGCGATGCCCTTGTCGGCGATCTCGAGCGCCTCCTCGTAGCGGTCGAGGCGCTGCAGGACCGTGAACAGGTGGTCGTAGGCGGCGATGTGCGACGGCTTGAGGCCAATCGTGCGCTGCAGGAGCGGGGATGCGTTCTTGAAGTTGCCCTCGCGCGCGAGGATCGCGCCACGCAGGCGGTGCGCGAGCCACTCCTTGTTGTCGATCTGGATCGCGAGGCGGTACTCGCGTTGCGCGTCCTCGTAGTAACCCGAGAGGTGGTTGGCGAAGCCGAGCGCCGTGTGGGCGAGGGCGCACTGCGGGTCGAGCGCGAGGGCGCGTCCGGAGTGCTCGCGGGCCTCGTCGAGGAACGACGTGTCACCGTCCCAGTAGAGGAACTTGCGCACCTTGGCCTCGGCGAGGCACGCGAAGGCCTCGGCGCTGTACGGATCGAGGTCGAGCGCGCGGCGCAGCATGCTGCTCGCCGCGAGCAGGTGCTTGGTCGTGCCGCGGTGCAGCACCTCGCGCGCTTTGGAGGCGTAGGCTTTGGCCTCCCCTTCCTTGCGGTCGCCGTGGAACGTCGGGAGGAGGCTCGCCTCGGCGATGCGCTTGCGCAGGATGCGCATCGAGCTGCGCACGAGGTTCTCCTGCAGCGTCCACTCGTCGTCGTCGGTGTGCGTGACGGTGTCGCGCAGCGTCTCGACGAGCTGCGGACCGTTCTCGCCCGGGCGGTACGTTCCGAGCGACAGCTCGAGCTTCCCGCGGTGTCCCTCGACGGTCAGGTTGCAGCCGAGGTAGTAGTCGAAGGCCTCGCCCGTCGGCGGCGTGATGTCGGGGTGCAGTACGACCGTCAGGCCCTTGTTGCGGCTCAGCGCACCGGCGAGGTCCTTGCGCACGCCGCTCGCCATCACGTGGCAGCTGCGCGGCGTCGAGCCTCCGCACTGGATCTCGGGCAACAGGAGCGTCCCGGTCAGCGCCGTCTGGCGCCGCGCGTTGGTTCCCGTCAGGTTGTCCGCGACCGTGGCGAGCCCCGCGTGCGCGGCCTCGGCGTTGACGAACCGGCGCCCGGGATCGGGATTCATGCAGCGCAGGATGTACTCCTCGAGCGCCGGCGGGAAACCCGAGCGCACCTGCGAGGGGCGGCGCGGCGGCTGCCCGTCGAGGATCGCCATGCAGACTTCGGGAAAGCTCTCGCCCGGGAACGGCAGCGCGCCGGCCATCACGTGGTACAGCACCGCACCGAGCGAGAAGATGTCGGAGCGGAAGTCGAGCTCGTCGCCGCGCACCTGCTCGGGCGACATGTACAGCACCGTGCCGACGAGCATCCCGTGCTGGGTGATCCCCGCCTCGTCGCGTGCGCGCGCGATGCCGAAGTCGAGGAGCTTCAGGTTGCCGTCGTCCTGCAGGAGGATGTTCGCCGGCTTCAGGTCGCGGTGGATCAGGTTGTGCTTGTGCACGACCGCGAGCGCCTGCGTGAGCTGCATCGCGATGCGCACGCACTCCTCGTAGCCGAGCGCCTGGTCCTTGATGATCTTCTCGAGCGTCCGGCCCTGCAGGTACTCCATCGCGATGAAGGAGGTGCCCTGGTCCTGGCCGTACTCGTAGATCGTCGTGATGTTCGGGTGGGCGAGCGCCGAGGTGTGCTTCGCCTCGCGCAGGAAGCGCGTATCCGCCTGGGGGTCGATCTCGGCGTGCGAGCGTAGGATCTTCAACGCCACCGTCCGCCCCAGCTGCAGGTCGACCGCCTTGTAGACCTCGCTCAACGGCCCCTCGCCGAGGCGGTCGGTGTCAGGGTCAAATTGGAAGTGGGCGAAGCGCATGGGTAGGGGAGGGTTGGAACGGCCCCCTGTGGTAACTACTGTCGACAAGGGACCGGGTGGCGGATGATTCCGGCGTACTTTCGTTTCACGGAGTAAGGGAACTGTAAGACGCCCTGGAGGGCTCGCAGGCGGGTCGAGAGGACAGCCATCTTGGAGAGCACAGTCATATGAGTTCGGAGGCTGAACCCCGCGCCTTGAACCGGGATCTCGTTTTCGAGCCCTGGGATTTCGAGGCTCTCGCTCCTGACCGGGCCCGTAGCCCCGAGTACAACGACCGCAGGCTGCTGGCACGGCGGCGCCTGGGGGGGCTCGCGAAGACGTTCGTCGCGCGCGCGAAGGAAGAGGGGCTCGCCCTCGACTCGCGGACTTCGATCCACAATCCACACTCCTTTAACGGCGGGAAGGTGCAGCGTCTTTGGGCTTATTTGACCCGCTCCAAGAAGGACAAGACGGGGCTCCGCAAGGTCCTCGGACGGGACCTGGCGAAGGACCTCGACTCGGCCTATCGCAACGCCTACCTCTGCCTGGCGATCGAGCACGATCGGCTCGAGGTTTCGTTCCGCATCCATGCCGACGCCTGGTACGACGGCCGCAACCTGACCCGCCGCGTCGACGGTGAAGGCGTCCACGCCTGGCTGAGTGTGCTCAACACGCTGGAGGGCTTTCAGTTGAGGTTGCATGACTGGAAAGGGGAATGGCGCTGCGGGTCTCTGACGCCCGAGGCTCTGGAGGAATTCCTGCGTTTCTACGAACCGGGCGACCATGCGTTGGTCGTCGATCGGCGCTGGCCGGTCCCCACCGAGCCAGCGGCGCGCGAAGCCGTCTTGTCCGAGGAGGTGCCGCGCACCTTGCTCGACGAGCTGGCGCGCCTCGTGCCCCTGTACCGCTTTGCCGCCTGGTCGCCGGACAGCGACCACTTGTTCGGATAGAGCGCACGGGCTGTGACCAAGAAGACCCTGCGCCATCTCGTCTCGGCGGCGATCGGGCTGGTCCTGTTCGCCGGGGCGATCTGGGTCCTGCGGCAGGAGCTCGAGAGCGTCGAGTACGACGAGCTCGTGCGGGCCGCGCGCGGTGTACCCAAGAGCCACCTTCTGTGGGCCGGGTTGCTGACGGTCGTCAGCTACGCGCTCCTCACGCTGTACGACGTTCTGGCGCTCGTCCACATCGGGAAGCGGCTGCCGCTGGTGAAGGTGTGCTTCACCTCGTTCACCTCCTACGTCACCGCGCACAACCTCGGACTCGCGGGTGTCGGGGGGAGCGCCGTGCGCTTCCGCCTGTACTCGGGGCTCGGCCTCGGCGCCTCCGACATCGCGACGATCGTCGCCTTCTGTGGGATCACCTACTGGCTCGGCTTCATCTTCGTCGGTGGGCTGGCCTTCTCGCTCGCGCCGATCGAGCTCCCACCGGAGGTGCCGTTCGGTTTCCACGACACGCGCGGCATCGGCTGGGTCCTGATGGGGCTGTTCGGTGTGTACCTCCTGGCGACGCTCTCGGCGCGCAACTCGTACCGCATCTACGGCTGGACGTTCGCACCGCCGTCGTTCCGCATGATGGTGCTGCAGGTCCCGCTGGCGACCGTGGACTGGGCGCTGTCGTCCGCGATCGTCTACATCCTGCTGCCGCCGAGCGACATGGGCCTGCTGCCGTTCTTCGGCGTGTACATGGCCGCAGCGCTCGCTTCGCTCATCAGCCACGTACCGGCCGGGCTCGGAGTTTTTGAGACGATCGTGATCGTCCTGATGCCGAAGGAGATCCCGCGCGAGGAGATCCTCGGCGGCCTGATTCTGTACCGCGGGGTCTACTACCTCGCGCCCCTCATCGTGGGCGTCCTCGCCTTCGGTGCGTTCGAGGTCGAGCGGCGTGGGGCTGAGGTGCGGCGTCTGCGGCTGTACCTGCGGCCGCTCGTCGAGGCTGGCATGCCGCGCATCATGGCGGTCGCGGCGTTCCTCGCGGGAGTCGTGCTGCTCGTTTCCGGTGCGACGCCGACGACCGCGGTGCGGCTCGAGTGGCTCGCGGGTCTCTTCCCGCTCGCGGCGATCGAGGCTGCGCACGTCGGCGGAAGCCTGGCGGGGACGGGGCTCTTGCTGCTGTCGCTCGGGCTGCGGCGTCGCCTCGCGGCGGCGTGGCGGCTGTCGGTGATCGCCCTCGCGGCGGGAGTGCTCGCCGAGCTCGGAAAAGGCCTCGACTGGGAGCCGGCAACCGTGCTCGCCATCGTCCTCGCGGGGCTCGCCCCGACTCGGGCCGCGTTCTTCCGGCGCGCGCCGCTGGCGGAGCAGCGGCTGGAGGCGGGCTGGACCTTCGCGGCGCTCGTCGTCGTGCTCGGCTCGTTCGCGATCGCGCGCTTCGCGCACGAGCCGGTCGCGTTCGAGGGCCAGCCCTGGTCGCGCTTCGAGCTCGGCGCGGAAGCCTCTCGCAGCCTGCGCGCCGCCGCCGCGGCCCTGCTCCTGTTCGCCGCCTTTGCCGTGCGCCGCTTCGTCACCAAGCCCCGGCACGTCCTGCGCCGGCCAGGGGCCGCCGAGCTGGAGCGTGCGCGCGCGGTCACCGCTTCCTCGCGCTCGACCGGTGGACAGCTCGCCCAGCTCGGCGACAAGGAGCTCCTGTTCTCCGACTCCGGCGACGCCTTCGTCATGTTCGGGATCGTGGGCAAGGCCTGGATCGCGATGGGCGACCCCGTCGGGCCCCCGGTGCAGCGGCGGGAGCTCATCCGCGCCTTCCGCGAGACTTCGCAGCAGCACGGCGGGCTGACCGCGTTCCACGCCGTCGGAGAGGGGGACGGGGTGCACTACGTCGATGCGGGGATGGCGCTCCTGCGGATCGGCGAGGAGGCCATCGTCGAGCTCGCGAGCCACCAGCCGGAGCGCGGGCCCGGCCCGGAGCCGGGTCGCGAGCCAGCGTTCGAGCTGGGCTTCGAGGTCGTGCCGGCCGCCGAAGTGGACGGAATCCTGCCCGAGCTCGACCGCATCGCGTCCGCCTGGCGAGCGTCCCGTGGGGGCGACCCGATGGGGTTCGCCTTCGGCGCGCCCCAGCCCGCGTACCTGCGGACGACCGACGTGGCTCTCGTGCGCTCCGCGGGCGCTCCGATCGCCTTCGCGGCCCTGTGGACCGGGTCGGGAGGCGCCGAGTTGGCGATCGACGTCGTCCGCTACTTCCCTTCGGCGCAGGCGGAGGTGATGGAGTTCCTATTCGCCTCGACCCTGAGCTGGGGGCGGGAACAGGGCTTCCGGGGTCTCGATCTCGGACTGGTGCCCCTCGCCGAGCCCGAGGTCCTCGTGCGCAACCCGCGCTGGAACCGCATTGGCCACCGGCTCTTCCCGCACGGCGAGCACTTCGAGAACGCCGCGGCCTTGCGGGCGTTCAAGGCTCGTTTCGGACCCGTATGGCGACCGCGTTTCCTCGCCTCGGAGGAGGGGCTCGACATCCCCTCGGCCTTCAGCGATCTCGCGACGCTGATCAGCGGCGGCCGGCCGCGCCGCATTCCCCGCAAGAACCGGTGACGAAAGTCCGGCACGGGTGCGCCGACATGCCGTCGGCTTTGCTAATACGGGAGTCGGTCCCTCCGACGAAGAACACGAGCCTCCACGAATGACTGTCACCACGTTCACGCCCCACGCCCTCGGCGCATTGCGCGAAGTCCCGTACATGGGCGTGATCTTCGTCGTTGCGGAGGCGATGAAGCTCGGCTACGAGAACGGCCACCCCGATTGGTCGAACCTGGGCCAGGGGCAGCCGGAGGTGGGGGAGATGTCCGGCGCGCCAGCGCGAATCCATTCCGTCGCGATCGATCCCAGCGACCACGCCTACGGGCCGCTCGAGGGAACGCGCGAGCTGCGCGAGGCGATCGCCGCGTACCACAACCGGATGCACCGGGTCGGCAAGGCGTCGCAGTACACCGCCGACAACGTCGCGATCGCGGGCGGCGGTCGGCTCGCCCTCACGCGGGCGATGGCCGCGCTGGGCTCGGTGAACATCGGCTACCAGCTGCCGGACTACACCGCGTTCGAGGACATGTTCAACCTGCACCTCGACCGCATCACCCCCGAGTCGATGCGCTGCCGGGAAGGCGAGGGGTTCGGTGTCTCCGTCGCGCGTGTGCGCGAGGAGATCGCCGACCGCGGCCTCGGTGCGTACCTCTTCTCCAACCCGTGCAACCCGACCGGCAACGTGGTCGAGGGCGCGGACCTGGAGGAGCTCGTCGCGGTTTGCCGTGAATCGGGGACGACGCTCTTGTCGGACGAGTTCTACAGCCACTTCATCTACACGCCCCCCGGCGCCGACGGCGACTGCGCACCGGGCACGGGCCCGGTCAGTGCCTCCGCCTACATCGAGGACGTCGACCGGGATCCGGTGCTCGTCTTCGACGGATTGACCAAGAACCACCGCTACCCGGGTTGGCGCGTCGGCTGGACGGTCGGTCCGCGCGCGATGATCGAGACGATGGCGCGTACAGGGAGCTCGATCGACGGCGGCCCCTCGCGGATCGCGCAGCGCGCGGCGCTCGAAGCGCTGGAGCCGGCGCGCACCGACCAGGAGACCAAGGCCCTGCGTGAGGTCTTCTGCGAGAAGCGCAACATCATGGTCCGGCGCCTGGCGAAGATGGGCGTGCGGTTCGCGAACGCGTCGCGCAGCACGTTCTACTGCTGGGGGTCGCTCGAGAACCTGCCGGAGCCGTTCAACGACGGAATGTCGTTCTTCCGCCGCGCCCTCGATGTGAAGGTGCTGACGGTCCCCGGTGAGTTCTTCGACGTCAATCCGGGCAAGCGTCGTTCACGCGAGTCGCCGTACAAGCGCTGGATGCGCTTCTCCTTCGGTCCGCCCAAGGACAACATGCTGCAGGGGCTCGACCGTCTCGAGCAGATGCTCGGTTAGAACGGGGATCGGCGCCGCTGCCCGACTCGCGACGCAGCGCGTTCTGGCGGGCCTCGAATCCACGTTCATGAAGGAGAGAGAAGGATCCGTTCATTGGGCAGATCATGATGTTCGGCGGGAGTCTTGCACACCGCGGTTGGGCTCTGTGCGAGGGGCAGCTGCTTGCGATCTCGAGCAACCAGGCGCTGTTCTCGATTCTTGGGACGACCTACGGCGGGGACGGGCGCACGACGTTCGGGCTGCCGGATCTGCGCGGCCGCGTTCCGATGCAACCGGGGCCGGGGCTGTCGACCCGACGGTTGGGAGAGAAGAGCGGCGTCGAGTCGGTGACGCTCACGACCCAGCAGATTCCGTCGCACAACCACCAGGCGCACTGCAACACCGCGAAGCCTGGTGCCGTCGGGAATCCCGCGGGCAACTTCCCGACCATCACGACGGATCTGAACTACAACCCCAATCAGAACAGCACGATGAACGCGAACATGATCGGCATGACCGGTGGCGGCGGAGCGCACACGAACGTGCAGCCGTTCCTGGGCGTCAACTTCATCATCGCGCACAAGAGTGACTCACACCACTAGTTTCTCGTCCTCAGCGGTCCGACCCATACGGGGAGCGGCGCGGGCCAATGGCTCTCGCCGCTCCCTTGTCATACGGCCGAATCTGTACTTTTTGTGGCGGATCCGCGCCAACAGGCCGCCTGATTCGCGATGGGGCCTTGTCGATTCGCGTCCAGTCCCCACAATCGTCGGCCCCGATTCCCCTCCCCAGCATCCGAACAATGCGCTTAGGCATCCCCAAGGAGACCCGGTCCGGCGAGGACCGGGTCGCCTGCGTCCCCGCGGTCCTCAAGAAGCTCCAGCGGGCCGGGCTCGACGTCGTCGTCGAGCGCGGCGCGGGCGAGCGGAGCGGCTATTCCGACGAGGCGTACACGAAGCATGGCGCGACGATCGCCGAGTCCGTGTTCGACTGCGACATCATCGCGGCGGTGAACCGGCCAGCAGCGGAGAGCTTGCCCAAGGGGGCGACCCTGGTCTGCATGGCGGATCCGCTCGGTGACGCGCAGGGCGTCGCCGAGCTCGCGTCCAAGGGCGTGACCTGCTTCGCGCTCGAGCTGATGCCGCGCATCAGCCGTGCGCAGGCGATGGACGTCCTGTCGTCGATGGCCAACGTCGCCGGGTACAAGGCCGTGCTCCTCGCGGCGGTGCAGCTGCCCAAGCTCTTCCCGCTGATGATGACGGCGGCGGGCACGGTGCGCCCGGCGAAGGTGTTCGTGCTCGGCGCGGGCGTCGCCGGGCTGCAGGCGATCGCAACCGCGCGCCGGCTCGGCGCCATCGTCGAGGCGTACGACATCCGCGCCGACACCAAGGAGCAGGTCGAGAGTCTCGGGGCCAAGTTCGTCGAGTTCGACCTCGGCACCGGCGACATGCAGGACGAGGGCGGCTACGCCAAGGAGCTCACCGACGAGCAGAAGGCGCGTCAGGCCGAGCTGATGGCGGCACAGATCCAGAGCGCCGACGCAGTCATCACCACCGCGCAGGTCCCCGGCCGCCGCGCGCCGCTCTTGATTCCCGCCGAGGTGGTCGCCGGGATGAAGTCGGGTTCGGTGATCGTCGACATGGCGGCCGAGAGCGGCGGCAATTGCGCGCTCTCGAAGGCGGGCGAGGACGTCGTCGCGCACGGCGTCACGATCCTTGGCCCGAAGAATCTGCCGGCTTCCGTCGCCCAGTCGACGAGCCAGCTCTACGCGAACAACGTCACGAGCTTCCTCGGGCATGCGGTGCAGGAGGGCAAGCTGAACATGGACCTCGAGGACGAGGTGATCCGTGGGCCGCTCGTGTGCCACGCGGGCGAGGTGACGAACGATCGGGTCAAGGAGTCCCTCTGATGATCGAACTGACCGCGGCCGCGCTGATCGCGTCCATCACCGTCCTGTTTCTCTCCATCTTCCTGGGCTTCGAGCTGATCGCGAAGGTTCCGCCGACGCTGCACACGCCGTTGATGTCGGGTGCGAACGCGATCAGCGGCATCACGGTCGTCGGTGCGCTGCTCGCCGCCAACGCCCAGCTCGAGGGCGGCAACCAGACCGTTGCTGCGATTCTCGGAGTCCTTGCCCTGATCCTCGCCATGATCAACTGCGTCGGTGGGTTCATGGTGACCGGGCGGATGCTGCGCATGTTCAAGCGCAAGGAGAACTGATCCGTGGGTTGGCTCTCCTACTCGAGCGATCTCGGCTATCTGGTCGCTGCTGCACTCTTCATCGTCGGCCTGAAGTACCTCGGGTCGCCGCGCACCGCCCCGCGCGGCAACCAACTCGGCGCGATCGGCATGCTGATCGCCGTCGTCGTGACGCTTCTGCGCATGTCCGGCGCCGAGGGCGGGCTGATCGGGCTGCCCCTGATCCTGATCGGGCTCGTCGTCGGCGGCGCGATCGGCGCCTTCATGGCGAAGAAGGTCGAGATGACCGGCATGCCCGAGATGGTCGGGCTGTTCAATGGCTTCGGCGGCGGCGCGTCCGCGCTCGTCGCGTTGGCCGAGATCGTGCGCGCGCGCGACGCGTTCGGCGCCGGCCGTGCCGAGGGACTCGGTCCGACGGTCTTCGTGCTCGCGATCGGGGCGAGCTCCTTGATCGGCTGGGTGACGCTCACGGGCAGCCTCGTCGCCGTGCTGAAGCTCAACGGCACGATGCGCAAGAACATCTTCTTGCCCGGACAGAACCTGCTCAAGGCGGTCCTGCTCCTCGCGTGCATCGCATGCACCGTGGGGCTGATCTACACGCCGGGCAACCTACTGCTCATCACGGCGCTCGTCCTGGCGGCGGCCATGCTCGGCGTGCTCTTCGTCATCCCGATCGGCGGCGCGGACATGCCCGTCGTCGTGTCGTTCCTGAACTCGCTCTCGGGATGCGCCGCCTCGGCGACCGGCTTCGTCGTGGGGAACAACGCGCTCATCATCTCCGGTGCGCTCGTCGGCGCGGCCGGACTGATCCTGACGGGGATCATGTGCAAGGCGATGAACCGCAAGTTCGCGGACGTCGTCTTCAAGGCCTACGGCGCGACGGGCAGCACCGACACCGGCGAGAAGCGCACGGTGCAGGGCTACGAAGCGGAGGAGGCGGCGCTCGCTTTCGACGGCGCGCGGACGGTGATCATCGTGCCCGGTTACGGGATGGCGGTGTCGCAGGCGCAGCACGTCGTGCGTGAGCTCGCCGATGAGCTCGAGCGGCGCGGGAGCGAGGTGCGCTTCGCGATCCACCCCGTCGCGGGCCGAATGCCCGGGCACATGAACGTGCTGCTCGCCGAGGCGAACGTGCCGTACGAGCAGCTCTTCGAGCTCGACGACATCAACTCGTCGTTCTCCGAGTGTGACGTCGCCCTCGTCGTCGGCGCGAACGATACGGTCAACCCCGCCGCGCACACCGACCCGGACGGCCCGCTCGGCGGCATGCCGGTGCTCGACGTGGAGAAGGCGCGCACGGTGATGATCGTCAAGCGCTCGCTCTCGCCCGGCTACGCCGGCGTCGACAACGATCTGTTCTACCGCCCGAGCACGATGATGCTGTTCGGCGACGGCAAGAAGAAGCTGACGGACCTCCTGGGGGCCGTGAAGGAGCTCTAGTGGTGTGAGCCGAAAGTTCGGCGCATTTGTCCGGCCGCTTTCGCGCGGTGGCGGCGTTGCCCCAAGACAGTATCTATCCCTGGTGTGAGTAGCACAGAGGCTACGCACAGAACCCGGCGCCTTGCCCCCACACGAAAGCGGCTCG
>JAAELL010000597.1 GCA_024226735.1 bacterium | reverse complement strand
GAACTCTTCCTCGACACCGGTGTGGGCACCAACGCGTATTCGATCATCGAACAGGGCAAGGTCGACGCCATGCTCCTGGCCAACCCGATGGAGCGTCGCTCCATTCTGGAGGAGGCCGCGGGCGTCGCGAAGTTCCGACAGCGCAAGCTCGAGTCGTCGAGGAAACTCGACGCGGCGGAGCGGAACCTCGTGCAGGTCCGCGAGAAGCTCGCGAACACCGAACGCCGACTCCGCATCGTTCGAGGTCAGGCCGAGAAGGCCGAACGATTCCGCGGGCTCGACGAGCGGCGCAAGGCGCTTCGCACCGCGATCGCCCGGGACCAGTTCGAGGAATTCGACGATCGGCTCTCGGGACTCACGCGGCAGCTCGCGGCGATCGAGACCGAACGCCGAGGGCTCGCCGCCAGCCTCGCGGAACTCGAGGAGGCCAAGCAGGCCGCCGAGATCGAGCGGCACCACATTCAGGAACGTCGGCACGACCTCGAGCAGGAACGCCTCACCGAGCGGAACCGGCTGGATCAGGCCGGACAACGGATCGAACTGACCACTCGTCATCGCGACGACGCCGAGAAGGCCATCGCGGACGAGACCCGACGCATCGGCGAGCTCGAGGTGCAGGTCGAAGCCCTCGGTCGCGACCTCGCGGAGGTCGAGGCCCGGATCGACGAGTCCGCCCGGGAAGCGGCGGACGCGGAGACCCGGCTGGCCGACGAGACGACCCGTCGCCATCAGTTCGAAGCGGCCCGCACCGAAGCGGTCGCGACGGTCGAGGACGGCCGGGACGGGCTCGCCGCCGCCGACCGGGACCGGATCCGGCTCGAATCCGCGGTCCGCGGAGTCGACGCCCGCGAAACCGAACTCCAGCAGCGTCTCCGTCGTCTGGCGGAGAAGGCCCGTCCGTTCGCCGCGGACCTCGACATGCATCGCGTCCAGCGGCTGAAGGCCTCGAACCGCGTCGACGTGCTCGTCGATCGGATCGATCGGCTCGACACGGACCTCCGCGGCGAAGAGGAGCGAATCGTCCGGCTCGACGATCGGCGGGCGGATCTCACCCGCCGGATCGCCGGCAATCGTGACGAACGGACCGGCACGGAGACGCGTCGTCATCTCCTCGAAGAGATGGCCACCGCGGGTGAGGGCATCGGCGACGCGGTGCGCGAAGTCCTCGATCTCGCCGGATCGGTCGACGGGATCCTCGGGCCGCTCGCCGATCACATCGACGTGGATCGGGACGATGCCGAAGCGATCGAGGCGGCGCTCGGGACCCACCTGCAGGCGGTGCTCGTCGAGTCGTCCGCCGTCGCCGACGAGATTCTCCGACGACTTCCCGAGCTCCAGGGCCGGGTCGAACTGCTCCCGATCAACCGATTCACCGCCGGGGCCGTGCGCCCGACGCGGGTGAGCGCGGCGATCCGGGCGACGGAGACGCTCGTCGAGGCCACCACGCTGGTCCGTTCGACGCCGCGGTTCCGTGGGGTGGTCGAACACGTGCTCGGCGACACGCTCGTCGTCCAGGACTTCGAGGCCTGTCGTCGGCTCGGACACCGGGGCGTCGGACGTCGGCTGGTGAGCCGGGACGGTCACGTCCTCGGTGCCGCGGGTGAAGTGGTGCTCCGCGCCGCGGCCGGTCGCGAGGAAGGACACGGCCTGCTCGGTCGGAAGGCGGAACTGGCGGAACTCGAAGGAATCGGTTCGAGGCTCGAAATGATCCGGCAGGAGCTCGAAGGCGAGGCGTCGACGCTCGACGCGGAGCATTCGACCCGCGGCGAACGTCGGCGTGAGCTCTCCGAGAATCTCCGGGGCGCGCGGGCCGAAGAGGTCGAGCAGCGGTACGCGATCGATCGAACGTCCCAGATGATCGACCGGATCGCCCGCGAGCGTGGTGAACTGGAAGGCGAACAGTCGGAGATCGTCGAGCAGCTCGCCGCCGTCCATCTCGAACGCCGTCGACTCGACGGCGAGCGTGCCATGGCCATCGAGCACGAGGCGACGATCGCCGCCGCCCTCGAGGTGTCGCGAGCGCGACTCGCGGAGGTCTCCGAGGCCTCCGACGCCGCCATGGAATCGGTGACCGCCGAACGCACCCGGCTCGGCGAGATCAACGCCCGGCTGGAATCCACGCGTCGCGAGCGGACCCGCATGTCCGCGGCCCTCGAGGAATCCGATCGCCAGCTCGACCGCGGGCGCGAGCAGGTCGCGGAGCGGCGAGGCCGGATCACCGAGTATCTCGAGGCCATCGCGGCGGCGGAGACCGAGGTCGCCGCGTCGACCGCGACCCTCGAAGGCATGGACGGGCGATTCGTCGAGAACGACGAGGCCATGGAGACCGCGGCGTCGTGCCTCGAACGGACCACGACCTCCCTCGAAGCGGCCCGGGTCGAAGCCGGTCGTCTCGATCGAGACGCCCACGCGCTTGAGATGTCGCGACGCGAGATCGAGATCAAGCGGGAGGGACTCGAGGAGTCCGTGCTCGAGGAGCTCGGCGTCGATCCGCGTGAGCTTCGGGAATCGGCACCGACGCCGGTCGAGGGCGAGGAGGCGATCCCCTTCGACCGTTCCGCGGCGATCGAGGAGTCGGAATCGCTCCGAGTCGAGATCAAGCGGCTGGGCAACGTCAATCTCGACGCGATCGACGAACTTCAGGATCTGGAGGTCCGCAACGAGGATCTCGCGACCCAGCTCGAGGACATCGATTCCGCGAGGGTCCTGCTCTCGGATCTGATCGAACGGCTCGACGCCGCGTCGCGAATCCGGTTCGAGGAGACCTTCAACCGGGTCCGCGAGAACTTCGCGGGATCCCAGGGCATGTTCCGCCGGCTCTTCGGCGGCGGCAGCGCCGACCTCTACCTGCTCCCCGGCGAGGACGGCACCATCGACTGGCTGGAGTCCGGCATCGAGATCCGAGCGAAGCCCCCCGGCAAGGAGCCGCGGGTGATCAGCCAGCTTTCCGGCGGCGAGAAGACGATGACCGCGGTCGGCCTCCTCATGGCGATCTTCCAGAGCAAGCCGTCGCCGTTCTGCATCCTCGACGAAGTCGACGCGGCCCTCGACGAGGCCAACGTGGAGCGGTTCTGCAACGTCGTCCGGCAGTTCCTCGACCAGTCGCACTTCATCGTGATCACGCATCACAAGCGGACCATGCAGGCCTGCGACCGACTCTTCGGCGTGACCATGCCGGAACGTGGGGTCAGCCGTCGGGTGACCGTGAAGTTCGACGAGGTCGGACATGACGGCCGGATCGACGGCGAAGCGGTTCGCCGTGACGACGAGGAACGCGTCGATGCGGCGGTGGTCACGACGCCCGAGATCGAGACCGAAGCCATCGACCCGGCCTCGCTCCGGGGCGGTGCCGCGAGTCCCCCGCCTGCGACCGAGACGTCCGGAAGTCGACTCGCGGAGGCGTGGAAGGACTGATCTTCGGGGTCAGGCCGCGGGCGGTCCGACCGGACTCACCTCGAGTCGGTCCCGGACCCGCGCGGCCAGTCGGTCGAAGGTGGACGAGAGAGCCTCGAGGCGCTCGCGTCGATCGGATTCCGGATCCGCGGTCGCGAGACTCGCGGCGAGGGCGGCGAGATAGCCGCAGGCCTTGTCCTGCGTGAGCAGGATCCGCCGTTCGAACGAATCTCCGCCGGCGAGGAGGAGGGCGACCGTCTCTCGGTTCGCGATCCTGTTCCGCGCATCGGTCTCGATGATCGGAAGCCCCGTCGTCTCGGTCGAAATCGCCGGCGGCCCGGACAGCAGCGGTCGGAGTCCCGCCTCCCCCGCCTTCGCCGCCGCTGAAATGTCACGGAGCAGCACCGCGGTGGGTTCGGACGGCGACTTGATCGCGAGGATGTCCGCGACCTTTGATTCATCGGCGAGGAGATCGAGGAGCAGGGCGTAGCCGTGGTCGAGTCGAAGGTCCTCGGCGTCCATCGCGCCGTCCGCCGCCGGGAACGGCGCATTCAGCGTCGGTTGGCAGGCCGCGAGCATCGAGGAACCGGCGAGGGCGAGCAGCATCCCGGCCGCGGTACGTGGATGGACGGAGCGGAGCATGCCCAGACCGTAGCAGGCGGCGGGGTGGACGTCAGGACCGGAGATCCCGGACCGCTCGATGCGTCTCGGCGTGCAGATCGGCGGTGAGCGCCGGGGTCGCCGCGTAGCCGCCGGAAAGGACGAGGGTCGTGGGAAGCCCACGCTCGAACAACTCGCCGAGCACCCGGCGTTCCCGCCTGCGCAGGCCGTCCCGGGTCATCGCGAGACGTCCGTACCGGTCCCCCACCACGACGTCCACGCCCGAGAGCAGGAAGACCAGATCGGGGCGGGATCGATCGATCGCGTCACCGAGGTGTCGCTCGAGGAGCGCGAGATACTCGAGGTCGCCGCAGTGATCGGGAAGCGGGACGTCGAGATCGCTGGGCGGCTTCCGCATGGGGAAGTTCCGTGCTCCGTGCATCGAGAACGTGAAGACCGAGTCGTCGTCCGCGAAGCACAGGGCGTTCGCGTTTCCCTGGTGGACGTCGAGATCGATGATCAACGCCCGGCGGATCTCCTCCTCGCGCTGCAGCACCCGGATCGCGATCGCGACGTCGTTCAACACGCAGAAGCCTTCGCCGTGATCGGGGCATGCATGGTGGGTGCCGCCCGCGAGGTTCCCGCTCACGCCGTCTTCGAGCGATTGCCATGCCGCGAGCATCGTGCCCCCCACCGCGAGGCGTGAGCGGCGGACCAGGGCCGGGGACCACGGAAGTCCGAGCCGGCGTTCCTCGCCGCGTCCGAGTCCGCCGGTTCTCAGTCGTTCGAGATAGTCGTCGTGGTGCGCAAGCCCGATCTCCGCCCACGGCGCCTCTTCCGGCGACATGATCTCGTCCTCGCGGAGGATGGCCTCGTCCTCGAGGATCCGCCGGAGCGCCGAGAACTTCCGCATCGGGAAGGGATGGCCCTCGGGAAGCGGAATCTCGTAGTCGACGTGGTAGGCGCACCGCATCGTCGCAGTCTCGTGTTCAGCCGAGCCGGCGAACGAGGGCGTCCGCGAACGCCTCGGTCCCCAGGGATCCCCCCAGGTCGCCGGTCCGCTCGCCCTCGCCGACCGCCGCGTTGTACGCGACCTTGATGCGGTCCGCCGCCGCCTTGGCCGCGGCGTCGCCGGTGCGGGTCGCGATGTGGTTGAGCATCATCACGCCGCTCATCGTGATCGCCAGCGGATTCGCGAGGCCCTTCCCGGCGATGTCCGGCGCGGATCCATGGACCGCTTCGAACACCGCGTTGACTTCACCGAAGTTCGCCCCTGGGGTGACGCCGAGGCCGCCGACGAAGCCCGCGCAGAGGTCGCTGACGACGTCGCCGTAGAGATTCTCGCAGAGCAGGATGTCGAAGTTCGTGGGGTCCTGCACCAGCCGCATGCACGCCGCGTCGATGATGAGTTCCTCGTACTCGATGTCCTCGTAGCCGGCATCGTGCACCTCCTTGGCGCACCGGATGAAGAGGCCGTCGGACTTCTTCATGATGTTCGCCTTGTGGAACACCGTGACCTTCTTGCGGTCCCGGCTCCGGGCGTATTCGAACGCGAACTTCGCGATCCGGTAGGAGGCCTTCTCGGTCGCCACCTTGAGGCTGGT
>JAAELL010000596.1 GCA_024226735.1 bacterium | reverse complement strand
TCCAGGGTCAGCATCGGATGGTCCCAGTGCGAGTCGCGCTGCGACAGGTCGATCGTCGTGCGCACGAACAGGCCGCTGGCGTCGAGCTTGTCGAGCGTCACGTTGAAGTGAGCGGTGCGCGCGCCGGGCTCGACGCGGCGGAGCCGGACCTCCATGTGGTCGAGGGGGGGCAGCTCGGCATCGGCGATCGCGTTGTAATAATGGTGCTTGAGCAGCTGCTTGCCGTAGATCCCGCGGCCCGCGCGGCGCGCCCGCGCGGCCAGCTCTGCTTCCGGCGGCAGGCCCGCCAGGATCTCGGCGGCCATGTCGCGGTCGGTCTTGACGCGGGTCCATTCGCGGTAGGTGGGCAGACCCGAGCGGGCGTCGATCAAGAGGGGCGGGTAGAGTCCGCGGTGGACGCGGCGCCCCATGCAGCGCAGGTGCTCCGCGGCGCGCCGCGGAGCGGGAAAGTGGCGATTGAGGCGGGCGCGCTGAAGCGCGGTGCCCGTCCGCTCGAGATACGCCGCCTCCTCCGCGTCCCCGAGCCTGATCGACGGAACCTGGAGGACGCCCGGACGTCTCGTCGACATCGTCTCAGCCGGCGCCGGCACCGCCTGGTGGCGGGCGCCGTTCGAGCGCCACTTCCACCGCCTCGGCGATGCGTTTCTCCTCGATGTCCCGGGAGATCGCCAGGTTCTTGTCCATCAGCGCCCGGGTCTCGTCGTCATAGACGTCCAGGTCGCCGAGGAGCTCGTCGAGGTTCTGGCGGAAGAAGACCTGGGTCTCGGAGACGAAACGGGTCGTCTGGTTCATCGACTCGGTCATCACGTCGAGGGACTTCTTCATCTCCAGCATCACCACCGAGGCGTCGGCGGTGG
>JAAELL010000595.1 GCA_024226735.1 bacterium | reverse complement strand
GCAAGGCAAAGCGCGCGGCGCTCGAGTCCGAGGAGGCGCGGGTCCGCTTCGCCACCCTCGGCACGACGCCGATCTTGATCCTCGTCCTCGGCCTCTTCCTCTTCTTCCGCCGCAGCATGCGGGACAGCGCCGCGCGGCGCAGCGTTTCCTGAGGAGCACGTCATGAAGCTCAACCAGATCCTGATCGCCGTCTGCGTCGCGCTGTGCGCGCTATCCGTCTTCTCCTACACCGAGAGCGTGCGCCGGGCCGAGCGCTTCGAGCGCGGCCAGAAACTCCTGCCCAACTTGAACCCGGACTCGATCGCCGAGATCGCGATCTCGAAAGAAGGCGACGACGAGGGCGCGCACCTGAAGCGCGACGGCGACCGCTTCGTGGTGGTCGACGCCGAGGGCTATCCGGCCAAGAACGAGTCGGTCAATCGCTTCATCCGCGACGTGCTCAAGCTCAGCCTCGAGCAGAAAATCGGCAGCGGCGAGAGCTTGAGCGAGGAGCTGGAGCTGGTCGCCGGCGGTGAGCAGACCACCGAGGTGGTCTTCAAGGACGCGAACGGGGAGGAGATGGTCCACTTCCTGGTCGGTAAGGCGATGGAGGACGGCGGCGGCAGCTACGTGCTGCGCACCGATTCGGGCGACGACACCATCTACCTGACCAGCTCCCGGGTCTACCTCTCGACCCGCCAGGACGACTTCCTGAAGAAGGAGATCCTCGACGTCGAGTCGGATCAGATCGCCGCCATCCGCGGCCGGGACTT
>JAAELL010000594.1 GCA_024226735.1 bacterium | reverse complement strand
GGCGCCGGCGGCGCGCCGGATACGCGTATGCACGAGCACGTGTCGGCGACAGGCTCTGTGGGGGTGTCTTCGGGGGCCCGTGGTGCACTACGGCGGTCCGCGTTCGACGGAGGTGATGGGCATCGATGGCGTGATGGGCTCGAGGTAGCGCATCGTGCCCTCGCCGCATTCGGTGTCAAGCGCCACCTGCATGGGACCACCTCTGCGCCACGATCTAGGGACCACCTCCGACGCCCCGCAGAGCCCATGGCGCCCCCCGCGGATGCCGCCATGTGGGTGTTCGGGCGACATGTGCGGTCGGGGCGGTCGGGTAGCGCTTCTCCGCCTCCGCAGAGCTAGTCGAGCTGGGCCTCGAGGTCGTGGATGCGCTCGCGTAGATCCGCTGCCGCGTCCTCTGTCCGCGCCAACGCCTCGGCGAGCTCCTGCCTCTCTATTCGTTCAGTCTCCAGCTCGGTCGACAGCTCTTCGAGGCGCTCCTCGAACTCGGCCGTTCGGTCATCGACAGCGTGCTCCAGCTCCTCGATCCGGGTCCACAGGGCCTCGAGCGGCGCAACAGGCGCAACAGGCGCAACAGGCGCAACAGGCGCAACAGGCGCAGACCTTGCACCTTCCATCGAGGGTGTCCGGTCGACGGCCCGATACTGGCTCCGACGACCCACCTGACGACGTCGCAGATCACCTCGGGCAGCCATGTTCTGCACCGTTCGCACGGAGACACCCAGTACGTCGGCGGCCTGAGCGAGCGCGAGCCAGGCGTCGCCCGCGGGCCAAGCCCTCACGGCGTCACGTTGGGCGGACCAGCGCCTCCCCGCTTCGGCCCAGCCGCAAAGCGCGGCTTCTGCCGCTTGCGATACGACTCGCCCTCGACGACCAGGTCGTAGGCGTTGTTCGTGAAGCGATCGACGAGCGCTTGGGCATGCAGCGGGTCCGCCAGCATCGCCAGCCACTCGGACGGATCTCGATTGCTGGTCAGGATCACAGAGCCCCGCCGGTGACGTGCCGTGACCAGCTCGTACAGGTCGGCGGTCTCCATCCCGTCGAGCGCCCGCAACGCGAAGTCGTCGATGATGAGCAGGTCGACGGCGACCAATCGCCGCAGCTCCTGGGCGTGCGTGTCGTCGAGGCGGCTCGCCTTGAGCTGCAGGAACAGCTTGTCCGCCACCTCGCAGTGCACTGACAGCTCGCGCCGGACGGCCAGGTGCCCCAGCGCATGCGCCAGCATCGTCTTGCCCACACCCACCGGACCCATCAGCAAGACGTGATGGTGCTCGTCCACGAAGCGCAGCGTCCGCAGCTCGTCGAGCAGGTGGCGATCGTAGGTGACGTTCGCCGTGGTGTCCCAGGCGTCGAAGACCAACTCGGCGTCGAGCCCCGCCCGCCTGGCCCGATTGGCGACCCGTTGCCGCAGACGACGCTGTACCTCGTCGGAGAGCGTGATGAGCAAAACGTCTTCCGGATCCATGCCCCGCTCTCGGGCCTGGCGTAGGCGCTCGGGCAGCACCGGCAGCAGCTTGCCGAGCTTGAGTTGCTTGAGGGTACGTACGAGGTCGGCGGACAGCTCACGCTCGGGCATCTGGCTCTCCTTCGTCTTCGGGCGGTCGAGCCCGGTACTCAGCGGGGTCACGGGCGAAACGCAGCGATACGACGTTGCTCGGGGGGGCCGGCGGGGTGGGTCGCTGGAGTAGGCCCCGCTGGACCAGCCCCCGCTCGAGCATGCGCTGGATGCGCACGACGTCGACGACGTCGAGTTCGAGAGCCCGCGCACAGGCCTCGTCGACCCAGGTGCCCCCGTGTCGCTTGCACAGCCCCAGCAGGCGGTAGACCTGGCGCATCCGTCTCCAGGGCAGAGGGCTGTCGAGCAACCGGTGCGCGTAGATCCCGACCGAGGCGCCATAGGTCACGGCGAGCTCGCAGAGGGCCGCGCCGTCGCGCGTCACGAGTTCGGCCTTGCCCGGCGGGGCGTCTGCCGGGTCGATGCTCGCTCCCCCTTCGGGCTGCTTGGGGTGGGTCTTGAGGAGCACGGCGCCGCGGTAGAGCTTGACCGTGGCGCGGTCGGTGCGGACCCGCAGCTCCCCCGGCGGCACTGAGAACGGCACGCTGTACAGCGCATGGCGCACAACGACAGCGTGCTCGTTGTGCAGGGTCGCGGTCGACCAACGCGGCCGGTCGTAAGGTTCGGTGGGCGCCGGCGCGAGCAGGGGGAGTTCGTCCCGCTCGAAGGCCTCCAGCGGCATGTTGCGGGTCGTGCCGTGGATCCGCTGGCCGGCCTCGTCTCGGCACCAACGTACAGCCTCTCGGAAGGCCTCATCGACGCTGCCGAAGCTCTCACCGCGGAAGTAGTCGTCGCGGGCGTAACGCACTTGGCGTTCGACGCGCGCCTTGTCTTTGGGCTTGCGGGGACGAGTCGGGTCGACGACGAAATCTCGGTGCTGCGCGTACTCCAGGAATTCGTCCGTCAGCAGGGGCGCCAAGGGATCGGCCTTGCGCACGACGGCCGACATGTTGTCGGGGACGAGCACCGGGAACACGGCGCCGAAGAAGTCCCAGGCCGCCTCGAGGCCGGCGATGACGTCCTCACGGGTCTGGCGGAGGCAGGGCCACACGAACTGGTGGCGGCTGTTGGCCGCGACGCAGAGCAGCGCGTACATCGTCCGTCGACGACCCGAGCCCCGCTCGGTGAACGAGCCCAGTTTCAAAAAGTCGATCTCCAGGATCTGGCCGGGGGGAGGATCCACCAGCCGGACCGTCGACCCCTTCCTCGAACCGAGCCCCAGGTCCTCGGCAGCAAAGCGCTGAAGCGTCCGCCGGGGCACCACGACGCCGGTGTGGCGGGCGAGGAGGCGGGTGACCTTCGGGCTCTTGCACCCCTCCTCGAACCACCCCCGGATCAGCTCGGAGTGTGCGCGGCAGTGCTCCCGCATCGCGCCAGGCTCCGAGGGTGCGCCCGGGCGGATCTGGACGACGACATCCGCGATGAACTCGTCATCGAGAGCCCGCTCCTTGTCACCCCGTTCGAGCCCGAGCGCCTCGGCGACCTCCACGTAGCGACGGGCCGTCTTGCGGTCGACAACACCCGTCCGAGCGATGGTCCGGTAGCCGTAGCCACCAACCCAAAGCCGCAGGACCTCCTTGATCTCGACCACGAAAAGCTCCCGGTAGGCCATCGTCTCCTCTCGGCTGAAGTGCCGAAGGAGGATCGCACCACAGGACCAAAACAAGCGCGGGACGGTGGTCCCTAGTTCGTGGCGCCGGCGTGGTCCCTAGTTCGTGGCGCGAAGGCCTCTTGGGGGGGAGCATGAACGTGGCGCGCTACACTCGGCGATAGGACGAATGCGGCCCGGCATCGGACACACGACCGCGCTGCCGCTGTTGGCGGGAAGGGTCGAAGACTGTGATGTCGGGGACCGTCGGTTCGGTCGGGTGGACCACGTGGATGGGCGGAG
>JAAELL010000593.1 GCA_024226735.1 bacterium | reverse complement strand
TCGGCCCGTACCCGCCCGCTGCTGCGTTGCGCCTCCTGCGAGACTTGCAGCGAAGTCGCGTCGTCGCTGCGCCTTGCAGCGAACGCGTACGCACCGACCAAAATGCCGCACAAGAGTGAATCACACCACTAGGAGGCTGTCGGAGTCGTCACGATTCGCGAGGCACCGACAGCCTCCTAGCGGGGGGGGATTGCGTGGGCTCGGTACTACCCCCACGGCGTTTCGGCCGGCCATCTTTCAGATCGGCGTGATCGCTCGACGATGTACGACGCGGGCCGCGGCACTTGCCGTGGCCGTTCGCGTCGATGAGAGGTTGGAAGATCGTCTGCTGCATGTTCGTGACCGGCTGCGCGGCACCCGTGCGCTCGGGACTCGAGCCGGTCGATGACTTCGATCGCCTCCAGCTGATGGTGCGAGACATCACCGTGCACGCGCACCTCGCGCCTGTGGCCGCCGCGCCCACGCCGCCGCCGGAGCCTGCTTCGCGGCCCGCGTACGCTCCCGGTGGTCTCTCGGCCGGCGGAGCGCTGCGCTTCGAACTGGGAGCCGGAATCGCGCCGTACGACGACGGCCACGAGCCGTTCGAGCTCCTGCCCGTCGATCGGCCCGGTTTCTCCGACGCGCTGATGCGCATGTCCTGGACGAGGCCGATCACGCCGGGGATGCGGGTCGTGACGACGGCCGCGGCGACGCGGCTCCAAGATCTGACCGTCTTCGAGACGCTGCAGGACGCGGAGGTCGCATGGGTCACACTGGGGCTGCACTTCAGCTTCTGAAATTCGCGGCAAGCAGCAAGTTTGACGCTCCCCTCCGTCGATACCGGATCTCTCTCTCTTCTTTCTGTTCGCAATGGGCTTTTGCGCAATCGTCCCCGCATGAACCTCCAACGCAACCAACTCAAATCGAGACTGCAGCACCTCGAAGGCTCCCTGGCCGGATACTCCACGGGGAACCGCGACCTCCTGTTCGAGGCACGAAGCGCCGTGCAGTTCGCTGGTGAGGACCTGTCCAAGGGTGCGTGGAAACACCTCGTGCCGGCGATCGAGATTATCGAGTCGATGATCGACGACATCCTGCGCCTCGGCGGGGTCACCGAGGAGAAGACGATCGAGCTGAGCGCGAAGCTCCTGCACTTGGTCGTCGAAGGGCTGGACCGGCCCGCTCCGGGCCTCTTGGCGGACACGACGGTGATGCCGAGGCTACAGCTCGTACCCGACCACAGCGCGACGTCCGAGGAAGAGGAGCCCGAGGCCGAGCTGCAGGACGAGCCGCAGCCGCAGCCCACCGCTGGCGCGGCACCGGTTCAGCCGGCTCCTGGGCCGACCCCGGAGGCGAACCTGGAGCCGAGCCCGGAGGTCGAGCCGGAGGCCGAAGGCACGAAGCGCTGGACAGCAGCGCCGGTCGCCTTCTCGTACGATCTGCTCAACGAGAGCCGCCTCGGCGAGATTCTCATTCGCACGGGTCGCATCGCCGCCGAAGACCTCGATCGGGCGCTCGTCGTCCAGCGGCTCCAGCCGGGGCGCCTGGGGACGGTGCTCGTCAGCATGGGCATCATCGAAGAGGCGTCCTTGCGCGAGGCGCTCGAGGACCAGCGCAACGTGACGCTCGAGCTGGCGGACGGTCTCTCGGCGACCGAAATGACCGAGCGCTCGGGTGGCGAGGCCGAACGCGACAGTTACGACGATCTTTCGGCGGCTTCCTGATCGTCCGCATACTGGGGACATGCGTGTCCCCACCCTGGCCCTCGCTCTCCTGTTCACGCTTCCCTGCTCCGCGCAGGAAGCCGGCGAGCTGATGCAGCGCGTCGTGCGCGTCCTGGAGCGCTCGTTCCACGACCGCGAGTTCCGCACCGAGCGGTTGCCGGCGATCGCCTCGCCCTTCTTGGCGCGTGCGAACGCGGCGCGTTCGGTCGAGGAGGAGAAAGAGCTCGTCGACGAGCTGTTGGGGCTCCTGCCCGCGAGCCACCTCGCGCTCTACTCGCGGACGACGTACAAGGGCATGCTCGCGGAGCTGATGGGCGAGCGCCAGCCGACGATTGGCATGCAGCTCGTCGAGCTCGACGACGGTTTCTTCGCGGACTGGCTGCTCGAGGACGGTGCGGCGGCGCGCGCGGGCGTCCTGCGTGGCGATCGCGTGATCTCGATCGACGGGGTCGAAGTGGGCGCGAGCCCGCGGTTGGACTGGTCGTCCGACGACGCGGCGCTGCCGGATCCGCCGACGCACAAGGTCCTGTGCGAGGAAGGCGATGTCGTCGCGCTGCGCATCCAACGCTCCTCGGGGGCGGAGGCGCGGACGATCACGATCCGGGCCGTCATGGACTCCGGCTTCGAGGCGATGCAGCGCACGGTGCGGACCTACGAGGTCGACGGGCAGCGCGTCGGCTACGTGCATCTGTGGTACATCCACCACCGCGATCAGGCCCGCTTCCTGCGTCGCGCGATCCAACGGAACTTCGCCGACTGCGACGGTCTCGTCATCGACCTGCGCGGGCGGGGCGGGAGCGCGACCGAAGCGCAGAGGATCATCGAGCTCTTCGACGACGAGAAGGGCGCGTGGCGCAAGCCTCTGGCGCTTCTCGTCGATCGCGGGACGCGCAGCGCCAAGGAGGTGATCGCGTACGAGCTCGCCCGGCGCGACGCGGCGATGCTCGTCGGCGAGAAGACGCCGGGGGCAGTCATTCCCGCGTCGTTCGAGGACGTGGGCGCCGGCATGGTGTTGATGTTTCCCTCGTTCACGCTCGGCAACTACACGCGCGCTATCGAGGGCGTGGGGGTGCCGGTCGACTTCGAGGCGAGGTACGCACTGGCCTACACGGCGGGAAAAGACGCCATTCTGAGCCAGGGTCTGCGCGTCGCCGCGGCGTGGGCCGCGGAGACGGTGTCAGCCGTCGAACCCGGAAAAACCCCGCACCCCGCGTCAGCCGTCGAACCCGGAAAAACCCCGCACCCCGGTCGTCACTGAAAGCACTCGAGATACTTGAGCCCCGTGCCCGTGTTGAAGAGCACGACGTGCTCCTCGGGCCGGACCCAATCCCGTGCGCGCAGCTCGCGCAATGCGGCGACGAGCGCGCCACCCTCGGGCGCCGCGAAGATGCCCTCGTGGCGCGCGATCTCGCGCGTGCCCGCAACGAGCGCGTCGTCGTCGACTGCGACAGCGGTGCCGTTGCTCTCACGCAACACGCGCAGCATCCAGCGGTCGCCGATCGGCGTGGGGACCCGCAGACCGGAGGCCACCGTGTGCGGATTCTCCGGAACTCGCGCGGCCTCGTGCCCTTGCTCGAACGCCTCGACGACGGGGGCGCAGCCGGTCGCTTGCACGACGACCATGCGTGGGAAGGGACCGTCGATCCAGCCCAGCTCGCGCATCTCCTCGAACGCCTTCCACATGCCGACGAGGCCCGTACCACCACCGGTCGGGTAGAGGATGACGTCGGGCAGCTTCCAGCCGCATTGCAGCGCGAGCTCGTACCCCATCGTCTTCTTGCCCTCGACGCGGTACGGCTCCTTGAGCGTCGAGACGTCGAACCAGCCCTGCTCCTCGCACTGCTCGCGGATCCACCCGCCGCAGTCGGCGATCGTGCCCTCGATCAACCGCACGTGCGCTCCACAGGCCTCGGCTTCGATGCGGTTCGCGAGCGGCACGTCGACGGGCATCGCGACGTGCACGGGCAGGCCGGCGCGAGCACCGTACGCTGCGAGCGCGCCACCGGCGTTCCCGGCGGACGGTGCAGCGAGCTCCCGGGCGCCGAGCGCCTTGGCCATCGACACCGCCACGGACATCCCGCGTGCCTTGAAGGAGCCGGTCGGGTTGAGGGCTTCGTCCTTCACCTCGAGCCGGCCGAGGCCGAGCGCCGAGCCCAGTGCGGGCAGCCGCAGCAGGGGGGTCCCGCCCTCGCCGAGGCTGACCGCGTCGCTCGGGTCGGCCAGGGGCAGGAGCTCGGCCAGGCTCCAGAGGCCCGGGGGCCGGGCCGCGAAGGTCTCCCGCGACAGGGATTCTCCTGCGGAATCGAGGTCGTAGCGGGCCGCCAGGGGCATCCCAGAGGGGCTTACGGTGGCCAGGTGCCCCGTTTCAAGGCGCTCCGCTGACTCCGTGCACTCCAAGTAGCTCAGGAACATGGCGCTTGCGTCCGATAGGTGTGACAGGGCCCAAGTGCCCACAATCCGCTTCCTGCTCTCCGGATCCTCCCCGGTTTGCAGCTCGTCTCGACTCAGAGGGTACCTAGAATCTCCGCAGCGTCTCGCCGCGCCCCAAACAGATGTTCTTCAGACGCAAGAACAAGAAGAAGCAGAAGCCCGAAGAGTTGCGCCAGCACTACCGGCGCGCTCCGGGGAAGAAGCATGCTCTCAGCATCAAGCTCGAGCGTCAGGACGGGGCGACCCTCAGCGGCGAGCTCGCCGACCTGAGCGCCGGTGGCGTCGGTATTCTGTTCCCGTTGGAACAGGACCCGGAGTTCGCCGTCGGCGAGACGATGACGCTGCACTTCAGCGCGCTCGTCCACGACGGCACCGTCAAGGTCGACGCGGAGATGGTGCGGTGCATCCAGAGCGACGCGACGGGCGTGCGCTACGGCTTTCGGTTCACGAGCGCCGAGGACCTCTTCGAGCAGCTCGATTCGTTCTACCTGAAGTTCTTCAACCGTCGCCGCGACGTTCGCGTGCGGCCGGCCCTCGACCGCAGGTTCAAGACCAAGCTCCACACCTCGGCCGGCACGATCGACGTGACGGTGCACGACATCTCGCCCAGCGGCTTCGGCTTCGTCATGCCGGAGACCGACGCCTTCGCGGTCGGCGATTCGTTCGAAGTGGAGCTGTTCATCCCCAAGCAACCCGAGCCGGTTCGCTGGCCGGCCAAGATCGCCCACATCACCGGTGGCCGCGTGGGCATGGAGTTCGACGTCGAGCGGATCGAATCGTCGCCCGCCGAGCACGAGCTGCTCAAGAACTACTGTGCTCAGCGCGAGATCGACATGGCGCGCTGGGACAACGCGGGCTGACGACGCATGCCGGCGCGGGAGACCCTTCTGCGCTGCCCCGTGTGCGCTTCGAGCGCGGCGCCCGAGAGCTCCGAATTCGAGTGCTCCTGCGGAGAGCTCTACGACGTCGAGCACGCTTTCGGCCCCCTCGACCGAGCGCTCTTCGATTCCCGCCCGCGCAGCTTGCGCGCTCCCGGCGATAGTGGAGTGTGGCGCTACAGGGAGCTCGTCGACCCCGACCTCGACCCCGCCGCGGTCGTCAGTCTGTGCGAAGGCAACACGCCGCTCTACGACGCGCCCGACCTTGCGCGCTTCGCCGGGCTCGCCGCCGTCGGAATCAAGCACGAGGGGCTGAACCCGACTGGCTCGTTCAAGGACCGCGGCATGACGGCCGCGGTGAGCCGCGCGCGCGCGGCCGGCGCGCGCCACGCGATCTGTGCGTCGACCGGAAACACGGCGGCCAGCATGGCCGCCTTCGCCGCGCGCGCGGGCATGGCCGCGACGGTCGTCGTTCCCGACGGTGCAGTCGCCTGGGGTAAGCTGAGTCAGGCGCTCGCATACGGTGCGCACGTGCTGATGGTGCGCGGCGACTTCGATGCGGCGATGGGGCTCGTTCGCGAGGAGGCGCGCGCCGGACGCGTGGCTCTGCTCAACTCGGCGAATCCCTTTCGGGTCGAGGGGCAGAAGACGATCGTGCTCGAGGTCTTGCAGCAGCTCGCGTGGGACGCACCCGATTGGATCGTGTTCCCCGCGGGCAACCTCGGCAACTGCGCCGCGTTCGGCAAGGCGTTGCGTGAGGCGTTGGCCCTCGGCCTGATCGAGCGCGTGCCGCGCCTCGCCGCCGTGCAGGCCGCCGGGGCTGCTCCGTTCGCCACGGCGTACGACAACGGCTTCGAGCGCTACGAGCCAGTCGTCGCCGACACGCTGGCGACCGCGATTCGGATCGGCGCGCCAGTCTCCTACGCCCGTGGCGTTCGCAGCCTGAAAGAGACGCGCGGAGTCGCGCTTGCCGTCACGGACGACGAGATCCTCGCAGCGAAGGTAGCCGTCGACCGTGCCGGTCTCGGTGCCGAGCCCGCTAGTTGCGCCGCCCTGGCGGGCGCGCGGCGTCTCGTGCGCGACGGTCGCATGGCGCCCACCGAGCGTGTCGTGTGCGTGCTGACCGGCAACTTGCTCAAGGACCCCGACACGACGCGCGCCTTCCACGAAGGCCGGCTCGCAGGCCATCCCGCGCCGCCAGAGCGCATTCGAACGATCGACGCCGACCAGCGTGCACTGCGGATGGCGCTCGAGGGCGTGTAGAGAGCGACCGGGGTAGTACGCTAAGGGCCATGACCGACCCCGCCACCGTCGAGATCCGCATGGATGCCCAGCACCGCAACGCGCTGGGCGAGTCCTTGATCGCTCAACTCGAGGCTCAGCTCGACGCTGCAGGGGAGCGCGGAGTGCTGCTCAGCGGCACGGCCGGCGCGTTCAGCGCGGGCCTCGATCTCGGATACGTCGGCGAGCTCGACGTGTCCGCGATGGAGCCGTTTCTGCGCCGCGTCGACGCGTTGGTCCAGCGGATCTTCACGCACCCCGCGCCCACCGTGGCGTTGGCCGAGGGGCACGCGATCGCTGGCGGGTGCGTGTTGATGCAGGCCTGCGACTTCCGGGTCTGCAAGGACGATGACGCGATCAAGGTCGGAGTCAACGAGGTCGCGCTCGGCGCGTGCTTTCCACCTGCCATCCTGCAGATCATGCGCTACCGGCTCCCGCGCCGGCACCTCGAGCGGGTCATGCTCGGCGCGCAGCTCTACACGCCGCGTGCCGCGCTCGAGGTCGGACTCTTGGACGAGGTCGCCGCGGATCCGCGTGCGATCGCGGTCGCGTGGCTCGAACGGCTGGCGAGCCACACACCCGAGACCTACGCGGTCACCAAGCGTGCCCTGCGGGCGGACGCGGCACCGACCGCGCGCGACGAGCGCCGCTTCGTCGAAGAGGAGCTGACGCTGTGGACGTCGGATGACTTGCGGTCGCGCATCCGAGCGGCGCTCGGTCGCTGAGCCGAAGCGAATCGATGCCGGATCTCGCAGGTCTCGAAGTGGAGGGCGTCTCGATCGGTGGGATCGAGACGTGCATCGAGGTGCCCGGCTACCGGCTCGCGTTCGATGCCGGACGCTGTCCGCACACCGCGATCCAGCGCCCCACGATCCTGTTCACGCACGCTCACCTCGATCACATGGGCGGAGTCGCGGCCCATGCGGGGACGCGTGCGCTGCTCGGACAGAAGCCGCCGACCTACCTGATTCCGCACGAGAACGTGGAGGCCTTCGACGCGCTCTTCGCGGCCTGGCGCGACCTCGATGGATCCGACCTCCCGCACGTTCGCATTCCGATCGGGCCCGGGGAGGAGCACGCGCTCTCGAAGTCGCTCGTCGCCGTGCCGTTCCGCGCCCCGCATCGCGCGCCCGCCCAGGGCTACGTCCTCTACGGCATGCGGCACAAGCTGCGGGACGAGCTTGCAGAGCTCCCTCCACAGGAAATCGCCAGGCTGAAGCGCGAAGGCCGCGAAGTGACTCATGCAGTGCGTGTTCCCGAGCTCGCCTTCAGCGGCGACTCGCGCCTCGCGGGCGTGTTGCGCGAGGACGGCGCGCGGAAGGCGCGCCGCCTGGTTCTCGAGGTCACCTTCCTCGACGACCGGGTCAGCGTCGAAGCCTCCCGCGCGGTGGGGCACGTGCACCTCGACGAGGTGTGCGAGCGAGCGGACGAGTTCGAGAACGAAGCGATTCTGTTCACTCACTTCTCGGCGCGCTACCGAGCGGACGAGATCGTGCGGATCTTGGATGCGCGACTGCCGCAGAGTCTGCGGGACCGGGTGCAGCCGCTGCTCACCGGGTTTCGTTAGCTTCCGTTCCGCCTGCCCGCGACGCTCAGCGGTTCAGCTCGGCCAGGTTCGATGGGGCGCGCCCGGTCGCCGCGTCCGTGTCGGGATCGATCCAGGTGAAGCTTTCGATCGACTCGGCATGCGCCCACGTGAAGTCGCTCGCGTTGCCGTCGTAGGTGCGGGTGATGCCACCGCCGTCCGTGTAGGAGATCTGCATCCGTTGTTCGCGCTGGGCGGACCAGGAGGGAGTCGGGGTCACGCCGCGCAGTTGGAGGATCGTGCTGGCGTCGATACGCGTGCGCACGAGGCCGGTGTCGGGAAGCTCCCGAATCTCCCAGGACAAGAGGCGCGGGACGCCGACGCCGAAACCTCCGCGCGTGACGGCTTCGTCGAACAGAACGCGGGTGCCACTCTCGACGTTGAGCGACTTCGCGGCGGCCGAGCCCACGACGGTCAGCGAGCTCGGCAGCGAGATATCCTCGGTCGGCGCGATCAGCATCCCGAAGAACTCGCCGGAGGCTTCGAACACGAGATCGGGTCGGGTGGGAGTCGACTGCAGGTCGCCCAGGATGAGCGCGACGCCGCGCGGATCGCCGCTCGCGCTCGAGAGAATCGATCCTGAATCGGCGACGAAGGACTGCGAGCAGTAGAGGCGGATGGGACCACTGCTCGAATCGAACCGTAGCTCCGCGCCGGACGAGAGCTCGAGCGTGTCGACGACGAGGCTCGCGGGGCCCTGAATCAGGAGCGTGGAGTCCTTGCCCACCTCGAGGTCGCCGTACGCCATGCGGGGAGTGCCCAACACGAGCAGCCCACCTGAGGTGTGCTGGAGGTTTCCGGCCGACTGGACGAGCGGCGGCTCGATCGGGCGGAGCTCGACCGAGGCCAGGCTCGGCGTCATCGAACCCGAGACGTTCGCCCCCGTTCCGACCACGACCGAGCCGGTCGGACCGGCCAGGATGTCGCCGTGAACCGCGGTCTCGGGGCCCGAGCGGACGTCGTCCAGGACGGCGTCACCGTTGGTTGTCAGCCGCGTGCCAGGGCCGGCGGAAGGATCGAGCGTTCCCACGAGCTGCGGGTCCCAGCTCAGGTCCCGCGAGTCGCAGCTCCCAATCGTGCACCCGGGCTCCACCGTGATGCCGTCGGCGCCGAAGAAGCCGAGCATGCCGACTCGGTTGACGTGGCTCTGCACGCTCATCGACAGCGTGAACCGCCCCGTTCCACACATTCCCGTGCTGACCAACGCGACCCGATCGTTGCCGAGTTCGGTCGCCTCGACCCAGTACAGACCGTCGGCGAACGACGCCGGCACCAGAGGGGTCCCTACGTTGCCGGACTTGCCGGACGCGACGGCGTGGAAGGCCTCGCTCAGCCCGGTCTCGGCCATGTAGAGCGCGCGCTTGCGGTCGATGCTCTCCGCGTGCCGTCGCTCGATGGCGCTCTGGACCTGGATGATGCCTGCCCCGAGTCCCGCGATGACGATGACGAGCAACAGGCTGGCGACGAGGGCGTTTCCGCGGCGATAGCTCCCCTTCTCCGCGCGCACGCGCTTCCCGTGGAAATCTCTTCTCATGGCTTCGATGCGGAGTATTGGTTGGCTGCATCGACCATTCACCGGGGGTGGGGGGACCCTTCTCGGAATAAGTTGATCCCTTAGCCGGGATACGACTGCGAATGTCTGCATCACACCACTAGCCCGGGTCAATCCGGGCCAGCCACTCCGGTCGGTCGGGCGGCTCGAAGTCCGCGAAGCGCTGCAGGAGCCCGTCGATCGTTGGGTCGACCAGCAACATCGACCGGTGCTCGGGGCGGATGAACCCCTCGCCCGCGCAGTGGTCGAGGTGCCCGACGAGCGAGTCGTAGAAACCGGCGACGTTCAGGAGGCCAATCGGCTTCGAGTGGATGCCCAGCTGCAGCCACGTGATCGCTTCGAACATCTCGTCCAGCGTGCCGTGTCCCCCGGGGAGACAGATCAGCCCGTCGCAGAGCTCGAGCATCTTGGCCTTGCGCTCGTGAAGCGTCTCGACCCGATGCAGCTCGGTCAGTCCCGTGTGCGCGACCTCGAGTGCGACGAGACCGTGCGGGATCACGCCGATCACCTCGCCGCCCGCCGCGAGTGCCGCATCGGCGATCGCGCCCATCGTGCCGACCTTGGCGCCGCCGTACACGACGCCGACGCCGCGCTGCGCGAGCGTTTGCCCGAGGGTCTGTGCTGTTTCGATGTACTCCGGCCGTTTGCCCGGATTCGAGCCGCAGTAGATGCAGAGACGCTTCAACGAGCCACCTTCTTGTGCTTGCGACGACGCTTCACCATGTGTGGGAGAAACCACAGGTACGCGCCCGTGCCCCAGAGGCCACACAAGGCGACCGCCGACGGTAGGAAGATCCACAGTTTCGCCGAATCGTGAAACCACGAGCCGTCGTGGATCGCCTCGATCAGATCGGAGCGCCGGTACGTCGAACTCAGCACTTCGCCCGAAGCCGAATCGATCTGCAGCTCCCAGCGGTTGGCGCAGCGGATCTTGATCAAGCCTCGGCCCGGGCGCACGTCGAGTCGGTCGATGTCCGCCCAGGACGCGACCTCGGCCGCCTCGACTCCACGCGCGGCGGAGAGCACGTCGTCCCAACCGATCGAGAGCTCCGAAGAGAGCTCGCTGGCGTCGCCGCGCTGGGCAGGCGGCTGAATCCAGCTCCAGTCCTTCTTCAGCTGCAGCAAGGCGCCGGTCGCGAAGATCACTAGCACCGGTACCGCGAACAGGATGGCTCCCCAGCGGTGGACCTTGCGGTTGAACGAGGCCGCACTCATGGGCGACGTCGCGGGGAGTCGGGTTGCGCGAGCAGGGCCGGTGCCACTTCTTCGTCGGTGAGACTCTCGAGGAAAGCGACGAGGTCGGCCTGTTCGCCCGCCGTCAGCCCGAGCGGAACGAGCGTCTTCTCGAGAGCACGCGGATCGTCGCTGGCCCCTTCGAAGGTCGAGTAGAAATGGGCGACCGCCGCGAGCGAGGGGAGCTGCCCTTGATGCATGTAGGGCGCGGTGCGCGCGACGTTGCGCAGGCTCGGTGTCTTGAACTCGCCCCAAGCGTGCGCGTGCGTCGGCAGGTACTCGAGCTTCTCGCGCGCGGACTCGGGATCGTCCGACCACTCGCTCGTGCCGAGGAACGGGCTCGCCTGTAGGGACGACTGACCACGCATGCGTCCTGGGTCTTCGTCCTCGACGGCGGCGGACGGGGCGAGTCGGATGTTGTGAAACTCCATGTCGGTGAAGTTCGGCCCGTGATGACAGAGCACGCAGCGTCCCTTGCCGACGAAGGTCTGCAGGCCGCGGCGGGCGGACGGCGAGAGAGCCTCCTGCTTGTCGGCGTCTCGTTCGCGAATGCCCTCGACGAAGCGATCGAAGGCGGACCGGCGCGAGACCAGCTTGCGTTCGTACGCCGCGATCGACTTGCCGAGATTGACGAAGACGCGTGTGACGGCGCGCTGGTCGGCCGGGTTCATCGAATCCCACGCACGCTGGTGGGGATGGACGAAGTACGCACCGCCGCCGTGACTGTGTGTCTGGCGTCCACTCTGCCGCGCCTTTTCCTCAGCCTTGCGCGCGTGCTCACGCGCGAGCCCGTGCGCATGGTCGTCCGCCGGAACGGGCCGGCCGATCGGCGGAAAACGCTGCTCGTGGTGGAGGTCGGGCAGTGGACCGAAGAGCGCTTCGTACGACGCGCGCAGGTCGTCGTCGCCGTGCAGGAGGTGCGCGAAGGCGAGCCGCGAGCCGGCGTGCTCGAGCGGGCTCTCGAGCGGAACCAAGGCCTGTGCCCAGAGCGAGTCCGCGCGCCCGTCCCAGAAGAACCAGCGGTTGTACGCGACGTTCCAGATCGCGGGCGAATGGCGTTCGAGCGGCAGCACGCCCTCGGCGAGCTCGCGCCCGTCGGCGAAGCTCAGCTCGGGGTCGTGGCAGCTCGCGCACGACGTCTTGCCGGCCTTCGACAGGCGCTCGTCGAAGAACAGGAACTGGCCGAAGTGGGCCGCGTCCTCGTTGTCGGCGAACGCATTGGTCGGGTCCGCGGGTAGCTCGGGGAGGGGCGACAGCCGCATGATGCGCTCGACCTCGGCGGCCGTGAATGGCTCCGGGACCGCCGGACCAACGCGCTTCTCATCGCCGCAGCTGCACAGGCCCACCCAGGCGACGAGCATCCAGATGCGAGCCGTCATTCGAGCACGACCTCGAAGTCGGTCGACTCGGAGACGCTGTTGACGATCACGTCGATCGAGAGCACCCAGCGGCCGGTCATGTGCATCAACATTCCCTTCACCCGGTAGCGGCCGCCCTCCTGTTCGGTCGCGCGCGGCTCGCGCAGCATACCGTGGCCGTGCTCGGGCATCTCGGCGATCACCGAGACGATCCCGCCGGTGACGGGCGCGTCGTCGGCGGCCGTGCGCACCTCGACGTCCAGCTCGAACGGCTCGTTGAGCGGAATCGGGCCACCGGCGGGGCGCCACGCAACCCGGTAGCGGCCGGCACGACTCGTCGCCGTCTCCCAGTCCGGCTGGACGGCTTCGACCTCGGGCGTCGGGGGCGTCCCGGGCGCGCTCGGCTCGTCGTTGCCGCACGTGCTGATCAGTGCACAGCAGAGCGCGGCGAGCAAGCGTTCGGTCAAGGGGCTCATGGGCGGCAGGATTGTAGCGAGACCGCGCGAGGTCAGAAGGCCATGCCGATCGCGAAGTGCAGGACGTAGTCGTCTTCACCCGAGTCCGCGTTCGGGTTGTGGGCGAGATCGAGGCGCACTGGACCGACGGGCAGCACGTAGCGCAGGCCAACGCCGACCCCAACCTCGAAGTCGTCGAAGTCCCAGTAGTCGGAGTGATCGGATACGACGTTTCCCGTATCGACGAAGGTCGCGAGTTGAAACGCCCGACCGACGTTCTGGCGCAGCTCGATGCTGAAGGTCGTGAAGGCCTCGCCGCCGACCGGGTTGTCTTCGCGGTCCTTGGGCCCGAGCTCGCTCTCCTTGAAGGAGCGCACGGAGTTCTCGCCGCCGTTGAAGAACCGCTCCTGAATCGGGACTTCGTTGTCGCGTGGAACGATGACGCCGCCGCGCAGCGCCGCCGCGAGGACCGTGCCCTGCCGGAGCTGGTGGTAGGCGGACGTCGAAAGTGTCGTCCGCAGGAAGTCGAGCTCGGAGCCGAGCGCCGCGTCGCCCAACTCGAGGCCCAGCTCCGCGTACGTGCCGCCCGTCGGGATGAACACGTTGTCGCGCGCATCGAGCCGCTGCGTCAAGCGCACGCTCGAGATGTTCACGTCTTCGGCGGCGTCGCGCACTTCCTGCGTGACGACCTCGACATCGTCGGCTTTGGATTGACGGAACTGGTATCCGAACGTCGTCTCCGACTGCCGGTCCCAGCGCTTGGTCACGAAGGCACCGAGCCCCGTCGCCTCGCTCGTGAACGAGGGCTCCTCGCGCCGGTCGAAGTCGAGCTTCACGTCCCCGATCAGGTCCTCCCGGAGGAACCACGGATCGGTGAGGCCGATCTCGGCCCGCAGCGCGCGAATAGCGATTGCCGTCTCAGCACGCAGCTGCAAGCCGCTACCGCGCAGATTATTCTCGCGTATGCCGGTCTTGAGCCGGAAGAGCTCGTACGAGCCGTAGCCGGGCTCGACGAACGCCTCCAGCGACGGGGCCTCCTCGAGCGTGATCACGACGTCCCGCTCGGCGGCGGACGAGTCCTCGAGCTGCACGTCGACGCGGCGGAAGAGTCCCGTTGCGTACAGCCTCTCGACGCTGCGACGCAGGGCTTCGCTCGTGTACGGGTCGTCTTTCTCGAACGCGAGCCGCGAGTCCAGGAACGCCTGCCGCGACGTCTCGTTGCCCTCGAACCGTGCGCCGCGGATCGTCACACGGATGCCTGCCTGCGCGTGCACGGTCAGGTGCACGCGCGACTCTTCGGCGACGACGCGAGGCGCGACTCGCACCTCGTTGTCGGGGTAGCCGGCGCCGGACATCAGATCGGTCAACGCCCCTTGAAGCTCGGAGGGGACGCGGCGGTTGTAGGCGTGGCTCTGGCCCCCTGCGTCGCGCCGTGCTGCCTCGAGGATCGTGTCGAACCGCTCCTTGAGCGCGGCCGGTATCACGGATTCGGCCGTGAGCTCGACCTCGCCGACGTCGTAGCGCTGTTCCTGTCGCACCCGCACGCGAACGCTGGCTTCGGTGCGGTCGGCCGAGATGTCGATCTCCGCGGCGGTCACCTCGACGTCGAGGTAGCCGCGCCGTCGGTACTCCTCGGCCACGCGCCGTGGCGCCGAGCGAACGTGGTCCTCGATGTACAGGAGCGTTCCGCGCCCGAAGGTCCCGATGCGCGGACCCTCGAAGAACGCCTCGTGTTCCTTTGGTCCGAAAACCGGCTCGTCTCCGGGGGCGGCGATTGCCTGGCAGTCGATCGCGGTCAGGAGCACGATCGGGCCTTCGTCGATCGTGAAGGTGACGACTGGCGCTTCCGCGCCTCGCTCGACCGCGTATTCGACTACGACGAAGGCGCAGCCCGCACCCTTGTAGTGCAGGCCGATCTGAAATGCAGCGTCATCGACGAAGGCCTCCTGAAAGTCGGAAAGGGCGAACTCCTCCAGATCGAGGTCGATGACGTTGCGCAGGACCCGATCGGGGATGAAGCCGTTCCCGACGAACACAACCTCGAACGCGGGCAAGGCGGACTCTTGCGTGTCCACTGCCGCTGTGCCCGTGCCGCGGCAAGCAGCCAGGAGCAGGCAGACCAGAACGAGCGCTCTCATCGGAAGCGGAAGACGAAGCGAAGACCCAAGTTGTAGTTCTCGAAGACGTCGCGTTCCGCGACGATGTACACGTCGTCGTCTTGATGCTTCAGCCAAGTGTCCAGCGTTCGGTAGCGCGCCTCCAGTGTCGCGACGCCCGACTTGGATACGTCTTGTCCCGTCATCAGCTCGAAGCGATCGAAGAACGAGTCCTCCTCCGTTTCGAGGTTTCCGCCTGACGCCCATTTCGAAACGAGATCACGGGCGATGTAGACCGTCAGGGACTGCGCGGCCGCGGTGCTGTCGCTGGCGCCGCTGGTGGGCGGTTGGCCCGTGAGGAACAGCAGCAACAGCTCGTCGCTCGGCAGGGCCGGAGAGGAGCTGAGCTCCACGACGGGATCGTTGTAGTTGCCCGTTACCAGCATCGTCACGTCGTATCCCGCGAGCCGCGCCTCGCCTTGCACCAGGATCGTCGGATGGAACGGGTCTTTCTCGGTGAACTCGACGTAGCCACCGCTGAGTCGCAGCGTACCTCCGGGCAGCGAGACTCGCGTCGGCTCCAAGAAGACTCGACCCTTCGGAGTCGGGACCTCGCCGGTGCCCTGAATCGTCAGGGAGACGCCGAGCCCGCCGCGGGCGACGTTCGTCAAGACGCGCAGGGGCTGGGCCGTCTCGACGGCGAGGTCGAGTTTCATCGTCGCGAGCGGTCCACCACCGAGCGCGGGGAGCGTGATACCCGACTCCGCCGAGTCGATGCTGTGCCCGCCGCCCAGCCATCCGAGGAGGTCGACGCTCTGCATCATCCGGCTGTTGCGCAGGCGCACCTTTCCGCGCGCTTCGAGCTGCGACAGCGGCCCATTGATTTCGGCGTCTACATCGGCGCGGAGCCGGATGGTGCTGGTGCGCTGCAAGAGGACGTTCTGGCCGTCGACGTCGAGCTGCAGGCGCGGCTCGGCACCGCCCCAGTCGAGATGCCCCGCTAGCTGCATGGGCGCGGCGCCCAGGGTGCCGCTCAGCTGTTCGAGCTCGAGCCGATCATCGCGGACGGACAGATCGAACTCGAGGTCGCTGATCTGCGGCGCGGCCGTGAGCTTCAAGAAGCCCCGCTCGACGTGCATGCGCGCCTCGATGTCCGGCGCATCGAGAGTGCCGCCGACCGCGAAGTCGGCGCTTCCCTGGCCGCCGAGGCGGCGCAGCGACTCGGAGAACTGAGCCAGCCACGCGAGGTCCGCGAACTCGATCTCGCCGTGAACCGCGACGGGCTGGCCGTCGAGGACATCGCCGCCAACCCGCGTCCACGCGTCGACGTCCAGTGGCACGGCCGCCGTTCCGCTCGCTTCCATCCGCGCTCTGCGGGGCAGGTCGAGCACGAACCGCTCGAGCTCGACGCCGTCGTCGAGCACGAGCTTGCACACGAGGTCGGCGGGCTCCGGCATCCAGTCGACGAGCGTGCCCGTCTTGCGTTCGAGCCGCAGGTCGCGAGCGTCGATCTCGACGTCGCCTCGCAGGGCGCGCCAGGTACCGTCCACCGCGAGTCGGGCATCGAGCGCTCCGCTCAGAGTGACGACCGACTCGCCGATCGGGAGTTGGATGACCCGCTCCGGGGGGAACGCGACTGTCCCGCCGATCGACACGTCTCCATCGGCCCAGAGGCTCGCTCCACCGATGCGAAGCGGCGCGCTGACGACGAGGTCCGAGAGGATCGTCCCGCCGGTTTCCAGCTGCAGGTGTCGGAGCTCGAGCTGGTCATCCTGCAGCTCGCCGTCGAACGTGAGCGCGTACGGCTGGTCGTCCACTGGATTGCGCAGTGTGCCGAGGCGTCCGCTTCCGTGCACCGACAGGTGGCCGTTCGCGTGCACGACGCCGAGGTCGAGGTCGACGTCCTGCAGCCCGAACCCCTCTGGTATCCAGCTGCCGAGGAACGGCATCGGGTCGAGGCCTCGGGACGTGATGTGAGCGTCGACCGAGAGGTGCGTCTTCGTTTGGTGGGCGGCTGAGAGCTCGACCGTCAGCGCGCCAGCTGATCCCGCGAGAGCGAGTCCGCGCACGACCAGGGGCTCGCCGAGCTCGACGTGACTGGGCGACTCGAGCCTGAGCTCCTTGCCGTCGCTGGCGAGCAGCAGCTCGCGCAGCTCGAGGCGCACGGGGGCTTGCGGCTCCGCCAGGCGGACGTCGAGCGCGCCCGTCACCTCCCCGAACGGCGTCGTTGCGCGCACGTCGTACACGTCGATCGCTCCACCCTCGGCGCGCGCGCTCGCCGCGACCTCGCGGAGGGGCGTGCCCGCGACGATCAGGCCGCGGCTCTCGACGTCGACTGCACCGACGAGGCTCGGCCAGGCTCCGGAGAGCGTCCCGCTCGCACGGAGCTGGCCGTCTTCGGCGAAGCCGCCGTAGTAGTGGTCCGCCTCGGTCAAGTCGAGCTCGAAAGTGGTCTCGGTGAGCTCCCCTTTCACGAAGTTCCAGCCACCGCGCGCGACGATCGCACAGCTCCCGCCGCTGGCGGACAGCGCGTCGACGACGAGCACGTCCTGGTCGCCGTGGGCACTCACCGTGACGTCACCGAGATCGAACCTGTCGATCCGCACGCCGCCCGCGGAGAGGTCGATCTCGCCTCCGAGCCGCCCCAGGGTCCCGTCGAGCCGCACCACTCCATCGATCACGCCGGCCCACGGATCCTTCCCCAGGGCCGCCGATACCTCGCGCAGGTCGACAGCATGCGCCTCGAGATCGAGCAGCAAGCGCCGGTCGCGCACGGGACCGGTGAGCTGGAGCTCGCCCCCTTGCACGCGCAGGTCGCCGTCGCGCAGGACGAGGGCGCCCGAGTCGATGCGCGCGACCTCGTCGCTGACGAGTGCCTGAAGCGTGAGCTCGGCGCGGCGCGAACCGGTCTCGAAGACCAGGCGTGAGACGTCGAGCGCGTGGTCCTCGAGCGTGAGCTCGCCCTGCACGCGATCGAAGGTCCGGCCCGCGAACAGCATGGCCTCTCCTTTCAACCGCACATCGAGCTTGCCGGCGAGCGGGTCGTCGAGCGCAAGGCTGGCCAGACCCTCGAGGTCGAGCACACCCTCGAGGCCGGCGGCGGGGAGGATCTCCGTGATGTTGCTGAGGTCGAGGGCGGATCCGGAGAACGAGGACGTGAGCACGCCATCCTCGAGCGTACCCTCCAACTCGAGCGGGCTGCCGAGCGCGACGAGCTCGACCTCCCACGCGATGCGCTCGTCCGCGAGTCGGCTCAGGTCGATCCGCGACGACCGAAGAGCCGCACGCTCGCCGACGCGTAGTGACTCGATGGCGAGATCGCCGGCGTCGTATCCGATCCGTGCCGTGACGGCTCGGATCGTGTGGTCGTCTACCGTCACTCGATCGAGCGCGAGATCGATCTGCCCCGACGTGTGGTCGGCCCGGACGTCTTGCACTTCGACGAGGAGGTCGTCGCGCGTCAATCGAAAGGAGTCGACTCGGGCGTCGATCGTGGGCAGCGAATCCGGGAGCCGCGGCCACCCGCTCGCGTCATTGCCGGCCGCATCATCGCCGCCCGTGGGTGGCAGGACGACGTCCGCGGTCACGCCGTGCGCACGCACGCTCGTCAAGCGCCTCTGGAGGAGCTCGTAGTCGATGGCGACCTCCTTCGCGCGTGCCGTGCGCAGGGGCGCCGATTCGTCGACCGGCACGATCCGGAGCCCGGTGATCCGGAGGTGGGACACCCAGTTTCCGTGCAGGGCGTCCATTTCGACGCGGTAGTCCGTGAACCGCGGAGACGCCCAGCGGATGCCGCGCGCAGCGAGGGGATGGAGCAGGTAGTTGCGCGTCAGGAAGAGGAGGGCCGGGACGAGCGCGACGACGAGGACGCGCCGGCGCCACTTGCGGCGCCGGGGCGGGTGAGCGACGGCCTCCGCTTGCTCGGTCATCGGAGGCGGATTGTAGCCTCGGACAGGACCGGCCTCCGCATCCTGCTCCCGGTCCTGGAGGCATTAATTCGCTACCGGGACGCCCTCGGCACCCGAATCTCCTCGACCATCTCCTGCACGGCCCGTGGCGGCTCCTTCGTCCATCGCGACACCGTGATCGCGACTGCGAAGTTGATCAGCATGCCGACGGTTCCGATGCCCTCCGGCGAGATGCCGAACCACCAGTCCTCCTGCGACTCCGGTCCCGTGTGCAAGAATTTGAACCAGATGATGTACGACGCCGTGAACAGGATCCCGACGACCATTCCCGACACGGCTCCTTCACGGTTCATGCGCTTCCAGAAGATGCCCATGATGATCGCTGGGAAGAACGACGAGGCAGCGAGCCCGAACGCGAACGCGACGACCGCGGCGACGTAGTCGGGCGGGTACACGCCGAGGACGCCGGCGACGAGGACTGCGACGGCGGCGCTGATGCGGGCCGCGAGCAGCTCGCCGCGCTCGGAGATCTGGGGCCGGATCGAGCGCTTGAGCAGGTCGTGGCTGATCGCGGACGAGACGACCAGCAAGAGGCCCGCCGCCGTCGACAGCGCGGCGGCGAGGCCACCCGCCGCGACGAGCCCGATCACCCAGTTCGGCAATCGGGCGATCTCGGGGTTGGCGAGCACCATGATGTCGCGATCGATGTAGAGCTCGTTCTCGTTCTCGGTCCGCGCGTTCGTGACGAGCCGTTCCCCGCTCGGTCCGCGCTCGGCCTCGTCCGTGACGAAGGTCGGCTTGCCCACGAAGGCCGGCCCGGCGACGTAGTTGACCTGACCGTCCCCGTTCTTGTCGACCCACGCGACCAGGCCCGTGTCCTCCCAGCGCTTGAACCAGTCGGGCAGGCTCTCCGTGTAGCTCGCTCCGCTGACCGTCTCGATCAGGTTCGTCCGCGCGAAAACGGCCACCGCCGGGGCCGTCGTGTACAGGATCGCGATGAAGACGAGTGCCCAGCCGACCGACGTCCGTGCGTCGCGCACTTTCGGGACGGTGTAGAAGCGGATGATGACGTGCGGCAGACCGGCGGTGCCGACCATCAGCGCCGCCGTGATGAAGAACACGTCGAGCAGGCTCTTCGAGCCGTCGGTGTACGAGGCGAAGCCGAGCTGCTCGTGCAGGCCGTCGAGCTTGTCCAGGAGGAACGTCCCGTCCTCGCCCCGGCTGCCAAAGCCGAGCTGCGGGATCGCGCTATCGGTCATCAGGATGGAGATGAAGATCGCCGGCACCATGTAGGCGAAGATCAACACGCAGTACTGCGCGACCTGCGTGTAGGTAATGCCCTTCATCCCGCCCAAGACGGCGTAGAAGAAGACGATCGCCATGCCGGCGATGACCCCGGTCGTGATCTCGACCTCGAGGAAGCGACTGAACACGATCCCGACGCCGCGCATCTGGCCGGCGACGTAGGTGAACGAAACGAAGATCGCGCAGAACACTGCGACGATCCGAGCCGTCTGCGAGTAGTACCGGTCGCCGATGAAGTCCGGCACCGTGAACTTCCCGAACTTGCGTAGGTAGGGCGCCAGGAGCAGCGCGAGGAGCACGTAACCGCCGGTCCAACCCATGAGGTAGACCGATCCGTCGTACCCCATGAACGAGATGATCCCCGCCATGCCGATGAATGACGCGGCCGACATCCAGTCGGCGGCCGTCGCCATGCCGTTGGCGAGCGGCGGGACTCCCGTGCCCGCGACGTAGAAGTCCTTCGTCGTTTGTGCCTTCGACCAGACCGCGATCCCCAGGTACAGACCCGAGGTCAGCGCGACGATCAAGAACGTCCAGGTCTGCGTGTCCATCAGTCCTCCGCGACGCCGTACTTGGCGTCGAGCCGGTTCATCAGCCGTACGTAGACGAAGATCAGGACGACGAAGACGTAGATCGAGCCCTGCTGCGCGAACCAGAAGCCGAGCTTGAATCCGGTGCCGGGGATGCGCACGCGGTTCAGTAGCCCGGCGAACAGGATTCCGCAGCCGTAGGAGACGGCGAACCAGATCGAGAGGAGGATCGCCAGGTACTGGACGTTCTTCCTCCAGTAGCGGGAGGCTTGAGTCATCGTGCACAGTGTGTTCGCGCGACCGTTCGAGGTCCAACCTCCCCGATTGACGACGCAAGACGGGTCGATGGGTGGCTCGAGCTCCAATTGATCCAGGCGGACCTGGCCCTGAGCTGATTGCAAAAGAACTCGCAATGTGAAGATGGAGCCCACTGGACCACCCGAGCGGCGTAGGATGAGGCGCCTCCCTCCACGTCGAGCTGCAGACGCCCGATAAAGATCTGGATGAACGGTCGCACGCCTGCCCGCGCCGCTTGTGCGCTCCTCGCTAGCCTCTTCTTTCCCCAAGCCACGGCCCAGGAGCCGTCCGCGGACGAGCACTTCCAGCGGTTTGAGTGGCGCGAGCTCGGTCCCGCGGTGTTCGGCGGGCGGATCGTCGATCTCGCGCTGCGGCCGGGGGACGCTTCGTTCCTGCTGGTCGCGAGTGCCTCGGGTGGCCTGTGGCGTACGCGGAACAACGGTACGACCTGGGACTGCATCTTCGAGAACGAGGGCACGATCTCGATTGGCGACATCGCGCTCGATCCCTCGGATGACGACGTCATCTGGGTCGGGACGGGCGAGGCCAACAACCAGCGCAGCTCCTACTGGGGCGACGGCGTCTACAAGACGTCCGACGGTGGCGAGACCTGGACGAACACGGGCCTGGCGGACTCGCACCACATCGCTCGAATCGTCGTCGACCCGACGGATTCCGATGTCGTGTACGTCGCGGCGCTCGGTCATCTGTACACACCCAATGCCGAGCGCGGCCTCTACAAGACCGAGGACGGCGGCGCCAGCTGGCGCCAGGTGCTGCACGTGAACGAGGACGTCGGCGTCGTCGACGTGGTGATCGACCCGAACGAGCCGCGCACGATCTACGCCGCGAGCTACGAACGTCGCCGGCGTGCCTGGAACTTCGACGGTGCGGGGCCGGGGTCGGCGATCTACAAGTCGACCGACGCTGGAGGTACCTGGCGCAAGCTCACCGGCGGCCTGCCGGAGGGCGAGATCGGCCGCATCGGCCTCGCGCTCTGGCCGGGCGATCCAAGCGTGCTCTACGCGACGGTCTCGAACCAGAACCGCGTCCTGGTCGTGCCCGAGGACGATCCGACCGTCGGCTTGCGCACGCGCTTCAAGAAGGGTGCGCTGCGCGTGCAGCAGGTCGCGGAGAGCGGTGGCGCGTTCCGCGCGGGCCTGCGGCGCGGCGACATCCTCGTGCGCCTGGGAGAGGTGACGTTCGACGAGCCGTGGAGCTGGGTCACCGCTCTCGCCAATTACACCGAGGACGAGGAGCTCGACCTCGTCTACACCCGTGACGAGGACGAGCGCGAGACGCGCGTCACCATCGCCGACTTGATCGGCGAGGTCGAAGCCGCGACCCGCGACAGAGAGATCGGCGGCGAGATCTACCGGACGGAGGACGCCGGCGTGACATGGGTCAAGCGCAACACGCGCGCGGTCGGGGGCAGCCCTGCCTATTACTACGGCCAGATCCGCGTCGACCCGAACGACCGCGAGCGGCTCTACGTCGTCGGGGTACCGCTCTCGACGTCGACGGACGGCGGCGTCACCTGGGAGCGCATCGCCGGGTCGCTGCACGTCGACCACCACGCGTTTGTGATCGATCCGAACAACTCGCGACGCGTCGTGCTCGGCAATGACGGGGGTCTCGGCATCAGCTACGACCAGGGCGCGACGTGGGATCACTACAGCAACCTACCGATCGCACAGTTCTACGCTGTCGGCCTCGACAACTCGGTCCCGTTCCGCGTGTACGGCGGCACGCAGGACAACGGGACGTGGGGGGGGCCGTCGCGCTCGCGCAACGGCCGCGGGATCATGAACCAGGAGTGGTTCCGCGTCGGCGGCGGCGATGGCTTCTACGCCCAGATCGATCCGACGGATCCCTCGACGGTCTACGCCGAGTCGCAGTTCGGCGCGGTCTATCGCCGCGACGTGGATCGCTGGCAGACGCGCAGTATCCGCCCTCCGCGCGCTGCCGAAGGCGAGCCCGCCAATCGCTACAACTGGAACTCGCCGATCCTGATCTCGCACCACAACTCGCAGATCGTCTACTTCGGCGGCAACCGCCTCTTCAAGTCCTACGACCGCGGCGACAGCTGGCCGGTCGTCAGTGAGGACCTGACGACCGCCGATCCCGACAAGATTGCGGGCAACGTGCCGCACTGCACGCTGACGACGATCGCCGAGTCCCCCTTCGATCCGAACGCCGTGCTCGTCGGCTCCGACGACGGCCTCGTGCATCTCTCGGAGGATGGCGGGCTGTCGTGGACGAACCTCGCGGGCCGTTTCCCTGGCGTGCCGTCGGGGTGGTGGGTGAGCCGGGTCGAGTTCTCGCCGCACCACAACGACACGGCGTACGCGTCGTTCACCGGCTACCGCGAGGACGACGTTCGTGCGTTCGTGTACGTCACCGAGAACCGTGGGAGGAACTGGCGCCGCATCTCGGACGGCCTGCCCCAGGAACCGGTCAACGTCGTGCGCGAGGACCCGGTCGAAGCGGGCGTGCTCTACGTCGGGACCGAGCTCGGCGCGTACGTCTCGGTCGATGCCGGCGGTGCGTGGCACAAGCTCGGCTCGGGGCTGCCGACGATCCCCGTCCACGACCTCGTCGTGCACCCGCGCGATGGTGAGCTGGTCCTCGCGACCCACGGTCGCGGTTTCTGGGCGATGGACGTCTCGGTCGTGCGCGGCCTGCGCGGCGAGTCGCTCGCGAAGGACGCGCACCTGTTCGCGGTCTCCGACGTCGTCCGGCTGCAGAGCCGCAGCGCGGGCGGCTGGAACGGCGACCGCATCTTCCGCGGCGCCAACCCCGCTTCGGGCGCGACCTTCTCGTACTACCTGGGCCGCGAGTTCGAGAAGGGCGAGCTCGAGCTACGCATCCTCGGGCCCGACGGCAAGGTCGTCGCCGAGCCCGACCTCGAGCGCAAGCCGGGTCTGCACGTCGACACGTGGAACCTGCGCCGCCGGGGCGAGGCGCAGCAAGGCCGCCGCCGCCGCGGTGGCGGCAGTGCTCCGGCGGGTCGCTACACGATCGTGCTGAAGGTCGGAGACGACGAGCAGCGGCGGACCTTCGAGATCAAGGCCGACCCGATCCTCGACTGAGCCCGCAGCCAGGCAGGGAATCGCAGTAGTCTGGGGCGATGATCGGCCCGGTCCTCGCGCTCTCGCTGCTCTCGCCCCAGGACGGCGCCGTCACGCTCGACGGCCACTTTCCGTTCGCGCCGCCAGCGACGCTCAAGGCTTGGGAGGGGCGGCGCAAACGTTTGCGACGCCAGGTGCTCGTTGCGGCGGGGCTCTGGCCGATGCCCGCGCGCACGCTGCTCGAGCCCGTCGTGCACGGGCGCATCGAGCGCGCGGGGTACTCCGTGGAGAAGGCGCGTATCGAGGCGCTCCCCGGCTTCTACGTCACGGGCAACCTCTACCGGCCGGATCGTGCCGGGCCGCATCCGGGCGTCCTGTGCCCCCACGGTCACTGGGCGGACGGTCGGTTCTCGGAGCGTTCCGACGACGAGGTGCGCGCCGAGATCGCGCGTGGGGAAGAGGTGCACCTCGCGAACGGGCGCTACCACCTGCAGGCGCGCTGCGCGCAGCTCGCGCGCATGGGGTGCGTCGTCTTTCACTACGACATGACCGGCTATGCCGACTCGGTCCAACTCGATCACCGCGACTCGCTCGGCAGCGTCCAGGACGAGCTCCATTCCCTGAGCCACTTCGGGCTGCAGACGTGGAGCTCGATCCGCGCGCTCGACTTCCTCGCCGGGCTCGAGGACGTCGACGCCGAGCGGCTCGGCGTCACGGGAGCCAGTGGCGGCGGCACGCAGACGTTCGTATTGTGCGCGATCGACGACCGGCCGAAGGTCGCGCTACCCGCCGTGATGGTGTCGACGTCGATGCAGGGCGGATGCGAGTGCGAGAACGCCTCGCACCTGCGCGTCGGAACGGGCAACGTCGAGCTCGCCGCACTCGCCGCGCCGCGTGCGTACGCGCTGACTGGCGCGAACGACTGGACGGTCGACATCGAGCGCGACGGTCTACCCGGACTGAAGAAGGTCTGGGGCTTCTACGGCGCCGCGGATCGCGTCGAGGCGTGGTGCTACCCGAAGTTCCCGCACAACTACAACCTGGTGTCGCGGCTACGCATGTACGCGTGGTTCGACCGCCACCTCGGACTCGGGGCGACCCATCCGATCGTTGAGCGGCCGCTCGAGCCGGTCGCGCCCGGGGCCCTCTCGTTCTACGCGGGCGGGCAAGCGCGGCCGGGCCGTGCGGACGTCGACGATCTGCGCGCGGCGTGGGTGGACGCGACCGCACCCACGGTCTCGGCGCTCGTGCCACGCACGCTCGAGGAAGTGGAGCGCTGGCGCGAGGTCGTCGGTGGAGCGCTCGGGGTCCTCGTGCACGCGAGGCTCACTTCGGTGTTCACGATCGCGGAGCAGGGTCCCGGGACGATTCTGCTTCGGCACGTGGAGGGCACACGGAGCACGGTACGCGTGGCTGTCCGTGCCGCGGCTGGCGCCCAGCGCTGCACCGTCGTTCGTCTCGCCGGCGACCCGTCGCCGCCGCCCGAGGACCCAGCGGACGTCGAGTGGCTCACGGTCGAACGCCGCGCAGGGCCCGCGCCGGTCGACGAGAGCCGTCACGCAGGATTCTCGGGGTACACCCACGGGTACAACCGGACGCTCCTCGCTCAGAGGGTCGACGATCTTTCGACGACGATCACACAGTGGAGCGATGGGGCTGCCCCGCTCCGTCTCTGGGGAGATCGCGACTCCGCCTTGCCAATCCTGCTGGCCGCGGCGCTCGCCCCGGGTCTCGTCGACCGTGTCGCCATCGAGTGGCCGGCGGACTTCGCGGCGATCGAATCCGCGGACGACGAACGATTCCTGCCCGGCGCGCTGCGCTTCGGGGGCATGCCCGCCTTCGCCTCGCTCCTCGCACCCGCCGAGCTGCGTATCTGTGGCATCGATGAGGTGCCCGAGCTCGTACGCGCCGTGTACGCCGCGAGCGGACGGCCGGACGCGGTGCGCGTCGCAACGCGCGCCGAACTCGCCGAGTGGATCACGAGCGAGTAGAGTACGTGGCATCGCCGCGTCCCGACGAAGGAGCCCCATGGCCTCGATCACCCGCCGCCAGTTCGTGCACGTCTCCGCAGCCACCGCGGCCGCGACGACCCTGACCTCCTTCCGTCCCGCACGCATCCCGCGTCGCAGCCCGAGCGAGGAGATCCGCGTCGCCGTCGCCGGCGTCCGTGGGCGGGGCGGCAACCACATCGGCGGCTTCGAGGCGCTGGACGGCGTGCGCGTCGTCGCGCTCTGCGATCCGGACGCGAAGGTGCTCGCCAACCGTGCCGGCGACTTCGAGAAGAAGCACGGACGCAAGCCCGACACCGCCAAGGATCTGCGCACGCTGCTCGACCGCGAGGACATCGACGTCGTGTCGATCGCTTCGCCGAACCACCTGCACGCCTTGCAGACGGTCTGGTCCTGTCAGGCCGGCAAGGACGTGTACTGCGAGAAGCCGACGTCGCACAACGTCTGGGAGGGCGGCCAGGCCGTGAAGGCGGCACGCAAGTACGAGCGCATCGTCCAGGCGGGCACGCAGAGCCGCTCGAGCGAGGCAATCCAGCAGGCGATCGCCTGGCTCCAGGGCGGTGGCCTGGGTGAGATGAAGCTCGCGCGTGGCCTGTGCTGGAAGCCGCGCCAGAGCATCGGCAAGGTCAAGGCAGCGACGCCGATCCCCGATCACATCGACTACGACCTGTGGTGCGGACCCGCGGCCGACGCGCCGCTGATGCGTGCCAAGCTGCACTACGACTGGCACTGGCAGTTCATCACCGGCAACGGCGACCTGGGCAACCAGGGCATCCATCAGATGGACATCTGCCGCTGGGCGGTCGGTGCGGACAAGCTCCCGGCGCGCGCGGTCAGCTTGGGCGGGCGGTTCGGCTACGACGACGACGGCGACACGGCGAACACGCAGCTCGCGTGGTTCGACTACGCGCCGGTCCCGATCCTGTTCGAGGTGCGCGGCCTGCCGCGCGACAAGGCCGCCCAGTCGAAGAACTGGGGGGGGAGCATGGATCGCATGCACGGCCAGAACATCGCCGCGCTGATCGAGTGCGAGGGCGGCACACTCGTCCTGGGCCCCAACTACGGCAACGTGAAGGCCGTCGACAAGAACGGCAAGGAGATCAAGAAGTGGTCCGGCGGCGGCAACCACTTCGCGAACTTCATCGACGCGGTCAAGAGCCGCAAGCGCGAGGATCAGAACGCGGACATCGTCGAAGGGCACCTCTCGAGCGCGCTCTGCCACATGGCGAACGACTCGTACAAGCTCGGCAGTGGCGTCCCCGTCGAGGCGATCAGGGAGGCGATCGAGATAGAGGCCGGCGCCGATGCGTTCGAGCGCTTCTGCACCCACCTCGATGCCAACGAGGTCGACCTGGCGAAGACACCGCCGAAGGTCGGCACGTGGGTGAACCTCGATCCGGAGACCGAGACGTACACCGACGAGGCAGCAAAGAAGCTGCACCGCCGCGTCGACCGCGCGCCGTACGTCGTGCCGGAGACCGTATGAGGCGCGAGGGCCTGGCGTGCGCCTTGTTGGTGCTCGCCTCCGTCGGTTGCAGCTCGACGCGCGATCACGACCACACCGTCAGGGATGGTGCCAGCCAAGAGCATGGGCTCTTGCCGCTCGTCTACGCCGAGGACTTCGACACCGCGGCGAGCCTCGAGGCTTTCACGTTCACCGACGCCAACGCCTGGCGTTGGCACGACAGTGGAGCGCTCGAGCTCGCTGCGTCGAGCGAGTACGAGCCGCCGCACCGTTCTCCCCGATCGATCGCGTGGATCGAAGATCTGACCGTCGGAGACTTCGTCCTCGACGCGACGCTCGTGCAGACGGGACGCGAGTACGGGCACCGTGACCTGTGCCTCTTCTTCGGCTACACCTCGCCCGCGCGCTACTACTACGTGCACCTGGCGACGACACCGGACCAGAACGCGAACAACGTCTTCCTCGTCGCCGATGCGCCGCGCACCAACCTGGCGCCCGTGCCGGAGTCCGGCGTCGAGTGGGGGACGGACCAGCCGCACCGGGTGCGCGTCGAGCGCAGATTGGGGGAGGGCACGATCCGCGTGTTCTTCGACGACATGGAGACGCCGGTGCTCGAGGCAAGCGACACGACGCACGGCGCCGGACGGGTCGGGTTCGGGTCGTTCGACGACACGGGGCGCTTCGACGAGATCCGGATCTGGGCCCAATGAACATGCGAGTCGTACCGAAGTTCCCTGTCCTCACTCGCTGAACGCCGCTGCGCCGATTTCGTCGCCCGTGCGTTTCCCTGCGTGCAAGAGCACGCGGTAGCGCAGCACGAGCTTCTCATCGCGCGCGAGCGAGAGGTCACCCGACCCCGCCGGCTTCTTCTCGAAGTCGTGTACGCCGAACGGGTTGGCTGCGAACAGGCCGTAGCTGCGCGCGTGCCACCAGGTTGGATGCCGCGGGTTCTCAGGGTGATCGAAGACGGTGATCCCGTAGGTCTTTCCAGCGCAGGTTCCCGCGTAGCTGACCCATGCCGAGCGCTTGCCCCACACCTTCTTTCCGCGGACGCCCTCGGCGTTGATCATCGTGCCCGCGGCCCTCTCGCCGTCACCCTTCAGGCGCAGCTCCGGCCGCACGCGGATGGCGAACGAACCCTCCTTGGTGTCGCCGAAGACGACCTTGTCGGCGACGGCGCGCAGCTCGCTCCGCACGTCGATGCGGCGCTCGTTCTCCGCGACCGAGAAACGGTAGGTGCGCACCTCGGCCAGTAGCCGGTCCGGGCCCGCGAGCCACTCGAGGTTCAATGTCACGCGTACGGCGTCGGCCTCGTGCGCGATGACGACGGCGCCCGTCGATCGGATGCGGCCGGCGCGCTGGCCCTCGTGCCAGAAATCCCAGCCGTTGACGGCGCCGTGGGTGAACCACATCGAGCGGTGGTGGGGATGGTCGGACGCCTCGCCGGGTCGTGGATCCATCGGATAGCCGCGCGTGAGCGGCATGCCGCCAGGGCCGAGCACCGGGTAGAGGTAGGGCACCTGAGCGTCGTCGAGGTGGATCGTCGTGAACGGCTCTCCGCGCACTTCGACCGCGAGGTGTTGGCCCTGGACCGCGGCGGCATCCTGGGGGGAGGCTGCCAGAGCGGCGAGGAACAATAGCGTGGCGTTCATGACCGCAGCCTACTCGAACCCGCGGCGGCGGTAGACTGGGACCCATGCGTATGATCCTGGCCCCCCTCGCTGCGCTCGCCGTGGGCTGCGCGGCGATCGAGGAGACGAGACCCATGGTCCGATTCGCCCACCTCGGCCGCGCAGGCGGCGACGCCGCTGGCTTCGCGGAGCTGCGCGCGTCGTTCCGCGCGGCCAACCCCGGCTACGACGTTGCCTGGCACGCCAACTGGACCGAGCTCGCCGCAGGTGACGCTCCGCTCGTCGCCTTCGTGCAGGCGGGAGAAGCGAGCGTCACCGTCGCGGGTGACACGAGCGACCCGCCGCTCGCCTGCGGCGATGTGCTCCTCTTGCGTCCCGGCGAGGTCGCGCGCAGCTCGGGTGACATCGCGGCGCTCGTGTTCCACGTGCCCGTTGACCTGCCGCGCGAGCTGCCGCCGTTCGTGCGCCCGGACTGGGATCCGGGCATCACGGACACGCCGGGCGGGTGTGCCGAGGAGACGGGGGCGTATCGCCGGATCCTCCTCACTTGGCTGAACGACAACGGACCCTACGTCTACCACGCGCTCAACGCGCACCGCGTGCGTATCCAGGACTCGTTCTCGCACTACCATCCGCTCGAAGGGGGCTTCGACGAGTTCTACCTCGTGCAGATGGTCCAGGAGGAGGCGCGTCTGATCACGAGCGACCGGACGGCTCGCATCGAGTCGCCCGAGGACGTGACGCGCGAAGAGGCGACGCAGCTGCTCGAGGTTCATCCGCTCGCGGTCGGCGACCTCGTCTACCTGCCGCGCGGTACCGTGCATCGTGGGCTCGGTGGCGTGCTTGCCCAGGTGATCACGACGCCCGGCTTCCGACCCGGAGCCGAGATCGGCGTCGATCACAGGCTGCACGCGATCAACGAGCGGCTGGGGCTAGAAGGCAGCGACATGTTGCCGCTGCACGCGGCGAACGCTCAGCGCGCGGTCGTGAAGTAGTTACGAAACGAGCGCGCGGCTACGCCAGTAGTTCAAGCGCTCGATGACCTCCTCCTTTACGAACGGCTTCGAGATGAAGTCGTTCATGCCCGCTTCGCGGCAGCGCGCGCGATCGGTGTGAAGGGCGTTTGCGGTGACCGCGACGATCACGGTCGGATGCGCGCCGCATTCGCTCTCGACGCGGCGAATCGTGCGGGTAGCCTCGTAGCCATCCATGTGCGGCGTTTGGCAGTCCATGAGGATGACGTCGAACGAGCTCGGAGAGAAGACGTCGACGGCTTCCTGCCCATCGACGGCCTCCGTGACGATGTGCCCTTCGCGCTTCAAGATCGTGGACATGAGCATGCGGTTCACGCCGTTGTCCTCGACGAGCAGGACTTGCAGCCCGCGCGCATCGGGGTCGGACGTGGGCGCGGGCGAAGGTCCTTCGACCGAGTCGAGCCGTGACTCCTCGTCGGCCTGATCCTGGACGTCGGCTCCGAAGCACGCCGTGAAGCGAACGAGCGTGCCGCGTCCGAGCTCGCTCTCGAGCTCGATCTCGCCCCCCATGAGGCCCACGAGGTGCTTGCAGATCGAGAGTCCGAGTCCCGTACCTCCGAAGCGGCGTGTCATCGTGTTGTCCGCTTGCCGGAACGGTACGAACAGCTCGTCGATGGCCTCGGGCGCGACGCCCGCACCCGTGTCGTGCACCTCGAACGTCAGAGTCGCCTCCTCTGCCGTCAGCTCGTCGCGCGCGCCCTGATGATCCATCGGATCATGTCTTCGTCTCCCTGTCGCAAGATGGGTCAGTCCCCACCGTGCGGGCACCACGAACTTCGGGTGGTGGAGGGCGACCCAAGTGTCTTGCAGGATTGCAATCTTGGTCGGGGAACCCCTATTCCGGCTTGATGCTCAGCCCGTCGGACGCGCGCAGGTCGATGCGGTAGGTCTTGCCTGGCCGCAGCTCGACGAACGGCGCTTCGCCGTGTGCCGCGCGCACACCCTTGGCAGCGGCCGCCTCCGGATCGTTCGCGTAGTCCCAGAATCGACCCCAGAGCTCGTTGTAGAACTCGTCGGGCACGTCGTCGCCCGAGTACGCCAGCGGATGGATGCCGATCGAGTCGAGCTCGATGCCTTGCTCGGGCGTCTGGTTCTCCGAGAACGCGCGGCGGAACAGGCAGATGGACGTCCCGCGCAGGACGTCGCCGCCTTCGACGTAGTTGTCCTCGAACTTGATGACGAGCCCCTCGATGTAGAGCGTCTTGCCGGAGATCGTCATCTCGCGCCCTTCGCCCATGGGCTGGCCTTCGGCGTCGAGCTCGACGAAGCGGATCTTGGTCTGCATCTCGCCGTCGACCTCACCTTGCTCGAGCACCTCGACACGGGCGATGCGGTGATCGACCTTGATGAACGAGAGAGCGACCTCGAGGGCCTGGATCTCCTCTTCCTTCTGCTCGATCTCGACGCCGAGCTCCACGATCCGTCCGTCGCGCTCGGCGACCTGATCGCCGAGCAAAACGATCTTCTCGTCGCGGTTCGCGAGCTCGCGCTTGTGACCGTTGATCTGGTTGTTGAGGAACACCGTCCACCAGCCGGCGATGCCGACCAGGGCGGCGAAGGTCACGGTGAGGAAGATGCGGGTCATTGCTCTCGGGGCCTCCAAGGAGTGCGGTCGATCCCCGGTCCCCCGGGCGGGGGGGGGCGCCTGAGAGACTACGGTGCAAGCGAACGATCTGCCCGCTCCCCGCGTGAATCCTCCGTTATTGGGCCGGCTCCAGGGCCGCGAGACACGGCTGGAGCGCGTCGGAGAACGTCAGGATCCCGACGATCTGGCTGCCTTCGACCACGGGCAAGGAGCTGAAGCGGCCGGCCAACATGCGCAGAATCGCCTCCGACAGACGCATGTCCCGGGGAGCGCCGACGACGGCGCGCGTCATGACTTCCTCGATGACGTAGTCCTCGCCCCGTCCCCGTCCCGCGGCGCGACGGAGGTCGCGGTCCGACACGATGCCCACGAGTCTTCCACCTTGGATCACCGGCAGGTGGTGGGCGCCCGCGCGGGCCATTTCCTCGCGCGCCCGGGCCAGCGTCGCGCCGACCTCGAGCACGTGGACGTCCTTCGCCATGATGTCGTCGACGCGCGGGTCCTCGCCCGCGCCCGGCTCCGTCTTGGCGTCGCGGCAGCGCTCCGCGAATGCTCCGAGCACGTCCTTTTCGGTCACGATTCCGACGAGGCGATCCCCGTCCACGACCGGGACGCACTCGAGCTGGCGAGAGCGCGCGCTCTCGAGGAGCGGCCCGAGCGGCGCATCTGGCGTCGCGCACTCGATAGGCGCGAGCATCACGTCGCGCACGCACGCGCCGCGCGACTCCACCGGTCCCTGGTAGATGTCCCGTACGCGCGCCGGCAGCCAGCCGGTGCGCTCGAGGAGGTCTCGATCCGAGACGACCCCGACGACGCTCCCGTCTTCGACGACGGGCAAGTGTCTGATCTGGTGCTCGTCCATGCGCCCGATCGCTTCGTCGAGCGTCGCGTCCGGGGCGATCGTGAGCGGGTCCCGCGTCATGATGTTCGCGACTTGCATACTGTTAATAGTATCGGTCTAAGGTGCGCATTTCTGTGGTGGTGTGAGTGCGTAGCGCCAAAGCCCTGTCTGCGTAGGGAGATCGAGGCGGCGAAAGCCCGCGCCGGCCTCCAGCGCGTGTGAGCGGGAAGTCGAAAGATCCAGCGTATGCCCCGTCCCATCTTTCAGGGATCGTTGGCCGCGCGCAACCTGCGCGCGCGCCTCGCCAATCAAATCGAATCGGACGAGCTCGAGCTGCCCCTTCTGCCCGAGACCGCGGCTCAGGTGCTGAGCGCGTGCCAGGAAGGCACCTGCGAAGCGCGTGAGGTCGCGAGCCTGATCGAGCGCGATCCTTCCCTCGCTGGTCACGTCCTGCGGGTGACGAACTCGGCGGCGTTCGCACCGGCGGAGCCGATCGTGTCGCTCCAGCAGGCGGTCAGCCGGCTGGGGTTCGGTGCGCTGTGCGGCATAGCGGTCTCGGTCATCATGCAGGGAGAGGTGTTCCGGATTCCCGGTCACGAGGAGCGCCTCGGCCGGATCTGGCGCCATAGCGCGCGAGCCGCGGGCTGGGCCAAGGAGATTGCACGGCTGCGCCGCAAGAACGTCGAGGGCGCGTTCATGTGCGGGCTCTTGCACGACGTCGGCAAGCCGATCGTGATGCAGGCGCTCAGCGGAGTCGTCGAGCTCGTCGGGTTCGAGCTGCCCGACGAGATCTGGGACGACTGGCTCGACGAGTTCCACGCCGAGGTCGGTGTGCGGTTGCTCGCGAGCTGGGACATGCCGGAGTGGATGCTGGAACCGATCTTGCACCACCACACGCCCGAGCAGGCGGATGCCCACGTCGACGAGACCCGCACCATCTGCCTCGCGAACGAGATCGCACACGCCCTGGAGGCGGACGACGAAGCCGCGTTCGCGGCCCTGCGCGCGCACCCGGTCTTGTGCGCTCTCGGCCTCTACGTCGACGAGCTCGACGGATTGCTCGAGCGGCACGAGATCGTCGACTCGACCGCCGAGGTGCTCGCACCATGACGCAGCCCGAACGGTATGACGTCGTCGTCATCGGCGCAGGCCCCGCGGGCCAGAAGGCCGCCGTCACGGCCGCCGACGCCGGGCGCCGCGTCCTGGTGATCGAGAAGAGCCGCAACGTCGGCGGGGAATGCGTCTACCACGGCACGATCCCCAGCAAGACGATCCGCGAGACGGCCTTGTACCTGTCGGGTCTCGAGCGCCGTGCGGTCGGTGTCGGCGGAACGCGCGTCGGCCCCGAGACGATGGTGAAGAGCCTCATGGGCCGGCTCGACCAGGTCCTCGCGAACTACGGCCGTCAGATCGCTCAGCAGACGCGCGAGACAGGCGCCGAGGTGCTCCACGGACGCGCGCGGCTCGCCGGTGCGAACGAGATCGACGTGACACATCCGGACGGGACGTCAGCACGCATCGTCGCCGACGTGATCGTGGTCGCCACCGGGTCACGGCCGCGCAAGCCGCCCGGGATCCCGATCGATCACGAGCACATTCTCGACAGCGATTCGCTCCTGTCACTGATCTACCTGCCGCACTCGATGGTGGTGCTCGGAGCAGGAGTCATCGCCTGCGAGTTCGCGAGCATCTTCCAGTCGTTGGGCGTCCACGTGACGATCGTCGACGGCGGAAAGCGCCCGATGGCGTTCCTCGACGAGGAGCTCGTCGAGCGTTTCGTTGCGGCATTCGAGGCCGACGGTGGTCGCTACGTCCCCGGCAACAAACCGGCCGACGTCTACCACGACGGCTTGGGCACGGTGCACACCACGCTATCGAGCGGGGAGGTGTTGCAGTCCCAGAAGACGCTCGTCGCCCTCGGCCGGACCGCCAGCGTGGGCGGGCTCGCGGTCGAGAACGCAGGGCTCGATCTCACCGAGCGAGGGTTCCTCGCGGTCGACGACGTAGGTCGCACCTCGGTACCGAGCATCTACGCCGTGGGCGACGTCATCGGGCCCCCCGCGCTCGCCGCGTCGGCGATGAACCAGGGCCGGCGTGCCGTACGGCACGCGCTCGGGCTCGATCTCGGTACGCCCCCGGAGCTGATTCCGGTCGGCATCTACACGGTGCCGGAGATGGCGAGCGTCGGGAGCACCGAGGATCAAGTCACGAGCCAGTACGGTGGTTGCATCGTCGGCCGCTGCCAATTCGACGCGATCGCGCGCGGCCAGATCAACGGCGCGCAAGACGGCCTTCTGAAGCTCGTCACCTGCCCGCAGGGGCGTCGCGTCTTCGGAGCACAGATCGTCGGAGAAGGAGCGACCGAGCTCGTTCACATGGCGCAGATGGCATTGATCGGCCAGGTGCCCGTCGACGCGTTCGTCGACAACGTGTTCAACTTCCCGACGTTCGCCGAGGCGTACCGCATCGCCGCCCTCGACGTCGTCGCGCAACGCGCGCAGGGGCTACGCCGGGCCAGTTGACAGTACTCAGCGCGCTGTTCGTTCGGCTCGTTCGACGACGTTGCCCAGCTGCTCACGCAGCACCGCGCGCATCAGCCTGACCGGCGCGTCGCTCGCCAGGCTCCCGACGATCATCAGGGCGACGGATTCGCCGTCGGCGTCGTGGAGCGGCAGGTAGCTCGTGCGTCCCATCCATACGCCGAATCGTTCGTGTGTCGAGTAGGACTCCCGGACGAAGGTGCCGTTGCTCTCGAACCGATCGCGGAAGGTGACCTCGAGCGTTGGAGACCCGAGCGCGCGCACGACGAAGCGCACGCGCCAGCGCAGCTCGTCACCATCGGCGCTGCGCTGGACGGTGTCGTCGACGAGCTTGGCGCTCGCGTATGGGCGCGTGAGCCCGCGCCACGTGGCGTAGGTCGCCAGGTCGCGCTCCACACGCTTGATCGCCGTGATCGCCTCGCACGCCGTGACGTCGCGGTCGAGGAACGCCAGCGTCGCGACCTCGCAGCCGTGGATCGTCTTGCCGGCGGCGCCCGGCCAGGCGTCGGGCGAAAGCGAGCCGGACTGCTGGTAGTGGAGGGTCGCGCCGTCGATTCGAGTTGTGGGCATGGCGCGCGGATTCTACTCGCGCTGCAGCCGCTCCTCGATCACCGTCCGCTCGCCAGCCCGGACCGTCACCTCGCGTTGGACGCGCGCGTGGCCCGTGAGCGTCAGCCCGAGGTCGTAGATCCCCGGCGCGAGATTCTGCGCCAGGTCGTTCACGCCGCGGTCGGAAAGGCCCCAACCGCTGAACGTGGCCCGTTCTCGTCGACGCTCGAGAAGTAGACCGGCACGCTTCCTCCCGGGCCCTCGAGCTCGACCAGCGCCGCGGCGTGGGCTCCGTCCGCGTCGCGCACGTCGAAACGCAGCGCCCCGCCACGCTCGAGCGTCGCCTGCTCGCGGCGACGCTCGCCGCCAGCGAGCGTCGTGGACTGGGGACGGACGATGATCCCGGGCTTCGATCGTTCCGAGCCAGGCGCGCAGGGCGCCACCGCGACGCGGCGGATGGCTGTAGGCCGCGAGCCACGTCTCCTGCACGAGATCATCGGCGCGTGACGCGTCGCCGACCAGCCGGAGGGCGAGGCGCTCGAGGAAGGCCTCGTGAGCGAGCAGCTCGTCTTGCAGGGGTGAGCTCATCTTCGTTCCAGGAAAGCCCGCCGTGTCCGGGCGGGGTGCGGGATTCCGTCGAAACCGAGTATCCTGCGCCCATGGACCTCGCCGCGATCCTCCCTCGCCTCGCCGCCTTCCCGCGCGCCGTCCGCGCGCTCTACGCCCCCGCGACCGAAGCGGACCTACGCTGGAAGCCGCCCGCCGGTGGCTGGAGCCTGCTGGAGATCCTGTGCCACCTCGCCGACGAGGAGGTCGAGGACTTCCGCACGCGGATCCGGCTCACGCTGGAAGACCCGGCGCGCGAGTGGCCGTCGATCGACCCCGAGGGCGACATCGAGCGGCGCAAGTACAACGAGCAGGATCCCGCGGAGACGCTCGGCCGGCTCGAGGCGGCCCGGACCGAGACCGTCACCTGGCTCTCCGAGCTCGCGTCCCCGGACTGGACGGTCCAGCATGAGTCGAAGCTCGGCGAGCTGCGGGCGGGCGACGTGCTGGCGTCGCTCGTGGCGCACGACGCGCTGCACTTGCGGCAGATCGCACGCCGGATGTACGACCTGAGCGTCCGCGATTGCGAGGGGTTCTCGACCGACTACGCCGGCGGATGGTGACCGCGCGGACGTGTCGAACGGATCCGGGGTTGGCACGGGCTCCGGTGATGGGTCCGCGGTAACCTCTTGCGCCGTTTCCTCGACCATTTGCGCCGTAATCCATGTCCAGCAACCGCGTCGCCATCGTCTCGTCGAGCCTCGATGCCGTCTTGCACGAGGCCGCAGGCGGGGCCGAGCCGCTCGCGCCCGAGGCGCCCTTGCGCCCGGGAACGACGCTGACGGCGCGCCGCGCCGTCGAGCTCTTCGAGGACCAGGTGCTGTCGCGCGAGCTCGACGTGGCCGCGCGCGAGCTCAAGAACCGCGGGATGGGCTACTACACGATCTCGAGCGCCGGGCACGAACAGAACGCGGTGCTCGGCACGCAGCTCGAGACGACCGATCCGTGCCTCCTGCACTACCGCTCGGGCGGCTTGATGATGGCGCGCTTGCGCAAGCAGCCGGGTTCGACACCGCTGTTCGACACGCTGCTCAGCTTCTGTGCGTCGAGCGACGACCCGACGAGCCGCGGCCGACACAAGGTCTGGGGTTCACGTGACCTCTGGACGCCGCCGCAGACCTCGACGATCGCATCGCACCTTCCCAAGGCGGTCGGGATGGCGTACTCGCTTTCGCGCGCGCGCCGGCTGCGGATCGACACCGGTCTGCCGACCGATGCGATCGTGTGTTGCACGTTCGGCGACGCCTCGGTCAACCACGCGACCGCGCTCACGGGTATCAACTCGGCGCGCTACGCCAGCAGGCGCGACAACCCGACGCCGATCCTGTTCGTATGCGAGGACAATCAGCGCGGCATCTCCGTCGAGACGCCGCGGCGCTGGATCCGCGACTTCTTCTCGAACCTGCCGCACATGCGCTACTTCGGCGCCGGCGGCGATCTCGTCGACATTTGGAACACGACCCAGCTCGCGATCCAGACGTGTCGCACGACGCGCGCTCCGGTCTTCTTGCGTTTGCGCTGCGTGCGTCTGTGGGGGCACGCGGGGAGCGACGTCGAAGAGGCCTACCGCTCGATCCGAGAGATCGAGGACGTCGAGGCACAGGATCCGCTGCTCGCCAACGCGCGTCTGTTGATCGAGACGGGGGCCGCGACGGCGGCCGACTTGCGCGCGCTCGTCGAGGTGACGCGCGAGCGGATCGCCGCCGCGTCCGAGGAGGCCGTCACGCGGCCGAAGCTGACCGAAGCGAGCGTCATCATCGAACCGCTCGCGCCCGACGAGCCCGAGCGCTGGCGGGTCGCCGCGTGCGCCGCGACGGATGCGGCCGAGCGGCGCGCCATCTTCGGCCGGCGCCTCCCCGAGGAGGAGTCGAGCCCGACCCGGCGCACGCTCGCGGCGCACGTCAACTCGGCGCTGCACGACGAGATGATCCGGCGTCCGGAGGTGATCGTGTTCGGGGAGGACGTCGGCAAGAAGGGCGGCGTCTACGGGTTGACTCAGCGGCTCCAGGAGCGCTTCGGCCACGCACGCGTGTTCGATACCTTGCTCGACGAGACGACGATTCTCGGCGTCGCCCAGGGCGCGGCGCACGTCGGACTCTTCCCGGTACCCGAGATCCCCTACCTCGCCTATCTGCACAACGCGATCGATCAGCTGCGCGGCGAGGCGTGCTCGCTGCGGTTCTTCTCCGCCGGGCAGTACACGAACCCGATGGTCGTGCGCATCGCCAGCTTCGCGTACCAAAAGGGCTTCGGCGGCCACTTCCACAACGACAACTCGATCGGTGCACTGCGCGAGATCCCCGGGCTCGCTCTGTGTGCTCCGTCGCGCGGCGGCGACGCGGCGCGCCTCTTGCGCGGGTGCTTCGCGATGGCCAAGGAGAGCGGCCGGGTCGTCGCGTTCCTCGAGCCGATCGCGCTGTACCACGAACGTGACCTGCACGAGCCTGGCGACGGCGGCTGGTTGAGCGACTACCCGCCGCCCGACGGCAGCGAGACGAGCGCGCTCTTGCCAGGTGAAGTGGGTGTGCATGACACGGAGGCGCGTGACGTCGTGATCGTCAGCTACGCCAACGGCTACCGGCTGTCGCTGCGGGCCGCGCGGAGGCTCGAGCGCGAGCACGGGATCCGCGCGCGCATCGTCGACCTGCGTTGGCTCGCTCCGCTGCCCCACGCCGCCGTGCGCGAGCAGGCCGACACCGCGGGTGCCGTCGTGATCGTGGATGAGTGTAGGGCGACGGGTGCCGGGGTTGCCGATGCTCTCGTCGCGCAGCTCGTCGAGGGCGGCTGGTCCGGGAAGCTGAGGACGGTGCGTGCAGCGGACTGCTACGTGCCCCTCGGCGATGCGGCGAACGTGGTGCTCGTGGGCGAGGACGACATCGTCGCTGCGACGCGCGAAGTGCTCGCATGACGCGCATCGCGATCGTCTGTCCCGGCCGCGGTTCGTACACCGAGGCGTCGCTCGGCAGTCTGCCCCGTGATCACGAGTGGGTGCGCCAGGCCGAAAGCATGCGCGTCGGCTACGGGCTCGAGCCGTTGACCGAGCTGGACGGCGCCGAGCGATTCGAGCCGGCGCGCCACCTGAAGCCGTCCAACGTGTCGGCGCTCATCTACGTGGTCTCGATGCTCGACGCGGAGAAGGCGGGCGAGCGGATCGCTCCCCAGGGCAGCGTCGCTTGCGTGGCGGGCAACTCGATGGGGTGGTACACGGCACTCGCGGTGGGAGGTGTGCTGTCCTTCGAGGACGGCTTCCGTCTCGTCCAGCGGATGTCGCTCTTGCAGGAGGATGGAGCGGGCGGTGGACAGGTGATCTATCCGTTCGTCGACGGCGATTGGCGCTGCGACCCCGATCGGGCGCGAGCGATCGACGAAGCGCTCGCCGCTTCGGAGGGGGAGGCGTTTCCCTCGATTCGGCTCGGCGGGTTCGCCGTGCTCGCGGGGAGCCCGCGCGGTGTGTCGCACCTGTTGCGAGAGCTTCCCAAGGTGCAGCTCGGGCGCACGAGCTACCCATTCAAGCTCGCGCAGCACGGCCCCTACCACACGCACCTGGCGAACGGCGTCGCCGACCGTGCGCGCATCGAGCTGGCCGAGCCCGAGTTCCGCCGACCTCAGGTGCCGCTGGTCGATGGCCGCGGTTTCGTCTTCTCGCCCTGGTCGGCGGACGTCGCTGCGCTGCGCGACTACACGCTCGGCGCGCAGGTGACGACGCCCTATGACTTCACGGCGTCGGTGCGCGTGGCGCTCCGCGAGTTCGCGCCCGAGCGCGTCGTGCTGCCGGGACCGGGCAACTCGCTCGGCGGAGTGTGCGGCCAGATCCTCGTCGCCGAGGGCTGGCGCGGCATACGTTCCAAGGCCGATTTCGACGCGCTGCAGAAGGGCGCGCGGCCCGTGCTCGATTCGATGGGACGTTGATGTTGCCTCGAGGCGGAGTGCGACTAGCCTTCCTTCCGGACCCGGCTCGACGCGTTCCCGAATCCGACCGGTCCGATTCAACCGGGCGAGACGTGGGGCTTCCAGGCTTGGTACCGCGACGGGACGACTTCGAACTTCACCGAAGGGCTGGCGATCACCTTTCTGTGAGGGATCGCTGACCGGCCGGCGGAAGTCGCCTCCGCTGGCCGGCAGGTGAGAGGTTTTTCACGTTCTCGCGTAAGTCTCACGGCACACAAACCGTTCAGGCGGGCGAGACCGCTCCCTCCGGGACGCTCTGCTGCTCTACCGATTTACCGGGTGCAACGGTGTCGTTTCCGTTTTCCACCGTGCCGGGCTGGAGACGACGTGCAACTTCCGGGGGGAGGTGGGCTCGCATCGGGTTTCAACGGGTCAGTCCGCCGCTCGCGCGGGCTAAGATCTCGCTCCGTTCCCTTTTCGGAGCTGTCCGATGGATACCGACTCGACTCGTCCGCGCCGCCGTCGATTGATCAAGTGGGTCGCTGTGCCCGTCGCCGTCTCGGCCCTCGCCGCGTGGATCGCGCCGAAGCTCGCGGCACCGTGGGTGCGCAGGCGTGCCGTACAGGAGATCGAGAAGAGTCTCGCGGTCGACGCCGAGATTGCTGAGCTTTCGTTCGACCTGGCCGGTGGCGTCCACGTCGGCGGGATGGTGTGGAACGACGCCCTGGGACGCGAGCTGGTCGCGGTCGAGCGCGTCGACGTCGAGGCGGCCGTGCTGCGTGCGATCGGCGGCACGTACGACGCGGACGTCACGGTCGACGGCTTCGTCGTTCACGTGCGCCAGAACGACGACGGGACGTGGAACCTCGCCGAGCTGCCGCGCGTGGACGAGGACGAAGACCGTGACAACGAAGGCAGCTCCAAGGAGAAGACCGACGAGGAGGAGAGCGCCCCGCCCGCGGTCGCGAGCCGCGTTCGCGTGCAGCGCGGTCGGATCGTCGTGCACGGAGCGGATGCGCGGACCGAGCTGACCGACTTCACCTTTCAGCTCGACCTCGCGAGCCTCGAGGCCCCCGCGCCCTACGAGCTGTCGCTGGCGATCCGCGGGCCGCAGGGGGAGGGCGGGACGATTCGGTCCCAGGGCGAGGTGACGCTGTCGGACACCATCACCGCCACTTCGGCACTGCAGCTCGACGGCGTGTTGCTGGCGGCGCTGGAGCCCGCGCTCGAGCTTGTGCTGCCGCTGGCGGCGATCGAGGGCCGGCTCGGCGGCGAAGCGAGCATCGCGCTCGAGGCGGACGGAGCGCTACGCGCGGACGCATCCTTCGCCGTCGAGGACGTGGCGGCGACCGGCACGCGCGAGGGGGCATCGACGACGACAGTCGGGCGCATCGCCCTCGCAGTCCACGTCGACGCCGACGCGACCCGCGCGGGCTCGCAGCAGCTCACGTTCGAGGTCGGAGAGGCACTGAAAATCGGGTTCGAAGGGACGACGACGGGCTCGGGCGAGGACGGCGTGCATGCGATCGGTGACCTGACGATCGACGGGGACCTGAAGCAACTGACACAGCTCGTGGCCGGCTGGGTGCCGATGCGCGAGGGGCTCGACGTCGAGGGCCGCATCGTCGGAAGCTCGCACATCGACGTCGACGATTCGCTCGGAGGGCTCCTGCCGGGCCGCGTCGACGTCGATGTGCGCGTGCGCGACGTCGCGGCGAGGGGGGAGAGCGGCGAGCTGCTCGACCTCGGTGAGCTGAGCCAGGCGCGCGTCGTCTTCGCCGCGCAGGGCGATGGCGACCTGCTCTCGATCGGCGGGATCGACGCGGCGTTCGGGCCGGTGCGTCTGTCCGGCGCGGTGCGCGCGGCCGGTCTCGCCGCGGGCGCGCAGGCGCTCGACCTGACCGGCACCGAGCTCGAGCTGAACGCGGACCTCGAGAGCCTCGGCAACAACCTCGCCGAGCTCGTCGACCTCGAAGGCCTCGACCTCGGCGGCACGCTGCTCTGGTCGCTGGAAGACCAGTCGGCCAGCGATCCGGAAGCGACCGCGGTCGTCGTGTCGCGACTCGTGCCCGATCGGCTGACGGCGCTCGGCTACGCGCTCTCGGGCGAACCGCTGGCGGCACGCACGCGGCTCTTCACCGCCGAGGACGGCGCCTGGCGCATCGACGGCCACCTCGATGCGGCGCTGGTCACGGTGACGCCGGCCGAAGGCGCGCCGCTGTCGCAGCGGGCCGCGCGCGTCACGTACACCGCAAGCTCGACCGGAGCGGAGGAAGCGCCCCTCGAGGTGGAGGCGAGCTACACGTCGGAGACGGCGCGACTCGGGCTCGCGAGCCAGCCGGAGTCGACGGCGGAGCGTGCCGTGTACCGCATCACGCTCGACGCCGGCGTCGAGGCCATTCTTCGCGACCTCGGCCCCTTCCTCGAGCTCGGCGGCTACAGCGGTTCGGGCGCAGTCGACGCGAGCTCGATCGTGACCCTCGAGGGGGACGATCTCGCCGCGAAGGGCAAGCTGATGGTCCGCGACTTCGTCTGGGTCGTGCCCGAGGTCGAGGGGCGCTCCGCCGTCGGCGTGGAGGACCCGCAGGTCGAGGTCACGTTCGACGTGACGAAGATCGCGCCGCCGGCGGATGCGACGGACCTCGACGTGGCGATCGACTCGACGTTCCTCGCGGGGACGCTGGCCGGCAGGCTCATCGGGCTGGCGGCCGAGGACGAGAAGGCGCCGCTCGTGGTCGAGGGGCTGCGCGGCGAGTTCACCTACGTGCCAGATCGCTTGGGGGCACTGCTCGGTCCGTGGCTCCCGGGCAAGCTCTCGGGCGCGGAACGCGAGTCGCTGACGATGCAGCTGGACGGCGAGGTCGACGTGCTCGATCCGGCTTCGATCCTGAACCGTGCACGCGGCGACATGAGTGTCGGCCTGGGCCTGTTCGAGACGACGGGTCTCGCGACGCAGGGTCGACTCGACGTCCAGGCGGGCGAGGGCGTCGCGACCGTGAAGGGCGATCTGCGCGCGAATGGCGGGACCCTGGGGATCGAGGCCTCCCTGCGCCCCGAACCGCTGGGCGACGAGCCCGCGGGCGGCCGGATCGCGCTCGAGCTCGATGCGGTCTCCGTCAACGCCGGACTCTCGCCCCTGCTCGCGCTCGCGCATCCCGCCTTCGGAGCTGTCGACGGACTGAAGGGCGGCCAGCTCGGCGGACTGATCAGCGGTGCGCTCGAGCTCGAGTACAACGGGCCCTTGAGCCTGGAAGAGCTGAAGCAAGGCTGGGACGCGCTGCCGAAGGATCTCTTGCGCGGCTCGGGCCACCTCGAGATCGACGAGGCCTTGCTCGTCGGCTCGCCGCTCGTCAACAAGCTGTTCGAGGCGTTCGACGCCGACTCGGGCCGCGAGCTCTCCCTCGACCCGGTCGGATTCCAGATCGATTCGGGGCGTCTCAAGTACGACGGAGACTGGACGTGGACGCTGGGCGGGACGAAGACGACGTTCACCGGCAGCGTCGGGCTGGACCAGAGCCTCAAGCTGAAGTGGAACGTGCCGGTCGACGACGCGCTGATCGAGCGCTACGACTTCCTCTCGTCCTTGCGCGGCGACACGATCCAGGTCCCGATCCGTGGCACGAGCAGCAGGCCCAAGCTCGAGTGGAAGGGCGTGATCGATGGGCTCGCCAAGAAGGCGCTGACGAAGCGCATCCAGGACGAGCTCGACATCGGCGACCTGCTCGGCGGCGGAGACGACGAGGAAGACGAGGCGGTCGACGAAGCGAAGGCACAGAGGATCTTCGATCGAGCCGGTCGGCTGTGGGACGAAGGTGACCAGGGCGCGGCGCGCAAGCTGTACAAGAAGCTGCGCGACAGCTACGACGAGTCCGCCGTGTACGCGGAGAACAAGAAGCTGATCAAGACGCGGGCGAAGAAGGGCGGATAGCGGGGCCGGTTCCGCAGCCCCGCTGGTGCCGCAAGCGGCACCGGGTCTGTTTCCTTCCAGACCGAGCGCTCGCAGCGAAATCTGAGTGGGCTAGCCCCTGGGCTTGGAGCGCCACACGATCGGGTGGTACGCGCCATCGACCAGCGCCCCGCGCGCGATGGCCGGCGTGCCGCGCAACAACGGCTCCGAGTCGTCCGCGCAGCGTGTCTCGGGCCCCATGAAGTTCAAGACGATCGCGCGACGCGGCCGGTCGGATGGGTTGCCCAGGGAACCGTGGATCAGGTGCGAGTGGTGGATCGCCGCTTGACCGGCGTGCAGCTCGACCTGTTTCGGCTCGAACTGCGCGCGCTGCTCCGGCGTGAGATGCTCGAGGGCCTGGTCCGCGGCGCCTCCGAACGAAAGCCGCGGCAAGAGGCCCCAGCGATGGCTTTCAGGCACGTACTGCAGGCCTCCGTTCGACGCGTCCATGTCGTCGAGGCTGATGAACATGGTGATGTGGTTCGCGGGCTCGGTGCGCGTCCAGTACGAATAGTCCTGGTGCCACGGCACGACGCCCGGGTGATGAGCCGGTTTCCAAAACGTCTGGTCGTGCCAGAAGCGCAGGCGATCGGTGCCGAGCAGCTGCGCCAGCGGCACCGTGACGCCCGGATGGAAGATCAGGTCGTGGAACCAGTCGTCGACGAGCCACGCGCCGAGAAAGTGCAGAACGACCTCGTTCGGCCGCTCGAGCCACGCACTCTCGACTTCGTACAAGCGGTCGCGAAGCTCGATGAGCCGCTCCCCGATCGAGCCGAGGCGCGCGCGGAGCTCCGTCACTTGCGCGGGGGTGAGGAGCGGGCGCGGGAAGAGGAAGCCGCTCGCGTGGAACGCGGCGACCTCGTCCGCGCTCAACCGGTACTCCGCGAGGTCGCCTTCCGCGCGCGGGAACGCGTCCGTCAGGGGGACGCCCGCGGGACCGCTCACCGTGCGGGGCGTATCTCGATGCCAAGATCGTTCAGCATGCTCCCGAGCACCTCCGCGTGGTCGACTTCGCCGGCGCGCACGAGCGCGTTCCAGAGCTCGCTCGCCGATTGGGCCGGGCTCTTGCCGAGGCCGTCCTCCGCCTGGATGGCGGAGGCGTTCGCCGTGAGTGCCGACCGGATCGAGTCCTGCGCCTCGTCCCACTTGCGCGCGGCCGTCAGCAGCCGGGCGCGGCCCGCGTGATCGAGCGCCGTGTAGTGGGTCGCGGAACCCTCGAAGCTGGGGCTGAGCTCGACCGACGTTTGGAACCGGTCGATCGAGAGCTGGTAGGCAGCGAGGGCTTCGACGCTGCGCTTGTTCGACACGTAGTGCTCGGCTGCGACCAGCGCGGCGAGCCCCGCGAACCACTCAGTCGTGGCGGCGTGCTGCTCGGGGATGCGGACCTTGCCGTAGATGCGTTCGAGACCGGCGGCGCCGTGGTCGCGCAGGGTCTGGGTCCGCAGCTGGGCGTGCAGGTCGGGAGACAGCGGGAAGCGCTCGAGGGCCCCGCGGATCGCGGCCTCCTGCTCCGCGTAGGCCTCGATCGTGCCGAAGAAGGCGATCGCGCGTTTGGCCTCGCCCTCGGTGCACGCGGGGTGAGCGAGGAGAGTCGCGTGCGCGGCGCACGTGTCAGCGAGGACCTCGACCGTCCACGTGTCGGGCGTGGCTTCGTACAGCTTGCGCGTCCGCACGTCGGCGTCGACGTTCAAGACCGCGTGCGCCAGCGTGGAGCCGGCGTCGGCGATCAGGCCGGACCGCGCTTCGCTCGCGTACTGCGCCGCCTCATCCAAGTCGCCGAGCAGGTAGGAGGACCACGCGACGTAGGCCTGCGCCGCCTCGGCGTTGGGGATGCCGCCTGCGAGTGCCGCTTTCGCCGAGACGCGGACGTCCTCCAAGAGGAACGTCGGGTTCAGCCCTTCGAAGAGGCGAATCCGCGCGAGGTTCATGGTCGCGGCAGCCATCAACAGGTTGAGCTGGCCGTCACCCGGGCGCGTCGCCAGTCGCTCCTCGATGCGAGCCATCTGCTCGGTCAGGGCGTCGACTCCCGCGGGTGACGGGGGAGCCGCCGGTCCGACGCTCGAGACCGCCAGCACGAGCTTCCAGCGCTCGGCGTCGATCGCTCGCGACCCCGTGTGCAGGGCCTCGAAGACCCGCGCGAGCCGCTGCACGCGGACGCGTCGCAGCGCGTCGCGATCGGTCTCCGCGCGGTCCGCCAGCGCGGCGACGAGCGCGCCGCGCAGGCGCGGCTCGGCACCCGCGAGGTAGGCCGCGCGGGGCAGCATTTCGACGGGTGCCACTTCGATGTGCTGAATGAGCGTCCACAAACCCTGGCGCACGATGGCCGGCTCTGGGTCGTGCAGGGCGAGGCGCAGGAGCTCGGGATGCTGCGTGTCGCGCAGCGCGGAGAGCGCCAGGCTCGCGAGCCTGGCTCTCGTGGCTTCGTCGCCTGCCAGGAACGCGGACTCGAGTTGCGTGCGGTGCTCCGACGCTGGACTCGCGAGCCGCTCCGCTTCGGTCGCGGGCACCCCGACCTCCACGTCCGGCGTACCGTGCTCGCGCAGGGCCGCGTCGATCAACGAGAGCTCGTTCGTCAGGTAGATGTCGAACAGGATCTTGCCGCCGGGGCTGACGCCGACGTGGCGGGGGGCGACACGCCGGTCGCTGAAGTAGCGCGCGAAGAGCTTGGGCTCGATGTCGATGTGCTCGGCGTTCACGACCGTGCCGAAACGCGTGTCCGTGATGCGCCGGCCGCGGTCGTCGTGGTCGCGCACGTTGCGCCGGTCGGGCGATGCGAGGACGCACACGAAGCCTTGTGCGAGCTTGGCGAACTCAGGGTCGCGGTAGCGGCCCCAGGCGAGCGACTCGCTCGCGGCCTCGCCGTCCATGTTGACGCAGACCAAGAGCGGCTTGCCGGTCGCCTTGGCGAGCGCGAGCGCATCGTCGAGGTTGCGCTGCCAGGGCATGAGCGGCGGCTGGCTGCGGTCGATCGGAGGACCTGCCTGTGGCGCCGGTCCGCCGCCCGAAGGCCGGACGACGAGCTCGGACGCGTCGACGTCGCCGTCCCCGCTCGTGTCGAGGCTCGCGAAGGCGGAAGTGAGGTCCGCCCGCGACACGTCGCCGCTCTTGTCGACGTCGAGGCTGCTGCCCACTGTCATCATGAAGATGCCGGGCGTGAAGGCCGTCCGTCCACCGGGGGCTCGCTCCGCGGTCTGCATCCAGCCGCGCAGGACTTCGTCCGGGACCGCCTCCGCGGTGACGGCGGCCACGAGTGTCGACCACTCCTCGCCCGTCACGTCGCCGGATGCGTCGGCATCGGCGGCCTGTGCGAGGACCCCGCGCGCGAGCCGGTTCGCGAACCCTCGGCGCCGCGCGCCCGCGCGCGAACCGCCGCCGAGCCCCGTCTCGTCCGCGGCGAGTGCGCCGTTGCCGTCGGCATCCATCGCGGCAAAGGTGGCATCGACGTCGTCGCGCATCAGCGTGCCGTCGGTGTTCGCATCGAGCAGGTGCCGGAGGATGGCGACCTTGACCGCGTCGGCGTCGACCGGGTCGGTGGGCGCGACCGCATCGACGAACGCGGTCCACTCGACCGCTGTGGTCTTGCCGTCGCGGTTTGCGTCGGCGGCGCCGACCAGGAGTGGTTCGAATCCCGTTCCGGGCGTCTGTGCGAGAAGGCAGGTCAGCAACACGGTGCGCATGTGCCGCATGCTAGCGAATCCTCTCCAGGCCGCCAGGCGCGGCGGCCACGCCGGGTCAAGTGTCGTAGCCGAGGTTGGGCCCGAGCCAGCGTTCCGCCGTCGCGACGTCCATTCCCATGCGGCGCGCGTAGTCCTCGACCTGGTCGCGAGCGAGCCGGCCGACGCTGAAGTAGCGGGCCTGGGGGTGCGCGAAGACGAGGCCGCTGACGCTCGCCGCGGGGGTCATCGCGAGGCTCTCGGTCAACCCGATCCCGACGCCCGGTCCATCGAGCAGCTCGAAGAGCTGGGTCTTCGGGTTGTGATCGGGGCAGGCGGGATAGCCGAAGGCGGGACGGATCCCGCGGTAGGTCTCGGCGATCAGCTCCTCGTTCGTGAACACCTCGTGCGCGCCGTAGGACCACTCATGGCGGATGCGCTCGTGCATCAGCTCGGCAAACGCCTCGGCCAGCCGATCGGCCAGCGCCTTGACGAGGATCGAGCTGTAGTCGTCGCCGCTGTCCTCGAAGGCCCGCGCGAACGCGTCGGCGCCGATGCCGGCCGTCACTGCGAAGGCAGCGACGTGGTCGGTGACGCCCGAATCCAACGGCGCGACGTAGTCGGCGAGCGAGCGGTTGGGGCGCTCGTTGTGCTGCCTCGACTGCTGGCGCAACATCGGGAAGCGCGCGAGCTCGCGCGTTCGCGCCTCGTCCTCGAACAGCACCACGTCCTCACCGTCACTTGCGGCGGGCCAGAACCCGTAGGTGGCGCGTGGCGTGATCCGGTCCTCCTTGATGATGCGCTCCAGCATCTCGCGGCCGTGCGCGTACAGCTCGCGTGCGGCGGCGCCGTACTTCTCGTCGTCGAGGATGCCGGGGAACTTGCCCTTCAGCTCCCAGGCGCTGAAGAAGAAGGTCCAGTCGATGTAGCGCGCGATCTCGGCGAGCCGGACGTCCTCGACGGCGCGGCGGCCGACGAACTCGGGCGTCGACACGTCCTCGGGCCGCCACTCGATCGCGAGGCGGTTGGCGCACGCGTCGGCGAAGGACAGGAGCGGCTTGTCGCGCTTGTCCCGGAACTGCTCGCGCAGCTTCTCCTGCCGCGCCCGGTTCTCGGTGTCGACCCGCTTGCGGCGCTCGGTATCGAGCAGGTCGGAGACGACGCCGACGGAGCGGGACGCATCGTGCACGTGCACGACGGGGTGGGTGTAGCCGGGCGCAACCTTGACGGCGGTGTGCTGCGTGCTCGTCGTCGCGCCGCCGATCAGGAGCGGCAGCTCGAAGCCCTGACGCTCCATCTCCTGGGCGACGTGCACCATCTCGTCGAGCGACGGAGTGATCAGACCCGACAGGCCGATCATGTCGGCGCCTTCCTCGATGGCGGTCTGCAGGATCTTCTCCGCCGGCACCATCACGCCGAGGTCGATCACCTCGTAGTTGTTGCAGCCGAGGACGACGCCGACGATGTTCTTGCCGATGTCGTGCACGTCGCCCTTGACGGTCGCCATGACGATCTTGCCTTGGCTCGACGCGCTCTGCTTGTCGGCGTCCATGTAGGGCTCGAGGTACGCGACGGCTTTCTTCATCGCCCGCGCGCTCTTGACGACCTGCGGCAGGAACATCTTGCCGGCACCGAACAGATCGCCGACGACGCGCATGCCGTCCATCAAGGGGCCCTCGATCACCAGGAGCGGACGGGCGACCCCTTGGCGCGCCTCTTCCGTGTCGTCGATGATGTAGTCGACGATCCCGTGTACCAGGGCGTGGCTGAGTCGCTCGGCGACCGTACCTTCGCGCCACTTCAGGTCCTCGACCTTCTTCTTGCCGTCGCCCTTGATCTGTTCGGCGAAGGTGATCATGCGCTCGGTCGCGTCGGAGCGCCGCGCGAACAGAATGTCCTCGACGTGCTCGAGCACGTCCTTGGGGAGGTCCTCGTACACCTCGAGTTGCCCGGCGTTCACGATCCCCATGTCCATCCCGGCTTCGATGGCGTGGTAGAGGAACGCGCTGTGGATCGCCTCGCGCACGCGGTTGTTGCCGCGGAACGAGAAGGAGAGGTTCGAGACGCCGCCGGAAACCTTGACGCCCGGACAGGTCGCCTTGATCGTGCGCGTCGCCTCGATGAAGTTGATCGCGTAGCGGTCGTGCTCCTCGATGCCGGTCGCGATCGCGAGGATGTTGGGGTCGAAGATGATGTCCTCGGCGGGGAAGCCGGCGACTTCGACGAGCAAGCGGTAGGCACGCTGGCAGATCTCGATCTTGCGCTCCGTCGTGTCGGCTTGCCCGACCTCGTCGAACGCCATGACGACGGCGCCCGCCCCGTAGCGCTTGATGGTCCGCGCCTTCTCGAGGAAGTCCTCTTCGCCCTCCTTGAGCGAGATCGAGTTGACGATGCCCTTGCCCTGGATGCACTTGAGGCCGGCCTCGATCACCGACCACTTCGAGCTGTCGATCATGATCGGCAGGCGCGCGATCTCGGGCTCGGTGGCGATCAGGTTCAGGAACGTCGTCATGGCCTGCTCGGAGTCGAGCATGCCCTCGTCCATGTTGACGTCGAGGATGTTGGCGCCGCCCCGCACCTGGTCGAGTGCGACATCCAGCGCGGTGTCGAAGTCGTCCGCCTTGATCAGCTTGCGGAAGCGCGCCGAACCGGTCACGTTCGTGCGCTCACCGACCATCAAGAAGTTGGTGTCCGGTCGCACGGTCAACGTCTCGAGCCCCGAGTAGCGCGTCAGGGGCGGCGACGAGGCTTTCGGTAGCGAGCGCGGCTCGACGTTGGCGACGCCTTCACAGATGCGCCGGACGTGCTCGGGGGTCGTCCCGCAGCACCCGCCGACGAGGTTGACGAGGCCGCTCTGGGCGAACTCGGAGAGCAGCCCGCCGGTCGTCCGGGGTGCTTCGTCGTACTCGCCGAACGCGTTCGGCAACCCCGCGTTCGGGTAGCTGGACACGAACGTCGTCGCGATCTTGGCGAGCTCGGCGACGTAGGGACGCATGTCCTTGGCACCGAGCGAGCAGTTGACGCCGACCGTCAGCGGATTCGCGTGGCGCACCGAGTTCCAGAACGCGTCGATCGTCTGGCCGGAGAGCGTCCGCCCGCTCGCATCAGTGATCGCGACCGAGATCATCAAGGGCACGTCGGTGCCGCGCTCGGCCAGGACCTCGTCGATGGCGACGAGAGCTGCCTTGGAGTTCAGCGTGTCGAAGATTGTCTCGACGAGCAGGACGTCGACGTTGCCGTCGACGAGCCCGCGCACCTGTTCGGCGTACGACGCCTTCAGCGCGTCGAACGTCAGGCTGCGGAAGCTCGGCTCCTCGACCTTTTCGGACAGGGACAGCGTCTTGCTCGTCGGTCCGATCGAGCCGGCGACGAAGCGTCGCTGGTCGGGGGTGCGGTCGCTCCAGCGATCGGCAGCGAGCCGAGCGATACGCGCCGCTTCGAGGTTCATCTCGTACGTGTGAGCGTCGAGGCCGTACTCCGCTTGCGACACCGAGGTCGCCGTGAACGTGTTCGTCTCGATGAGGTCCGCGCCCGCTTCGAGGAAGCTCTCGTGAACCTCGGTGACGAGCTGTGGCTGCGTCAGCGAGAGCAGGTCGTGGTTGCCCTTGAGATCCTTCGGGTGATCGGCGAAGCGCTTGGCCGAGTAATCCGACGCTTCCAGCGAGTAGCCCTGGAACATCGTCCCGGTCGCTCCGTCGAGGACGAGGATTCGCTCCGCGAGGAGCTGTTCGAGGCACTGGCGGGTCTCCGTCGTGCGCGTGTCGAGTCCAGGTGCAGTCATGCTGGGACGTTACCGGTGGCGATCAGAGTCATGAAGTGCGGTGGCTGGGGGTCGCGAGCCGCCCGTTGTACGGAGACGTTTTCGAAGCCCGCTTCGCGAACGAGCGATTCGAGGGCGTCCTCAGTGAACCCGAGGTGGACGTGTTGCAGCTTGTCGCGCACCCAGCTCTCGCTGTGGGCGAGCAGCTCGATGACGAGGACTCGCCCCCCGGGCACCAAGATCCTGCGCGCTTCGCCGAGCGCGCGCGCGGGCACGTGGGCATGGTGCAGCGCCTGGCTCAACACCGCGCAGTCGTAGCTCGCGGGCGCTAGCGGCAGATCCTCGATGTCGCCCTCGACGGTCACGACGTTGTCGATGCCTTTGCGCTTGGCGCGCACCTCGAGCTGTTGGAGCATCGCGGGCGACAGGTCGACCGCCGTGACGGACTCGGCGGCCTCGGCCAGCATCAACGTCAACAACCCGTCGCCAATGCCGAGGTCGACGTACCGCGCGCGCGGCGCGAGGCGCAGGATCGCGCGCGCGAGTCCCTCCCACGTGCGTCCCGGGAGCACCTGTTCACCGAACGTTGCGGCGACGCGGTCGAAGTACGAGCGCGTCTTGTCCCGCCGTCGCGCCAGAACCCCGCGCAGGCCCGCTACGTCCGGTCCAAGCTCGTCGACGAGCCCCCGCTCTTCGAGCACGCGTTCGAAGAGCTCGGCGGCGGGCCCGGGTACAAGGTCGTAGTAGCTGCGTCGTCCCGCCCGTCGGTCGCAGACGAGACCCATCTCCTTGAGCAGGGTGAGATGCGTCGAGATCCGGCTCTGGCCCATGTTGAGGATCTCCATCAGCTCAGAGACGGACAGCTCGTTCTGGGACAACAGATGGAGGATCCGCAGGCGCGTCTCGTCGCCGAGGGCCTTGAGGAGGCGGGATGTGGTCGCGAGAGCCATCACCATATCTAGATTACTTGATCGGACATGAGTCGCCTCCTCCTCAACCCTGAATCGGCTGGAATTGCGCGCGGTCCCGGACCGAGCTCGTGGCCAAACGCGCCTCTGGCGACATGTGCGTACGGTCCCGCGGCAATTCATGACGGATCCGCAAGGGCGGCTGATGGGGTAGTACCGAGCCCGCGCAATCACCACCACTTACGGAGAGCGTCCCGAAGGATGGGCCGCAGGCCCGCCCCTCCGGGACGCTCTCCGTAAGTGGTGGTGATTGCGCGGGCTCGGTACTACCCCATCAGGGCCAGGCTAGTGAATCGCGCCGAACGCGATGTCGAGCACGTCTTTCAGCGTCCTGCGCGAAGCGCCCGTGCAAGCCAAGATGCTCAAGCCTTGGATCGTGCTGAACAAAAACCGTGCGATCGCGCGCGGTGACTTGTCCGTGACGATATCGCCGTTCTCGATCGAATTCTCGACCGCACGGCCGAATGTGCGCTCGAGACGGCGCGTGAAGCGCGTCACGATCTCGTGCACCTCCTCGTCGATGCGGGCGAGCTCGATCGACGTGCGCAGAATCATGCACGCGCGCGGTTCACCCGACGTCATCGTGCGCGCGACGCCGTCCGCGTATTCGCGCACGGTGTCGAGCGTGGCGTCCAAGTCTTCGAGGTATTCGAAGTCCTCGTCCATGATGCCGAGGTAGCGCTCGAGCGCCGCGAGAAACAGCGTGCGCTTGTCGCCGTACGTGTCGTACAGGCTCTGCCGGCTGATCCCCATCTCGTCGAGTAACTCGGGAAGAGTCGCCGCCTCGTAGCCGTGGTACCAGAACACCTCCATCGCTCGTTCGAGCGCGGTGTCCGGGTCAAATTCCTTTGTGCGTGCCAATGTTTCTCTCTCTCTTGGGTTGGCCTATTAGGCGGGCCGGCGCCCGAGTCTTCAACCCGCGAGTCTTGTGGGTTGTGCACGACTCGTCGAAGAGTCATCGTAGTCCGTCCGCATGAGCGCCCTCCGATCACACTGCGCACTCGCCGCCTACGTGGTCGTGTGTCTCACCGCGATCTCATGGCCGGGATACGCTTGGATCGGTGATCGCGTGCGTCCGACGATTCTCGGTCTGCCCTTCGTGTTTGCGTGGAACGTTCTTTGGGTGTTGTTGAGCTTCGTCGCCGTGGCTCTCTATGACCGGAGTCTGGAAAGGGTTAGGCGCGACCCGTGACTTCTTCCGCAGTCGTCGTCTCCGTCTCAGCGACTTACCTCGTGGCCTGTCTGGCGATCGGCATGTGGCCGAGCAAGCGCACGAGCGACAGCGCCACGGGGTACGTAGCCGGCGACCGCTCGCTCGGAACCTTGGTGATGTACTTCATCACCGGAGCGACGATCTTCAGCGCCTTCGCCTTCCTCGGAATGCCAGGCTGGGCCTACTCACGCGGGGTGGCCGGCCTCTACATCCTTGCGTACGGGGCACTCGGGTTCTTGCCCTTCTACTTCCTGGGGCCACGGGCCGCCCGTCTCGGCCGGCACTACGGTTTCGTCACGCAAGCCGAGATGATCGCGGCTCGGTATTCGATGCCCGCCATCGCCGGCGTGATGGCGGTGATCAGCGTTATGGCGTTCGTTCCCTACCTCGCGCTCCAGATGAAGGGGGCGGGCTACGTGCTGGAGACCGTGACGCGCGGCGGGATCGAGCAGTGGCAGGGGGCCGCGATCGTCTACGGCGTCGTTCTCGCCTACGTCCTCAAGAGCGGTGTTCTCGGCGTCGGCTGGACGAACACGTTCCAGGGCATCTTCATGATGGCGCTCGCGTGGTTCATGGGGCTGTACCTGCCGCAGCTGCTCTACGGCGGCATCGGACCGATGTTCGAGCGCATCGCCAACGAGAGGCCCGAGCTCCTGCGCGCGCCCGGCTTGACCTCGACCGGAGCGCCCTGGGCATGGTCGGAATACTCGAGCACCGTGATCGTGTCGATCCTGGGCTTCTCGATGTGGCCGCACCTTTTCATGAAGGCCTACACCGCGCGCAGTGAGCGGACGATTCGGCGGACCGTCGTCCTCTATCCGACGTTTCAGATCTTTCTCGTCCCAATCCTGATCATCGGGTTCGCGGGGGTGCTGTTCGAACCGGCGCCGCCGCGGGCGGATCAGATCCTGCCGCACATGATGATGCACACCGAGCTGCCCGCGATCGTCGTGGGGCTCTTCTGCGCCGGCGCGCTCGCCGCGTCGATGTCGTCGGGAGACGCGATGGTGCACGCGGCGGCATCGATCGTCGTGCGCGACGGGATCGCGACGGCGTTCGGGAAGGAGCTCGACCCGCACAAGGAGCGCGCCTGGATCCGGCGCCTGGTCGTCGTCGTCATGCTGGGCTCGTACGCGCTCGCCATCTCGTACCGCGGTTCGCTGGCGGGGCTCTTGATCTACGCCTACGGGCCGGTGACGCAGTTCTTTCCAGCCGTGGTCGCGACACTGTACGCCCGACGCATCAGCGGTGCCGCCGTGTTCGGCGGCCTCTGTGCCGGCATCGTCGTGAACACGTGGTTCGTCGTCTCGCCGGAGTCCCGGCCGTTCGCGATCCACGCGGGCGCTTACGGGCTCGCCGCCAACGTCGTCACGCTGCTCGTCCTGTCGCGGCTGACGCGCCCGTGCAGCGATGACGCGTTCCTGTGCGTCGCGGGCACGCCACCCGGCTAGCAGCCTGTCGGGATCGCGATCACGGCTTCCTCGCGCACGATCGCGTGCGTCGACATCGTGCCCAGCTCGAAGTTGCGGCGAATGCCCTGGCCGCGCCAACGGGTGCATTCGTGGGGGACGAGCGGTTTCGACTCGCAGATCGACTCCGCTCCGCGCTCGCACCAAGAACAGGTGCCGCAGGGAATGGCCCAGTTGGGAACGAGCGCGTCTCCGCGCGCGACGCGCTCGACTCCCTCCCCGACAAGGGCGACGACTCCCGCGCCCTCGTGCCCGATCACGTGGGCGTCATCGGTGATTCGGACCCAGTCCCAGTCCGTGTGGCACACGCCCGAAGCGCGCATCTCGACCAGCACCTCGCCGGCGCGCGGCGGGTCGACGTCGACCTCCTCGAACACGAAACCACCACTCGCGTCGGCGATGGCGGCGCGGGCCTGAATCGTTGCGGGCATGCGGCTACACTACCGTCATGAACGTCGAGGACGTACGGGGTTTCGACGGGCATGCGGCCCGCGCGGCGTTCGAGCGCGACGGCTTCCTCAGGTGTCCCGGCTTCATCTTTTTCGCCGAGAGCGCACGCGAGGATGCGGCTCTCCACGCTGCCTACCAGGCGCGGCTGCAGGCCGATTCCGCGACTGACGGCGCGTTTGACCTGCGACTGCGCGACTCGGTTACAATCGGCGCACAAAGCCTCCGGAGGTTACGCCATGCAGGATCGCTCCGTCATCGCGTCCGTCGCACCTGTCGCGCTCGTTTGCTTTCTCTTCACTGCGCCCGTCCGCGCGCAGGAGCCGCTCGAGGAGCCGCCCAAGATCGAGGCGGCCGGACCGGCGCAACTCGACCTCCTGATGAAGAAGCAGGAGGCGGCGCTCGTGGCCAAGGACGGCGCCGAGCTGATGCGCGTCCTGGACGAGATGGTCTCCTTCAACAATCCCGAGCTCGCCGTCGTTGCGCGCGAGGCGCTCTCCTACAAGCTCACCAAGGTTGACAAGGCCGCGGTCGAGGCACAGGCCGAGGAGCTCGGCATGCGGAAGAAGAAGGAGAAGAAGCTGCTGTTGTTCGAGCGCGAGGGCGCCGTTCAGGCGGCGGCGGCGCGTCTCCTCGCGAACTTCCCGGGCGATAAGAAGGCGAGCTCCGCCCTCGTCAAGGCGTTCAAGGACAAGCGCCTTCGCAAGGACAAGCCCAAGGCGCTCGGGGCGGTCATCCTGTCGTTGGCGCAGGTCGGGAACCGCAAGGTCGAGCCGGACGTCTACAAACTCTTCAAGGCGTTCGAGCACGAGGACATCATGCGCGCCAGCGTTCGCTACTTCGGAACGATCAAGACGAACGACTACTCGATCGTGCGCGCGCTGTGTGAGCAGCTCGCCGCGCCCGAACCCGGAGCCGTCGACTCTCCGAGCAATCCGCCCGGCTCGTACTGGGCTTCGCGCTGGGAGAAGTGGTCCAAGATTCGCCGCGACGTCGCGTGGTCGTTGAAGGAGCTGACCGGCCAAGTCTTCCGACCGGCGGAGGGCGAGCACCCGGGGGACTCGGCCAAGGCTCTCTCGTACATCAAGGACAACAAGAGGAAGCTCGGTCTCAAGTGAAGTGGACTCGGGCCGTCGTGCGCGCGGCCATCATCGTGGTGGGCCTCGCGGCGACCGGCTTCGGCCAGGACGCGGACGAGCTCGCGCGGCGCATCCAAAAGGAGAAGGATCGGGTCCATCCCGACGTCTTCACAGAGCTCGCGGGCCTGGGCGACGAGGCGGCTCTCGAGGTGCTCGAGGAGGCGGCGCAGGCGCTCAAGAAGATCGAGGCGCTGCAGCCCGCGATCGAGGCGTTCGCAACGTTCGCGGGTGGGGTCCACGCGGACCGCGCGCGACAGTTCCTGGCGCGTCAGGCCTTCCGCATCAAGAACAAGAGCGCGCGGCCGGTCGTCGTGCACACCCTGCGCGCGTTCGGTGACGACGCGCTACCGATCTTGGAGCGCGTGCTCGTCGAACACTCCGACCCCGCGTGTCGCAGTCTCGCCTGCGACGCGCTCGTGGCGCGGCTCGCCGCGCGCGGCGAGGTGGACGCCCTGCGGCTCGTCTTGGACTTCGCCTCGGTGGGGTGGGAGCCGGCAACTCCCAGTCTCGGCGTCGACGCAAGAGAGAAGGAAGCGGACGCAGGCAAGCGCGAGCGCGAGGTCGTGTGCCGCGCGCTGGAGCGCTGCACCCAGCCCGAGCTCGAGGCGTTGCTCGTCGAGCACATGCTGGAGGGCGATACGTCGCGCGATTGGAAGCTCCTCCTGATCGACCTGTTGGCGCGGCGCGAAGGGGAGGCGCTCACCCGCGCGCTCGCGGAGGTGTTCGACGACTCGGATCCGGCCGTCGCGGCCGCGGCGCTCGCGCACGTCGTGCGGCGCGACGACGCCAAGGGCCTCGGACCGAAGCTGCGGCCGCTGTTCCGCTCGAAGGAACCGTCGCTGCGGCGCGCGGCCGTGGTCGCGCTGGGCCGACTCGAGCTGACCGAGCCCGAATGGCGCGACGAGATCCTCGAGCTCTCCCGCGCCCGCGACCCCTTGTTGAGAATGGGGGCGGCCGAGGCGCTCGTGCACGTGCGGACCGAGCCTGCGCTGCAGCGGCTCGGCGAGCTGACCCGCGACGACGAGTGGCCGGTGCGCTCGACCGCGATCGAGCAGCTCGCGCGGCTGCGGCGCAAGGACTCGATCCCGCTCCTGATCGACCGTCTCGAGGTCGAGGTGGGGCGCATGCGCGAGGACGTCTATGCCGCACTGCGCGTGCTCACGGGGCTCGACCTCGGCCGCCGGGTCGACCCGTGGAGGCGCTTCTGGGCGCGCGAGGGCGAGCGCTTCGAGGTGCCCGACGTCGCGGCGGTCGAGAAGGCGGAGCGCATCGCGAAGGAACGTCTCGCCGAGCAGGGCCGTTCGGTCGCGGCCACGTTCTACGGCGCGGAGGTCTTCAGCGAGCGCGTCGTGTTCGTTCTGGACGTCTCCGGATCGATGCGCACGAATGCCGGCCTAGGCGTCGATCCGAGCGGGCCGCAGGACCCCTCGAAACCCTCGCGCATGGACGTCGCGAAGGAGGAGCTGACCGGGATCCTGCGCGCCATGCCCGACGGGCGGCTCTTCAACTTGATCTTCTTCGAGACCGAGGTGCGCGCGCTGGCGAAGAAGCTCGTCAAGATGAAGAAGGCGCATCGCCAGAAGTCGCTGCGATTCATCCGCGAGCAGTACGCTCTCGGCGCGACCGCCCTCTACCCGGCGCTCGAGCTCGCCTTTTCCGACCCGCTTGTCGACACGATCTACCTGATCAGTGACGGCGCGCCGACCGAGGGCGAGATCACTGACATCGCGGCGATTCGCGAGGAAGTTCGGCGCTGGAATGCGTCGCGCCGCGTGCGGATCCACGGCATTACGATCGGTCAGGACTCGACTCTGCTACGCTGGCTGACGTCCGACACGGGTGGACGCTACGTGCGTCGAGACTGAACGGAGGTCTTGTGCCATGACTTACTCGAGTTTGCCCTCGATCCTTTTGGCGACCCTTTTCGCCGTGGCGCTCGCGCCGCGGGCGACAGCGCAGGTCGACTACTACTGCGAGTGCCTCCAGGGACTCGGTCCCTGCGGCAACGATCAGCCGACCGGGATTCCGGGCGGCTGCTTCAACTCGACCGGGTTCAAGGGCTTCCTCGGTCCGAACCAGGGGTCGAACAGCGTGGCCGCGGACGACCTCCTGCTCGTCGCCGCGAACCTGCCGCCGAACCAGTTCGGTCTCGTGTTCATGGGGGGCGGCCGGACGCAGGTTCCCTTCGGCGACGGCGTGCTGTGCATCGCGACCGGGGGCATCGGCATCTTCCGCTTCCCCGTACGCGACTCCGGGCCCTGGGGGGTCATCGAGGAAGGACCCGGGCTCGTCGCCTACTCGGTCGCGAACTTCGGCGCGGCCGGCGCGGTCACGGCGGGGGACAGCTGGCACTTCCAGCTCGCCTACCGCGACCCGGCCGGACCGTGTGGCTCGGGCTTCAACTTCACCAACGGCATCGGAATCACCTTCACTCCTTGACGCTCTCGCACACCTGTCGAACGGTCCTCGCGGTCGTCGTCGTCTTCACAAGCACCTGTTCGAAGGAGGAGGGCGCGGTCAGCGCGGCCGTGCCCGTCCTCGGCTACCGACTCGTGAAGCAGTATCCGCGCGCGCCCGAGTCGTACTGCCAGGGGCTGCTCTACAAGGACGGCTTCCTCTACGAAAGCACGGGCCTCTACGAGCAATCAACTCTGCGCCGCGTGCGGCTCGAGGACGGTGAAGTTGTTCAACACATCGACCTGCCGCGCGAGCTGTTCGGCGAGGGGCTCGTCCTTCTCGGCGACGAGTTGATCCAGCTGACGTGGCGTTCGCGGCGGGCGCTCGTCTACGACCGCGAGTCGTTCGAGAAGCTGCGCGAGCACAAGTATTCGGGACAGGGCTGGGGGCTGACCTTCGACGGCACGCATCTCGTGCTCTCGAATGGTAAGAATCTCTTGAGCTTCCTGGATCCGCAGACGTTCAAGGTCAAGCGAACGGTTGGAGTAACGGCCGACGGGCGCCCCGTGACCTGGCTCAACGAGCTCGAGTACGTCGACGGGAAGGTGCTTGCCAACGTGTGGAAATCGAATCGGATCGCCCGCATCGACCCGGCGACTGGCGCAGTCGAGGCCTGGATCGATCTTTCCGGCTTGGCGGACTTTCCGCCGATCGACAACGAGGACGCCGTGTTGAACGGGATCGCCCACGATCCCGAGACGGGCAAGCTGTGGGTCACCGGCAAGCTGTGGCCGACGCTGTACGAGATCGAGGTCGACGCTACGCCGTGAAGCGGCCCTCGCCGCCGCGCCCGGAGCTCCCCTCCGAGCGGCGCTTGCGTCGCACGCCGCGTGGTCGTCGCTCGCGCGGCGGGCCGCTGGAGAGCATGATCGCGATCGGGCGCGTGTTCTCCTGACTCGCGAGAACGATCTGCAGCGTCGACGTCAACGGAACCGCAAGGAACGCCCCGACGACGCCCCACAGGCCGGCCCAGACGACGACCGAGACGATGATGACCAGCGGTGACAGGTCGAGCTCGCGTCCCAGCACCTTTGGCTCGAGGTAACTGCCGATCGTGAGGTTGACCGTGAGGTAGGTCACGATCACGACCAGCGCCTTGCTCCACGACTCCTCGACGGCGAGCGCCGTGATCGTGGGGAACAGCCCAGCGATGATGCTGCCGAAGGTCGGGATGTAGTTGAGCAGGAAGGTCAGGAAACCGAACAGGAGCGCGTACGGGATCTCGAGGAAGACGAGCACGGCGTAGCACAGGGCACCGGTGGCGAACGACGCGACGGTCTTCACGCCGAGGTAGCGCTGGATCCCGCGGCCCATGGTGTCGAGTACCTCGACCGCGACCTCGCGGCGCTCGCCTGCGATCGACAGGATCTTGCGCCGGAACACCGCCTGCTCCGCGAAGATGAAGACCATGTAGATCACGACCAGCAACAAGCTCTTGACGAAGTCGAAACCGCCGCCAATCAAATCGGGGGCGAAGGCCTCGAGCCGGACACGGTCGATCTTGTCGAGCGAGCTGTGCAGCAGGTTGGTCACTGGCTCGGGCAGGCTCGAGCGCTCCATGCGCGCGCGGATGTTTTGCTTGACCCCGGACCAGCCACCGAGCCGGTCGGACAGCTCGCCCTGCTCCTTGGACATGGGGTCGAGCGGGGCCGTCGAAGTCGTCTCGACGGGCACCCCGAGGAACGAGACTACGTTGGCCTGCAGCAAGAGCCCCACCTGGGCGAGGCCGAGGAAGAGCAGCGTGACGAGCGTAATGACCGTCAGCCCCGGCGGGATCCTCTTGCGAGCCAGGGCGACGACCAGCGGCTGCAGCATGCTGGCGAGCAGGAGCGCGATCACGAGCGGCTGCAGGATCTCGGCGCCCACGTGCAGGACCCAGCCCAGCATGATCGTCGTGAGGATGCCGAGCAGGATCGTCAGCGGCCTGAGGGAGGGGGCCATGAACTCAGGGTAAGCCGCTCGGATCGAATCCTCCAGCCTCGGGGGGCGTAAGCTGAGTGACGTACGCGCTAGTGGGGCGAGTCCGAAGCTCGGTGCATGAGTCCGGCCTCTTTCGCGCGGTGGCGGCGTTGCCGGAACCCGTGAGTAGCACAGAGGCTACGCACGGAACCCAGCGCCCTGCCACCACACGAAAGCGGCCGGACCTATGCACCGAACCTCGGACACACACCACCAGACACGTCCGATACGCACTGTTCGATTCGCCCTCCGTATCCTAGGCTCAAAGGTGGGCGACGAGCGTCGCCAGCAAGAAAGGTGAGCTTGGGCACGGAGTCTTCCAGGACCGCGACTGCGTCGCGACCGCGCGCTCCTTGGTTCGCGGCCGGGGCCGTCCTCATGACCGGCCTCGCGGCATCCGTGCTCGCGGGCTTCGGCGCGCGCGCGTGGGAGCGGCGCGACGCCGAGTCGGACTTTCGCATGCAGGCGAGCGGCGACGTCGACGGACTGCGTGGCGTCCTCGAGCGCACGATCGAGCACATGCACTCGGTGATCGGCCTGTACGAGAGCTCCGAGGAGGTCCTGCCGACCGAGTTCGCTTCGTTCGTCGGACGCGCCCTCGAGCGTTACCCAGCGATCCGCTCCTTCGGCTGGGTCGACGTACGGCCGAGTGAAGTCGAACGGTTCGCGGTCGGGATCATCGAAGGGCAGAGCGATGAGGTGGATGCGACCGACACCGAGCTCGACACCGTTCGCACCGAGGTTCTCGACCGCAGTCTCGAGCAGCGCGCACTCGCCCTCAGTCGGCCGCTCACCGGACCCGGGCAGCAGGTCCTCGCCGCGTTGCCGTTCTTGCGCGCCGGCTCGGGAGGGCTGGTCACGGTGCGGCTCGACGTGCCGCGCCTCGTCGAAGCGGCTAGCGCCCAGACGCGTCTGTTCGTGACGGACGGCGGCAGCGGGACGCCACTGGCCGGAACGGCCGACGACGCCGCACTGTTCCAAAGGAACATCTTGGTCGGTGATCGATCGTGGACGGTTGTCTGCAGTCCTCGTGTTCCGTTGCGTACCGCGACCTGGCGCCCGTGGGCGGTCTTCGTGGCGGGGGCGCTCGTCAGCCTGCTCTTGGCGCAGAGCGTTGTCGTGACGACGAGCCGCGCCCGCATCACGAAACTCGTCGCCGAGCAGGAGGTCGAGCTCGAGCAGACGAACCGCTCGGTCGAAGAGGGACTCGAGGAGCGTGTGCGGATCGAAGAGGAACGCCGCCGCCTCGAGCTGCAGCTGCGCCAAGTGATCGATCTCGTGCCGCACATGATCTTCGCGGTTGACGACGAGGGACGGATGTTGCTCGTAAACAAGGCGGCCGCGGTGGCGTTTGGCAGCACCGTGCAGGGGCTGACCGGCAAGGTCGAGCTCGATGCCGCCGGACCGCGCGAATGGCGCGACCGATCGCGCGCCGCGGAACGCGACGTCGTCGAGCGCTCGCGACCGCAGCTCATTCCTGTCGACACGTTCGTCGACGCGGACGGCAAGAGCCACCTGTTGCACACGGTCCGCATCCCGTACCGCGCCTCGGTCGACGGGCGACCGGCGGTTCTCTGCGTCGCCGTCGACATCACGGAACGCGTCCAGGCCGAAGGCGTCAACTCCGCATACAAGCGCGCCCTGTCGTGCCTCGCACGGGGCGAGGGCCTCGATCGGGTGCTGACGTCGCTGCTCGAGTCCGCCGAGGAGCTCGTCCCGGGCATGGTCGGCTCGGTCCTCTTGCTCGACGAGACTGGCATCCACCTGCGGCACGCTGCCGCGCCCAGCCTCCCGGCCGAGTACAACGCCGCCGTCGACGGCCTCGCCGTCGGCCCGGGCGTCGGATCCTGCGGCGCCGCCGCTTACGAGGGGCGCCGCGTCATCGTCGAGGACATCGACATCCACCCCAACTGGGCGTCGTACCGCGAGCTCGCGCACAGCGCCAACCTGCGCGCGTGCTGGTCGCATCCGATCTTCTCGTCAGCAGGTTCGGTGCTCGGGACACTTGCCCTGTACTACCGCGAGCCGCGCAGCCCGGATGCGTTCGAGCTGGAGTTGATCGGGGAGCTCGCGCGGTTGGCGGGGGTTGCGATCGATCGGTATCGGGCGGTGGAGGAGCTGTCGCCGGGCTGAGCCCTCGACAGCGCCATCGCTCCTACGGCTCGAGCGTCGTGTTCCAGTACCGGTCGCTCACGAACCGCTCCCAGGACTGCCTGATCCGGCCCACCGGCGCCTCCAGCACCGGAGTCCAGTGCGGCGCTTCGGGCTTGGTCAGGAGGCGCATCCCCGCCTCCTGCGGCAAGCGGTTCGCCTTGCGATGGTTGCAGCCGACGCAAGCGAGGACGCAGTTGGTCCAGGTGCTCTTGCCCCCGCGGGAGCGGGGGACGACGTGGTCGATCGAGAGCTCGCCGTTGCCGGGGCGGCAGCCGCAGTACTGGCAGGTGTTGTGGTCGCGCTTGTAGAGGTTGCGGCGCGTGAAGGTGACCGTCTGGGCGGGGACACCGTTGTAGCCGGTGAGGACGATGACTTCGGGCACCTTGATGCGCAGCGTGACCGTCCTGATGAACGGCTCCTCGGGCTCGACGATCATGTCGGACCAGGTCTCGAAGTTGTGGGTCTCGTAGGTGTCCGGCCGGATCACCTTCGCGCTCCCGCTGAAGACCATCCCCAACGCGTGGCGGACGGTCGTGGTGGCGATCGCCATCCACGACCTGTTGAGGACGAGTGTTGGTTGCGAGAGCACTCCGCTGTTCATGCGCGCCTTGAAGAGTCAATCGGGGTAAGCGGACGTCGCGCAGCCCCCGTGCCGCGCGACGTAGTTCGATCATACATGCCCCGCCAACCAGCGCGACAACCCAGTCGACGAGTCGCGTTCCGGATCACGTCCCACATGGAGAGCGCGGACACCGCTACTCCTCTGGTAGTGAGTCGAACTCTTGAGTCACTCCTCTAGTTCCGGTGAGGGTTCGACTCAATCCGGTGCGGTGACCGCCCGACGGTCATCCGTGCGAAAAGACGATGCTGGCAAGCCCGCGCTGTTGAAGAGGTTCGGTTCATCCGCCGCTCCCCAGGCGAAGCGCACAGCCACCGGACTTTTGACTTCCGAGCTCGAGACGACGATCGTGTCGCCATCAACCTTGGCCTGCGCCGGTACGAAATCACCTCCCTCGGCGGCGATCGTGAAGTGCGTCAATTCGCCGCCACGCGCGACGAGACCGTCCGCGGCGTGATCGAATGCGAGCCGGATGGCGCCGTCCTCGACCTGCATCGAGCGGTAGCTGGGACCCGAGTAGACGATCCCCTCCCGTTCGTAGGTCTTGGCCAGCGCCCAGAGCGCGAGTCGGTGACCGACCGTCCGTTTGTCGCGCGGGTGGATGTCGCTCGGGTTGCCGACGTCCATCGTGACGGCCATGCCCGTGTTCACCAGGGACTGGGTCATCCACTGCGCCTCGCGCAGCTCGGCCGCCTCTCCAAGATCTCCCCCGTACTGAAAGGGCGCGATCTGTACGAAGTAGAAGGGGAAGTCGCCACGGCCCCAGTGCTCGCGCCAGTCGGTGATCATCGCCGGGAAGAGCCTGCGGTACTGCACGGCGCGCGGCCGGTTCGACTCGCCCTGGTACCAGATCGCACCGCGGATCGCGAACGGGACCAGGGGGGCGATCATGCCGTTGAAGAGCGCGGTGGGCGAGTTCTGGTGGAACGAGACCTTGCGCGGCCATGGGGCGAGCTGGGTGGTGCTCGCCGCGGCTCGATAGCGCCAAGCACCCGAGAGGGGAATGTGCTGGTCCTCGCTCGCCGTGAGCCGCATGGCTTCGGCGTCGCCGTGGAAGCCACCGCCTCCACCGGAGTCGAAGACGCGCACGGTCAGCACGTTCGTCTGGCCGGCGCGGACGGTCTCCGCCGGCACGCGGTACCGGCGCGGCGTGTTCCAGGCGACGCCGCGGTCCAAGCCACCGATCCTGCGCCCGTTCAGCCAGGTCGTGTCCATGTCGTCGATCGGACCGAGAGTGAGCGTGAGCTCGCGCTCCGCCCAATCGGCCGGGACATCGAACGATTTGCGGTACCACACGATGCCGTCGAAGGCTCCGAGCTCCGTGCGCTCCCAGTTCTCGGGGACTTCGTGCGTGCTCCAGGTCGAATCATCGAAGTCCGGCGCGGCCCAGCCCGTGCTGCCGTCGACGAGGCGGTCGACCGCCTTCCACCACTTCTCGAGCTCGACGGTGTACGCGGCCTCGATCGCCTCCGGCCGCTTGCGGGCCGCCTCGAGCGCATCGAGGTCGTGCCCGAACTCGGGAAACTTGCGGACCGTACGCTCGGACGTCCACGACTCGGCGACCGTCCCGCCCCAGTTGGCACCGATCAGTCCGATCGGCACGTTCAGCGTCTCGTGCAGCTCGCGGCCGAAGAAGTAGCCGACAGCGCTGAATCGCGGCACCGACGTAGGTGCGCAGCGCGCCCACGTCCCGGCGCAGTCCTCGCGCGGGGCAGGCCCGATCGTGTTCACGACGTCGAACAGCCGGATGTCGGGCACGTCGGCGTCGGGGATCGCGGCCGCGTCGCTCTGCGTGACCCTCCACTCCATGTTCGACTGTCCCGAACAGATCCACACTTCGCCGATCGCGACGTCGGTCAGGACGATCTCGTTCTCGCCTTTCACCCGCAGCTCGTGCGGGCCACCCGCGGCGGGCGTCTCGATCGTGACGCGGAACGTGCCGTCCGCGCCGGCGACGGTCGATACCTGCTCCTCTGACCAGGACCCGGAGACGGTGATCGTCTCGCCCGCCGTGGCCCAGCCCCAGACGGGAGCCTCGGTCTCGCGCTGTAGCACCATGTGGTCACCGAAGACCGCGGGCAGCTTCACGTCGGGCGGTGCCGAGAGCGAAGGGGCGGCGAGCAAGAGCGGAAGCAGGGCAATCATCGGGAGTGTCCTCGGAGACGTCGCTGGATCGAAAGTCGGTCCGCACGATACTCGCTCGCGCCGGATGCGAAATGCGGCTTTCTAAAAAGCAGCGTTCCCGGGGCGGCCGATGGGGGGGGGGGGAGCTCCCCCGCGCCCCAACTTCGAACACGGATTCGGGGTCGTCGCAGGCAGCCTCTTCATCAATGGCACCGAGATCCAGGTCGCTGAGGGTGACACGTTGAACGGCGTGCCCGGCGCGGACACGAGTGGATTCTTCGCTGCGATCAAGCTCGATGGCGAGGGCTCCAGCGCGCTCCTACCGGCGCTCGCCGAGGTCTTCGACCAGGTCTTCCGCAGCGTCAACGCCCGTCGCGCGGAGTCGGGCGACGGCTCGAGCCTCGTCGACGTCCTCGCGATACCCCGAAACTCCTAGTGGTGTGATTCACTCTTGTGCGGCGTCGGCCCGTACCCGCCCGCTGCTGCGTTGCGCCTCCTCCGAGACTTGCAGCGAAGTCGCGTCGTCGCTGCGCCTTGCAGCGAACGCGTACGCACCGACCAAAATGCCGCACAAGAGTGACTCACACCACTAGGCAGCGACGGCCGCCGGCTCGGCACCGAACGCCGCCGGCTCCGGCGTGCTGTCCGCGTTCGGCACGAGCACGCTCTCGATATCGCGGGCCGCCTCGAGAGCCGCCTGAGCGATCCCGATCAAGGCGTAGAGGCGATCGATGAGGTTCGCCACTTGGTCAGGCGTGCGCGCCGCCGCGAGCTGCGGCTGGCGGAGCCACCCCTCGAGCGCACGCGCGTGCGAGTCGATGGCCGTGCACTGCGCCTGCGCCGTCTGGTGCGAGTAGTTGTGGAGGCGCGGGTCGGCCGTCTGAATCAGGTAGAGGGTCGCGAGCTGCAGCTCGCGCACCCGCGAGAGCAGGTGTTCATCGTCGCCGACTTCGTACGGTAGCCCGGCGTGGGGGTAGCTCTCGAGCAGCTCGCACACGCGCTCGACGCTCGTCGCCGCGACCGGGGCTCCGGACAGCCCGCGCACCAGCGTAAAGCTGGACGAGCCCGTGGCGAGGCGCGACGCGCTCTCGGCGTATTCGGTGATCGCCTTGCGCAGACCCTCGACACGCTTGCGGCGCTGGTCGCGTCGGAAGGCGGACACGGGCTGCTCGCGCAGCGTCGTCTCGGCGATCTGGGCCGGGATCTCCAGCATGCGCTGGATCTCGAGCACGACGCAGTGGTAAGCGAGGTCCGGCGACTCGAGCGTCGTTCGATCGATGTGCTTGGGCCGCCGCGGATCGTTCTCGAGCTCGAGGAAGAAGCCGTCGAGTGCCGACTGCACCGGGACTACGAACGGACCCCAGACCGCCGCGGCGATCGAGAGGCTGAGCACCTGCAGCGCCATGACGCCGCGGCCCGGATCTCCCAACGCTTCGGCGACCTCGCCGAGCCACGGCAGGCTGTACGTGACGAGCAGCGCGCCGACGAGACCGCTCGCGAAGACGTAGCCACCCAGGCCGAAGGCGACGCGCCTGGAGTTCGGTGTACCCGATGCGAGCGCGCGAAGCGCCGGCACGCTCTGGCCGATCAGCACGCCCAGGCCGGCGGCGACGCCGGAGCTCAGCTCGACGACGCCCTCACGCGCGGCGAACACGACCAGGCACGTCAGGAGCGCCGGGGAGCGCAGGACCGCGGTAGTCAGTGCGCCGACCGCCGCGCACGCCAAGAGTCGTGCCGCCAATCCCAGGTCGACGGCGTCGAGCCGCACGTGTCCACCGAGCTGTGCGAACGCGTGTCCCATGCCCGCGGTCGCCAGCAACACGAACCCCCAGCCCTCGATCAGATCGGAAGCTGCCGGCTTGCCGCGGCGCTTGAGTACCGTGCTGGCACAGAGCAGCCCCGCGCCCATTCCGATGAGTCCGAGCCCGGGTCCGAAGAACGCGGCGATCACTCCGAATAGGGTCGCGCCCCACGCGGCTCCGAACACGATCCACGGCGCGCGCGCAGTCGAGATCTGTCCGGTGTTCACCGCGCCGATCGAGCCGCGCAGCGCCAAGAACGACGACGGCGCCACGAGTCCCATGAGGAGACCGATGCCCAGTGGCCCGCCGGGCTCATGGATGCGCGCGGGCAGAGCGTCGAGGAGCCAGGCACCGCCCAATTCACGGGCGCCACGGCCCGTCTTCGTCTGCCCAGCGCGGAAGAGAACGACCGTAGCGGCCAGACCCACGAACCAAGCGATCAGCGCCCAATGAGGCATGTTGACGAGCACCCCCCCGGTGCTGGAGCCCGTGTCGCCACGACAGCCCACTTGCGAATCCTACGACCAAACTCACCGGCACCCGTGCGCGCCGTCGAGCCCCTCCACACGACTCTTCGGGTCGTCTCCGACCGCGCCTTGAGCAATTCGCGGAGCGACCTCAGAGCGCCTGCTGCAACGCCTCCGCGAGAGCGACGTAGTCGGCCTCGCTGTTGTAGAGCTGGGCCGAGATGCGTAGCCAGCGGCGCGGTGCCTCAGGCCAGATGAACACGGGCACCTCGATTCGATGCACGTCGTAGAGCACGGCCTGCAGCGGGTCCACGGTGAACGCGTCGCGGCGACCGTCCGACGCGCCGTCGGGGAGCGGGACGGTCGCGAGCGAGCCGATCATCGTGTCGGGCGTTTGCAGTTCGGTGCCGAGCGTCGCGGACAGGATGCGACGCGCCTCGAGCGCGAGCTCGCGGTTGCGCGTCCGTACCTCGTCCCACCCTCCGGGGAGTAGCTTCTCGAAGAACTCGAGGGCCACGGGCACCGCGAGTACGGGCGTGGGGTCGTCGGTTCCTTCCCAGTCGAATTCGACGAGGAAACGCGACCGTCCTTGGCGCGGGCTGTTCGCGCCGTGACTGATCACGGCAGGGCGCACGCTCTCCTGCAGGTCCTCGCGCACGTGCAGGAAAGCCGCGCCCTTCGGCGCGCACGACCACTTGTGGCAATTGCCCGTGTAGTAGCCCGCTCCGAGCGCATCGAGATCGAGGGCGAGCATGCCGGGAGCGTGGGCGCCGTCGATCAGCGTCTCGACACCGCGCTCGCGCAGCTCGCGCACGATGCGCTCGACAGGCAGGACGGCCGCGGTCGGGCTCGTCACGTGGTCGATCAACAGCAGCCGCGTGCGGTCGTTGACCTTGGCGAGCACAGCTTCGACGACTTCGTCCTCGCTGCGGATGGGGAAGGGCACGTCCGCGACGACGACCTTTGCGCCCGCGCGCTCGGTGACGAAGCGCGCCGCGTTGCTGCACGCGTTGTAGCCGTGGTTGGTGACGACGAGCTCGTCGCCCGGCTCGAAGGCGAAAGAGCGCAGGACCGCGTTGACCGCGGTGGTCGCGTTGGGGACGAAGCCGAGGTCCCGCGGCCGGCAGCCCAGAAAAGACCCGAGCGCCTCGCGCACCGCGTCGAGCCGTCCCTCGAGCTCACGGGCCATGAAGCGCACGGGCTCCGCCTCCAGTCGCGCGCGCAGCTCGGCCTGGGCCTCGAGTACGACGCGTGGGCACGCGCCGAAGGAGCCGTGGTTGAGGAAACGGATGTCCGGCGAGAGCGTCCAGTGTGCGGCCAGTTGCTGCGTAGCGATCATGGCGCGATCTTACCTTCGCGTCCTCGTTACACTCGTGGACCGGATGAAGTTCTGCAGCGACTGCGGCGCGCCCGTCGAGGAGCGCATCCCCGCCGACGACAACCGCCTGCGCCACGTGTGTGCCGGCTGCGGCGTCGTGCACTACGTCAACCCCAAGGCGGTCGTGGGCTGCCTGGTCGAGCACGAGGACGGACTCCTGCTTTGTCGTCGTGCAATCGAGCCAAAACCGGGGCTTTGGACCGTGCCGGCCGGCTACCTCGAGGTCGACGAGAGTGCGGCGAGCGGAGCGGTACGCGAGACGCTCGAGGAGGCTTGCGCCCGCGTCGAGGTCGTCGCGCCGTACGCACACTTCGACCTGCCGCACATAGGACAGCACTACGTCCTGTTTCGCGCGCGTATGCTCACGCCCGATTACGGCGTCGGCCCCGAGAGCAGCGAGGTGCGCGTGTTCGGGTTGGATGAGCTGCCGTGGGACGAGTTCGCCTTCCCCGTGATGAACGTCGCCCTCGAGCTGTACCGCGAGGACCGCCGCACGAGTCGGCCGCGCGTGCACCACGGAGTTCTGCGCTGGTCGGGAATCGGATCGCGGTACGACCGGCGGAACTACGAGCTGGAAGGCCACATGGGACTGTTCGTGGACGAGCGGGATTGAAGAAAGCGCCCGAATCCGTGTAACGATCCGCGTGCCACGGCGTGTACGCCGTGCGCAGCGCGCTCGCAGGTTGCGTTCTCGGATGCGCTGGCCGGTGTAGAATCGGTGCGCCGGATTCCAGCCGGATCCCACGGAGCATCGTCATGAAGATCGCCCTCGCGTTGGTCGTCTCGTTCGGTCTCGCTTCCAGCGAGCACGCCGCCGCCCAGGAGTTCGCGACGCGCGCACAGACCGTATGGCTCGACCGTTCCCAGGTCATCGCCTTTCACGTCGAGGCGGCGGACGCCGACCGCAGCTTCGACACGGCGGCTGCCGATCCGGACTTGCTCGAAGTGCTGCGACCGGCCGAGGTCTTGGCGGGCAAGGCGATCGGTTTTCTGCGCGTGCGCGGCCGGGAGCTGGGAACGACGAAGCTACGCGTCGCTAGTGCGGAGCTCGAGGTCGTCGTCACCGCGGCGAACGGCGCCGCGCGCATCCGCCGCGATGCTGCGCGCATCGTCGGGCCGACGCCGGGCGCGATCGTGTGGGGCACGTTCGCGGTCGGCGTCGACGTGACCGGCGAAGCGGACGTGTCCGACGTGCGGCTCCGGCTCCCGGGCGGCGAGGAGCTCGGCGGGCGCCGAGCGGTCGCCGTCCATCGCTCGCCTTTCCAACATGTCGCGTTCGCGGTCGACGCCAGCGCGCTGCCGCCCGGGCCCGTCGAGCTGGTCGCCGTCGTGAGGGGCGTCGCGAGCGAACCGCTGCGTGTGACGGTGGCACACCCGGCGGCGTCCGCCACGCAGACGTTCGAGTGCGAATCGAGCGGCGAGACGGCCGAACGTCGCTACGGTCCCAAGGAGCTGCCGGTCGGGTCCGACCCCGGGGCTTCGGGCGGCGCGTTCATCGTCAACGCCGGTGCGTATCCGATCTGGACGCTTCCGTACTCGGTCCCTCGCAACGGTCGCTACCAGCTCGTCGCGCGCGCGCGTGGCGACTGGGGCGCAGGCGCTTTCCCGACGATCGCGGTCTCCGTCGACCGTCCTGACGTCGTGCGCACCGCGCGGCTCGTCGATCGCGCGTGGCACAGAATTCCGCTCGGCCCGCCGCTCGAGCTCGAGGCAGGCGAGCGTCGCATCGGCATTCGCTTCGGCAACGACATGTCGTCCGCGCCGGTGACCGACCGCAACCTCTACCTCGATCGCGTCGAGCTCCTCGCCGTCGACGGCCCGAGCGTCGACCCCGTCGAGGCCGGGATGATGATGGTGCCGGTCGCCGAGCAGCAAGCGGCGATCACCGGTGGCCCCGGGCTCTGGGTGGCATTCCGGCGCTCGTTCGACGGGCTTCCGGTCAACGGCCTGCTCGAGATCGGCGGGTACTGCAGCTGGGTCGGAATGGAAGACGTGCCGGCGCCGCACGTGTCGCTGCTCTTGAACGGCGAGACGGTCGTCAGGCAGCAGGCGGCGCGGCCGGTGTTCGCGCTCGACCGCGCGGCATTCAGCGAAGGGGAGAACACGCTGCAGCTCGTAGCCGAGCTCGCCGACGGGCGGGTTGCCGAGACGCCGGTGCAGACGGTGCACATGATGGGGGACTCCGGTCCGGCGCCCGCACGGGACGGGCTGCGCTTCAGCGTTCACGACGAACGCTGGGGCGGCGCCTGGGACGACACCTTGACGACACAGGGGCAGGAGCCCGGGCAGTCCGTCGCGCTGCCGACCCACGACCGGCTGGCGTTCCTCGAGCTGCCCGACGAGCTGGAGGGTAGGTTTCGACTCGTGTTCGAAGCCCGCTCGCAGGAGGAGACGCAGGTCGACGTTGCCCTGGTGACCGAAGGCGGCGAGACGGAGCTCAGCGCGAAGCTGCATGGCTGGTGGGACTACAAGCCCGGCGGCGAGATCGAGCTTCAGCCCGGTCCCAAGAAGCTGACGTTTGCGTTCTCCGTCGCGCCCGAGCACGCCGGCAACGTCAACAAGACGCTGAACCTGCGTAGCGTGATCCTGCACACCGCGCGCGAGCCCGATCGCTTCGCGCCACGTGCGGCGATCGCGTATCCGGCACCCGGACACGTCGTGCACGCCGTCGACGCCGTCGTCGTCGACGCCTACGACGACGGGCGACTGCAATCGGCCGACCTCTTGATCGACGGGCAGCCGCGTAGGACGTTCGGCCACGTCCCGCAGGGCGCGGGGTACACGGTTCTTCCGTTGCTCGCGCGCGACCTGGTGCCGGGCGAGCACACGCTCGCCGTGCGCGTGACCGACGAAGCCGGCAACCTCGGTCAGTCGGAGGAGATTCACTTCTGGGTCGCGGACGGGCTGCCGGACGAGGACTCGCGCTACGCACGCGCCGTGCGGATCCTGAACCGCTTCGGCTTCGGGCCGGATCCGGAACAGCTCGCGCGGATCCTGCTCGACGGCGAACGCCCATGGCTGCGGGCGCGGCTCGCGAACGACGGGGCCGGCGATGCGGCGACCGTCGGGCTCGCGCTCGCGATGCGCGGCGATCACGTCAACGGCAACTACCAGCGCTGGGTCGTCTCGCACCTGCTGCGCACACCCAACCCGGTGCGCGCGCGCCTGTGTGCGTGGATCGAGAACCACTTCTCGACCTACGGCGGAAAGACGGGCTACCCCAGCGAGTGGCGCGAGCACCTCGACTTCCAAGAGCTCGCCGCGGCGCCGTTCGGAGAGCTCCTGCTCAGCTCGGCCACGAGTCCGGCGATGGTCCACTACCTGGATCAGGCGCAGAGCTTCGCACAGCGGCTGAACGAGAACTACGCCCGCGAGGTGATGGAGCTGCACACCGTCGGCGTGAACGGCGGCTACGACCAAGAGGACGTGACGACCTTGGCCGAGCTCCTGTGCGGCTTGACGCTCGCGTATCAGTCGGCGCCGTCGGGCATGGGGCCGTACTTCGCGCGCGAGTTCCGCTACGATCCGGATCTCGGCGACGGGGCGGCGCGCGAGGTGTTGGGCATGCGCTTCGAAGCGCGCCCTCCGGGCGAGCGTTTCGACCGGCTGTTGCTCACGCTCGAGATGCTTGCCGCGCACCCGAGCACCGCGCGCTTCGTGTGCACGAAGCTCGCCGAGCACTACGTCGCGGTTCCCGCGCCGGCTGGGCTCGTCGACGACCTCGTGCCGATCTTCGTCGCCTCCGGCGGCGACCTGACCGAGGTCGTGGCGTCGATTGCCGAACACGACGCGTTCTGGCGAGCGGACGAGGCGCGCCTCGCGCAGCCCATCGACTTCGCCGTGCGCGTCGCGCGCACGACCGGTTCGTTCGCCGCCGACTGGGCAGTGTCCGAGTACCTGCGCCAGAGCGGCATGGGCTTCGCCGACCGCGAGACTCCCGACGGCTATCCGGAAGAGGATGAGGCTTGGGTCGACACGAATGCGCTCATGCAGCGTTGGCGGTTCGTGCAGCGCCATCGCTGGATCGTGCGTAGCCTCGTACCGGACGGGATGCGCAGCCCCGGCGCGGGTGACGGCTCGGCGTGGCGCCAGCGCGTCGTCGATCACGCGGCGGTGCGGCTGACCGGATCGACGCTCAGCGCCGAGTCGAACGACGCCGCGCTCGACTTCCTGGCGCAGGCCGAAGGTAACCCGTGGGAGCGTGTCGAGGAGACGATCGTGCTCCTCTGCCGCCTTCCCGAAGCCAGCTTGAAATAGCCGTTGTCCAGCCCGAGATCGCAGTTGTCCGCCCGAAGTAGGAGCCGTGCCATGACCATCATCGACCGCAGGAGCTTTCTCGTCGGCGCCGGTGCCTACGCCGGTGTCTGCGCCGCCGGCCTCGGGACATCACCGAGCGCGTTCGCGCTCGACCCCTGGTCGCGACGGGAGCGCGGCGGACCCGTGCTGATTCTGTTTTTCCTGCGCGGTGGAGCCGACGGCCTCAGCCTTCTCGTGCCGCACGGGGACGAGGCCTACTACGCGCTGCGTCAGCAGATCGCGATTCGGCGGCCGGGCGAGCAGAACGGAGCGCTCGACCTCGATGGCTTCTTCGGACTCCATCCGAGCGCCAAGCCGCTGCTCGAGGCGTTCCGAGCTGGTGACGCGGTCGCGCTCACGGCCGTCGGCAATCCGAGCAACACGCGTTCCCACTTCGAGGAGCAGGACGTCTTCGAGACGGGCTCGCTGACCGACCGCGCGCGCGCCGACGGAATCTTGAACCGGCACCTGGCGAGCGCGCCCGGGCGTGGACCGATTCGCGCTGTGGCGCTCGGCGGAAGGCTGCCGCGCATCCTGCGCGGTCCTGCGCCGGCGCTCGCGTTCGAGGGCTTGGACGAGCTGTCGGTCGGCGACGGCGCGCGCCTTGGCGCGACGCTCTCCGCCCTACACAAGGCCTACGGCAAGAAGGCGCAGTCAGCCGAAGGCTTGCTGGCGGGCGAGGGCCTGGCGACGCTCGACGCGTTGCGCGAGCTGGAGGACGTCGCGGCGCGGCCCTACGAGACGAAAGTGTCGTACCCGACCTCCAATCTCGGGCGGCGTGCGCGCGAGGCGGCGCGACTGGTGAAAGCCGACCTCGGCGTCGAAGTCGTCGAGCTCGACTACGGCGGCTGGGACACGCACCAGAACCAGGGTGGGGCCTCCGGTCCGTTCGCGAACCTCGTCGCCGATCTGTCGGCATCGATCGCGGCGCTGCGCGAGGACCTGGGCGAGATCTGGAATCGCACGCTCGTCCTGACGCTGACCGAGTTCGGACGCACCGCGGCGCAGAACGGTACGGGTGGTACCGACCACGGGTGGGCGAGCTGTGCGCTCGCGGCGGGCGGGTCGCTGCGGCGCGACAAGCCGCGGATGGTCCTGGGCGAATGGCCCGGGCTCGGGGCCGACGCGCTCAACCAAGGACGTGACCTAGCGCACTCGATCGATTTCCGTGACGTCGTCGTCGAGGCCGTTGGCAAACACCTCGGGAACGAGCGAATGGACGTCGTGCTGCCCGGGCACGAGGCGCGGGCGATCGGCCTGATCTGACGCGCGCGTCACTCCGCGTTGCGAAACAGGTCGAGGAAGCGATCCTCGAACCGCTTGAACAGCCCCTGGCGGTCGAGCTCTGCTTTCAGCTCGATCGCCTTGGAGTGATCGTGTGCAGCGTCCGCGAACAGCCGCTCGACGCGCGCGAGATCCTCGGCCCGCAGCTCCTCTTCGCGCTGGGACCAGGCCTCGCCCGACTCCTTCTGCTCTGTCTGCTCGCGCGCGTTGCGCTCGAGCTGGCGCAGGTGTTGCTCGAGGCTGCGCTCGATTCCACTCACCTGGACGTCGAGATCGGAGAAGTCGAGCTTCAGATCAGCGAGCGCGCTGAACGTTCGCAGGACGGCCTGCGAGGCCTTCGGGTTGGGGGCGGCGCTCGCGTAGAAGGGGAACTCTCCCAGTAGGCACAGGGCTTCGACGTTCTGTGCCGCGGCGGCCGCGACTAGGAGACCGTTGAGGCCGCGGATCTGACCGGAGCGCAGAACCTCGACGCGCTCGCCCTCGACCTCGCTCAACAGCTCCTGATGGCTCGCCACCGCGAACACGCGCGGATCGGCCTTGGGCGCGATCGGCGTGCCGAGCGCCGCGAACGTCACGACGCGCTCGACCCCGAGTGCCGCGGCCTGTTCCAGGAGCGTCTCGCAGAACGTCGCCGTGCGGTGGAGCGGTTGCTGGTCTCCGAGGAAGATGACGAGGTCGCGCCCCTGCTCGTTGCGGCAGCCGTAGAACACGCTGCGCGGCGGATCGGCGGGGTGCACGATTCCTTCCCGCACCTCGACCGCGGTCAAGTCGAAGTAGCCGCCGGCTTCCATCTCCGCGACGGGCACGGCGGACAGCTTCTGGACGAGGTAGCGACCGGCGATCTGCGCGACGCCGCCCATGCCCGGCCAAGCGGCGACGAGCCAGGGGGAATCGAGCTTGAGGTCTGCGAGAGGCTCCATGTCAGGAGCCTGAAGGTTACATCGATCGGGCGTAGGCTCCTAGTGGTGTGATTCACTCTTATGGGGCATATCGATCGGCCCGTACGGGCGCGCT
>JAAELL010000592.1 GCA_024226735.1 bacterium | reverse complement strand
GGCCATGGAGCTCGGCGCCGACGGCGTCCTGATGAACACTGGCATCGCCGGCGCCGCCGATCCCGTACGCATGGCCCGCGCCATGAAGCTCGCCGTCGAAGCCGGCTGGCTCGCCGCCCACGCCGGCCGCATCCCGCAGAAGCTCTACGCGTCGGCCTCATCGCCGATGACCGGGCTGATCGACTGAGCCCGCTTTGCTCGGACCCCAACGGGGTCCCGCTCCAAGGGTCGCACAACGCCATGGCGTGAACCGCCCGAGCCCGCGCGGGCGCAAACGACGCCCTGTGCACGCTTCTCGGCCCGTACTTTTCGACAAAGCACGGCCTGTGGCTGTTCATCGCCCTGTACTTTTTGGCAAAGAACGCCCCGTGGCCTGCCGAAGCCCCGTCCTTTGCCTCGAAGAACGCCCTGTGGCCCGTCGAAGGCCCCTACTTTGGCCCGAAGAACGCGACGAAGGACGAGGCAACTGCGTCCTATCCGTCGAAGACCGGGATGAGAAGCGCCGGAAGTGCGTGCTCCGAGTCGAAAGACGCGACGAGAAGCGAGGGACGTGCGTGCTCCGCACCGAAGGACGCGACGAGAAGCGAGGGACGTGCGTGCTCCGCGCCTCTTTTCTCGGCTCTGGACGAGCGACGGGCGCTGAATGAGCACTCTTGCGGGTCATCGGCACCATGCATCGCCCTCCCGTCGGGCGACAAATGACCCTGTTCGGCAGTCATCTTCTACTTGTGGATCGCAGGCTGTTGATTCCCGCGCCGGTGACCATGGCGTCAGTGCGCCCCCAGGCGCTGTTGCCGGCCGGACGCGGCGCGCGGCGGGTCGGCAGTGATCATCACCATCAGCCGCACGTCCGAAGCGCGACGAGCTATCGCCGCGGGCGAAGCTGCTAAGCTCTCGACCCTTCCGAGGACGATTCGGAGGGGGTCACGCCTCGCGACGTCATCGACGTCGAGATCGTCAACGTCGAGGCCTGGGTCACTGATCGCAAGGGCCGATCCGTCACCGGCCTCGGGGCCCGAGACTTCCGAGAGCCAGCTCGCCGTCGGCAGCCGGAAGCGGGTAGTCGAAGCCGTCAGGGAGTTCCTCGACACCCAGCGGGTCGCGGCGGAGAGGATCCTCATCGTCCGCCACCTCGGCGGCGTCTCGGCGGAAGTGCGCTTCGGCTCGTCCGCCGAAGAGGTCCGCGCCGCGGTGGACCGTCTCGCGGCTCCTTCAGCGGCCGCGACGAGACGGTCGAACGAGAAGCAGCTCCTGATGTCGCTGCTCAAGATCGATTGGCAGACCGCCCGCCAGGGCGTCGGGGATCCGTGCACGCGTTTTGCCCGGTCCGCCGCTTCGAGGATCCGGTCCTTCACCGAAGAGAGCCGGGTTCAGATCTCCTCCACCATGAGGAGCCTGGGGCAGGTGGTGACCTTCCTCGCCGGTACGCCGGGGGTCAAGACCCTGGTCTACGTCAGCGACGGCCTGGAGCTACGGCCCGGCGCCGACCTGCGCGCGTTCGTCGACACGAACTGCCCGCCCGCGGCCTACCATCAACCCACCTACGTACTCCCAGTGGAGCTCGGCCGCGACGCCACCCGTCTCGCCCACCCGAGCGGCGAGACATCCTACGTCAAGACGTCCGTCGCAATCGGCGTCGACGACGCCGATGAAGACGGAGGCGGATGACGGGGCTCGTCGAGTGAGCGCCGCGATCCTGTTGCGATCGGGCGGAGTTTCGGCTACAATCACCGGCCCGCAAGGGTCCGTGCACCCATAGCTCAACTGGATAGAGCGTCTGACTACGGATCAGGAGGTTGGGAGTTCGAATCTTCCTGGGTGCGCCATTCTAAAGCGTTTCGAATCAATAGCTTAGAACGACCCCTCCGGTGCACAGCTTAGTTCGGCCGCGTCTTGACCGCGACCAATCCGCGACCATCAGACGGTCGCCGCGGACCGAGTCACCTCGCGTCGAGCCGGTTGCTTGGCCGCCTCGAGCCAGAACGCGCCCGCGTCGCAGCGGCCCGCGGGAGAGGCTGCGATGATCACGGGATACCTCGGCTCACGCTCTACGCCCGGGACGTCGTCCCGGTAGGCACCAGCACGGTGGGGATCTACCATTGCCACGGTGCGAACCGCGACTACTTCGTTGACGAGCTGTTCAGCACCCTCGACACCATGCAGACCACCAGGATCTTCCTGGTGACACCTACGGG
>JAAELL010000591.1 GCA_024226735.1 bacterium | reverse complement strand
CCACCGCGCGAAAGCGGCCGGACAAATGCGCCGAACTTTCGACTCACACCACTAGCCCGCATTCGTCACCAGCACCGCGCGAGACGTCCGCAACTGCTTGCTGGACGGCGTCTTTCGTACTCGACGGGGCGCAGAGGCCCCGTCTGTGCCGAAAGATGCGCTCCGCGCACCAAAGGCACCACCAGCAAGCAGTTGCGGACGTCTCGCGCGGTGCTGGTGACGAATGCGGGCTAGAAGAGGTCCAGGATCCCGTTCCCGCCCCCGGTCAACGTCACGGTGCTCGCCCGATAGTTGAAGTGGTTCGCGATCCTTGCGCTCCACGGAAGCGCCGCCCGGTCGCACACGATCCCGAGCCCCGCCGCGGCGAGGCCGCGCACGGTGGCGGTGGCCTCCGTGTTCTGCATCAGATCGAGGAGCGGGTCGATCGTGCGCACGTCACCGACCATGCTGAGCGCCGCAGTGATCGCGACCTGGCGCGCGGGATCCTCGGCCTCCCCGAGCATGTCCGTGAGATCGGAACCGACCTGTTTGTCGCCCAGTAGGGTGAGCCCGAGCACGGCGCGCATCAGGAGCTCCGGCTTGTCCAGGGACGACCCGATCAAGCTTCGGATCGGCTCGATCGCCGAACGGTCTTGCATCAGACCGAGCGCGATCGCCGCGTACCCGCGAGCGACGTCGGAGCCCTGGAAGTCGGCGAGCTTCTCGAGGGCGATGTCCTTGGCTTCGGTGTCGCGGCGGATGCCGAGACCGACGAGGTAGGCGCCGATGTCCGACGGACGGCGGTTCTCGGCGGTCGCCGAGCGCAGCGCCAACGCGGCGGTCGTATCGATCTGAGCGTCGTTGTCGAGCAACTGGCGACCGAGGACGCCGAGCGCGAGCGCCGCCCATGGCTTCATCGTGGTCTTGCCCTTGGAGAGCTGCCGGAGGAGCTCGCCACGGATCGCAGCGGTGCCCGCGAACGGGGTCGGGCCACGCCCTGGCCGGCCACCGACCTGGGCGAGCGCGATCAGTGCGAGGCGCCGGCTCTGCAAGTCGCCCGAACGCAGCAACCGGACGAGCTCCGCGCGGATCGCCTCGTCCAGGCCGCTGTCCGAGGCGCCGCCGACTTGCCCGAGTGCGAGGAGGCTGCCCCAGCGCAGTTGGTCGCGCACGTGCGGGGACTCGGCAGCGTCCCCGGAGGCTTGCGCCATGAGCTCCCAGCGCGCCCAGTCGAAGTCGGCACCAGTACCCTCGAGCAGGCGCGCGATCGCGGTCGGCGCGTGGGTGCGGACGAACCAGTGGCGCCGCGACCTGTTCTCTTTCCGGTTCGTTTCGTCCAGATAGTCGAGCAGGAATCGCAGCTGCGCTCGGCGCGAGGCGACTTGGCTGGAGTCGCCCCCGTCGTCGGCGCTATCGACGACATCGAGCGGCGTCAGCCCGAGCGCGGTCATCGCGGCGACCTTGACGTCGCGGCGCGAGAAGTGCGGCGACTCGAGGATGCCGATCAGGTGCCGCACGATCTTTTGGCGCACGGCGCCATCGCCCGGGCGGTTGCCGATCAGACCCAGCGCGTAGCCGGCGAAGGCGCGCGTGCGCACGGGCACTTCGATCCGGCGGACGAGCTCGCGGGCGCGGGGGGTGTCCTCGAGCAGGCCGACGAGGACCGGGACCGCGCGGTCCTCTCCGAGGATGCCGAGCGCGACGGCGGCCGTTTCGGACACTTCTTGATTCGGATGTCCGAGGAATTCGGAGACGAGCTCGTGCAGTGTGCTCTCACCCTGGACTTCGCCGATCTTGGCGAGTGCGACCAGTGCACCGCTCAGCGGGTCGGGCGCACGTTCTCGCTCGAGGACGTTCACGAGCGCGGGAACGACCTTGTGGCGGACGAGGGCGCCCGAGGGGCGCAGCGTGTCGCGGGGGCGCTGCGCGTCGACGTCGAGGACGATGTCCTCGAGCGGGATGAGGTCGCCGTGATAGACCGACGACTTCAGGTCGAGGTAAGGAGCCCTGTTGAACTCCCACCAGTAGTCCCAGAGTACGAGGTCGGCGTTCCCCGGGTCCTGGCCGATCCGACCGCAGACCAGTGTGTCGCGGGTCCAGGAGGGGGGCACTGGTCGGGCCGGGCCGGGACTCGCCGAGGCGCCGTCCCTCGCGATCGGTGGAACGGGGCTCGTGAGACCGCGGTAGTTTCCGCCGTGGCCAACAGTGGGCGGGATCAGTGCCGCGGCGCCAGCCGCGAGAACGACGAACGCTCGGATGGTGCGGTGCATGCGTGGTGCCTCCTGGTGTGTGCTCCTGCAACGGGCGTGCCTTCGTCCACGAAAAAGCTCCCCACGGCAAAGCCGCGGGGAGCCCTCGTCTGGCGCGGACCGCGCGAGCGGCCCGCATTCCAAAAGGATGTCGTCGACTACAGGATATCGAGGATCCCGGTGCCGTTCTCGCCCGTCAGGGTCGTCGTGTTCGCGCGGTAGTTGATGTTCACCGCGATCTTGGAGTTCCAGGGAAGGTCTTCCTTGTCACACACGATGCCCAGCGCAACGGCGGCGAAGCCGCGCGCGGTGTCGGTGAGCTGGGTGTTGCCCAGCATGCCGACGAGCGGGTCGATCGAACGCGAGTCACCGATGGCGCCCAGGGCCGACGAGATCGCCGCCTGAGTAGCGAGACCGGGGGCCTCTTCGAGCATCTTGATGAGATCGGTGACGAGCTCCTTGTCGCCGAGGAGGCCGAGGCCGATCGCGGCTTGCTTCAAGAGCTCCGGCTTGTACTTGGAGTTCTTGATGACGCCTTGGATCGGCTCGATCGCCGAGCGGTCTTCCATCAGGCCGAGCGAGACGGCGGCGTAGCCGCGCGCCGAGTCGGAACCTTGGAAGTACTCGAGCTTCTCGAGGACGATGTCCTTGGCTTCGGTGTCGCGGCGGATGCCGAGACCGACGAGGTAGGCGCCGATGTCCGACGGACGGCGGTTCTCGGCGGTCGCCGTCCGCAGCGCCATCGCGGCGGTCGAGTCGACCGGAGCGTCGTTGTCGAGCAGTTGGCGACCGAGGACGCCGATGGCGAGCGCGGCCCAGGGCTTCATCTGGGTCTTGCCCTTGGAGAGCTGCTTGAGGAGCTCCTTGCGCACGTCGGCGGTGCCCTCGAGGGCGCCTTCGCCTTCACCCGGCGCGCCGCCGGACTGGGCCATGGCGATCAGGGCGAAGCGGCGGCTCTGCTGGTCGCCGTCCTTGATCATGCGGACGAGCTCCTTGCGGATGCCTTCGTCGAGCTCGCCGTTGGAGGCGCGACCGATCTGGCCGAGGGCGACCACGCTGCTCATCTGCAGCTCGTCGCGGGCCTTCGAGTGCTTGCCGATGCTCTCCATCAGCTGCGCGGAGACGCTCTTGCGAACTTCGTCGAATTCGGCGCCGGTGTCCTTGAGCAGACGCGACATCGCGATCGGCGCGTGGGCCCGGACGTACCAGTGACGGGTCGACTTGTTCGCGCGCTGGTTGGCTTCGTCGAAGTAGTCGAGCAGGAACGCCAGCTGCGCTTGACGCGACAGGACGTGCCTGCGGTTCGACTCGTCACCCTCGGCGTCGGAGGACTCCTCGGAGACGATGTCGACCGGCGTGAGGCCGAGGGCCGTCATCGCGGCGACCTTGATGTCGCGACGCGAGAAGTTCGGGGAGTTGAGGACGTCGATCAGGTGCTCGGCGATGTCCTGGCGAACGGCGTTGTCGTTCGTGCGGAAGCCGATGAGGCCCAGGCCGTACGCGGCGAAGGCGCGCGTGCGCACGGGAACCTCGGTCTTGCCGAGGAACTTGCGCGCGACCGGCGTGTCCTTGAACAGGTCGACGAGGATCGGGACCGAGCGGTTGTCGGCCAGGATGCCCAGCGCGACGGCCGCGGTCTCGGCGACCTCTTGGTTTCCGTCCTTCAGGAACTCGGCGATGATCTTCTGGAACTCGCTCTCACCGCTCTCGTCCGCGACGTCGCCGATCTTGGCGAGCGCGATGAGGGCGCCGGTGAGGATGTCGTTCGAGCGCTCCGTCTCCAGGGCCTTCTTGAGCGCCGGGACGACCGTCGAGCGGATCACGGCTTCGGACGGACGCAAGCTGTCCTTCGCCTGCACCTTCTCGCCGTGGCCGAGGAAGAAGTCGTCGCTACCGGTCAGCGTTCCGCCGTCGTGGATCTTCGACTTCAAGTTGAGGTAGGGGTCCTTGTTGAACTCCCACCAAAAGTCCCAGACGAGCAGGTCGACACCCGCGTCACGCTGGCCGCCGGTCGTCGGGGTGTTGCCGCCGGGCGCGCCACCGGGGGCACCGGGGCTCGCCGGACCGGGCGTCGAGGGGCCGGCCGGGCCGGGGGTACCGGGGCCGGAGGGACCGGGGGTCGACGGACCGCCGCCGCCACCGCCACCGCCGCCACCACCGGGGGGCACGGTGTCGCCCGGCCCGCGGTAGGTACCGCCGTGTCCGACGGAGACGTCCTGGAGGCAGAAAAGCCCGCCTGAAAGGAGCGCACCGAGTAGGAGCAGTTTCTTCATGACATCCTTGAGGAATTGGGGTCGGCGGTGGATCCACCGATCGAACCCCGGGGTGCAGTCCGACGACGAACCGCGCTTGCCGGGGCCTGTTTGACTGTGGTCTGTTTGCAACGCCCGTGCCATCTCGAGCCGAGCGCCACCATGATAGGGCTGTCCCGCCTTGACGCGCAATGAGGCCGTGTGGGGGCCGTGGGGCCCCCCGGGCGGCATGTTCCGAGGTCGTTACAGGGGGTGCCACATGGGGGAACGGGACTTCGCTCGCGCACGTCGCCGCTCGTAGGGACGGTACCGACCATTCTCGCGGCGGTTTCGATTCGGCAGACTGCCGGTGTGGAGGCAGGAGCGCTCGAGTCGACGCTGAAGGCCGCCGGGGAGGTCGTGGGGGCGGCACGCCTGGAGTGGGTCGATGCAGTGGGGGAGGCCGATGGGGGACCCCGGGACGGGTCCCGCCGGGAGCTCGATTGGGGCCTCGCGCGCCGGATGGGGCCCGGAGCGGTCCTGGAGCTCGACGCCCTGGGCCGGCGTTCACCGCGCGCGGCCGCCGCGGCGCCGGGCGAGGTCTGGATCGCGGCCTCGGGATCGGCTCCGGTTCCGGGGTTCCTGCGGGTCGTGGGCCGTCCGCGGGCCGACGGGCCCGGGCTCTGCTCCCTCGCGGACCTCGCCTCCCAGGCGCGCCGCACGGACGAGGCGCTGCGCGGCGCCCGGGCCGGTCGGCGCGAGCGCGAGCTCGGACGGCGCGTCGCGACCCTGACCCACGACCTGCGCAACCAGCTCACGCTGGCCGTCCTGCTCGCCGAGCGCTTGCGCAGCGAAGGAACGCCAGAGGAGCTCGACCGCCTCGAGGGGGTCCTGTGCGCGGCGCGCGAGCTGTGCGCCGCCACGTTGGCCGGTGACCAGGCGCCGGCTTCCCCGCGCTCGCTCGTTCTCCGCGGAGTGCTGGTCGAGGAAGCGCGCGCGGCATCGGCGCTCGCGCGCGGATCGCTCGAGGTCGGCATGCGCGTTCGCTGCGCAGCGAACGTGCGAGTGTTCTGCGACCTGACGGCGCTGACGCGGCTCGTGCGCAACCTGATGGTGAACGCCGTGGAGGCGTCGTTCGACAGCGGCGAGGTGCGAATCGCGGTGGCTGCGGAGGGCGCGGGAGACGGCGGGCTCGTCTTGGTGATCGAGGACGACGGCCGGGGCATGTCCCGCCTCGAGGTCGCCCGCCTCTTCGGCGCCGGCGAGAGCGGCAAGCCGGGCGGCACCGGCTACGGCAGCGCGAGCCTCGCGGAGTGTCTGGCCACGCTCGGCGGTGAGCTGGAGGTCGAGACCGCGCCCGGCGCGGGAACGACGGTGCGGGTGCGGCTCCCCGCGCCACCGGACCCGGATCGGCCGGCGGCCCTCGTGCTCGACGGCGACGCGCGGCGACTCAACGAACGCGCGCGCGAAGCGGCGGACGCCGGGTACGGCGTGTGGCGCGCCGCGAACGCGGAAGCCGCTCTCGCGATCCTACGTGGCACGGCGCCCGCGCTGGCGCTCATCGCGCGCGGGACGCGCGGCGATGACATGGGGCCCGTACGCGCGCAGCTCGAACGCGCCCGAACGCGCGTCGTCTCGATCGCAGCCGGCCAGCGCGTGGCGGGGCTGCTCGGCAGCCCCGGCGCGCCACCCGAGCTGCCCTAGAACCTAGATTCTAGAGTCTAGTGGTGTGAGTCACTCTTGTGCGGCATTTTGGTCGGCCCGTACCCGCCCGCTGCTGCGTTGTGCCTCCTCCGAGACTTGCAGCGAAGTCGCGTCGTCGCTGCGCCTTGCAGCGAACGCGTACGCACCGACCAAAATG
>JAAELL010000590.1 GCA_024226735.1 bacterium | reverse complement strand
CTAGGAGACTGGTGTCAAACTCAGCCGCTGGCGAGAGCGCGAGATTTTTCGTCAGGTCAAGGCGCAGAACCACAGTCATACTGGAGTATTTCGCGGATTCTGCAACGCAGAGCTGGCGGAAAAGATCCGCTCGCAGCGCGGTCTGAGTTTGACACCAGGCTCCTAGGAGCGTGACGCTGTCGAGCGGGTCACTCGGATCGTGGCGACGGGCCGCCCACCGAGCTCACCTATGACGCCGCGAACCAGGGCGAGACCGCCAAGACGGTGCTCGTCGACGCCCTGACCGACGACTACCATGAGCCCGAGGAGAGTTTCGCTGTTGCTCAGCGGGGCGGTGAACGCCGTCCTCGCGGACGGCTTGGGGCTCGGCACGATCGTCGACGCCGACCTGCCGGCGTTGTCGGCTTCGAAGGTCGACCTCCTGTGGGCCGACGAGGCCGTGGCGGGGCGGCCAACCCGGGCGACGTGGTGCGCTACGAGATCGTGCTCAAGAATCTCGGTACCGGCATCGCCACCGGGTGGTGCTCGAAGACCTGATTCCGGTCCACACCCGCGTGGTCGAGGGCTCGCTGACGGCGAGTGCCGGCACCATCGAGTCTCTGCTCGACGATAGCTCCGGGACCGACGTCGACCCGGCCGACAACAGCGCCGCGGCAACCGTGACCCTGTGGGACTCGAGCACCCCGATCCTCGACCTCGGCGATCCGATCACCGGCGTCGAGGGCGACACCGTGAGCCTCGAGGCGGCCTTCGTCAACGTGCCGCGCAGCGCCTTCGTCACCGACGACTTCGACGCCG
>JAAELL010000589.1 GCA_024226735.1 bacterium | reverse complement strand
CGCATGCACGCGCCACGGCGTTGCGGCTCCTGCGACCAATCCCAGTATCACCGTATTGGCAGCGAAGTTGCGTCGTCGCCGCGCCTTGTGGCACGCACACGCGAACTCGGGACAAGACCGCAACTGTCTGCATCACACCACATGGCCGCACTCTTGCTCTTCTTCCTCCCCTGCTTCGCGCACCTGGCTGGTGTCGCATGACATCGTCACCCGAATCGGACCTGCGCGCGCTCGTCGCACGCATCGCACCGTGACCAGGCCCGCACCGGGGAAGTGGTCTGCGAAGGAGCTGCTCGGCCACCTGATCGACTCGGCGTCCAACAACCACCCGCGCTTCGTGCGCGCCGCGCTCAAGGACGATCTCGTGTTCGAGGGTTACGACCAGGACCAGTGGGTCGCCGCGCAGGGTAACCACGACATGCCCTGGGACGCGCTCGTCGGTCTGTGGGGGTCCTTCAATCTGCACCTCGCGCGCGTCATGGAGGCGGTGCCGGCAGCCGTTCGGGGGCGGGCGTGCCGCGTGCACAACTTCGACACGGTCGCCTTTCGAGCCGTGCCGGCGGGAGAGCCGGTGACGCTCGAGTACCTTATGGCGGACTACGTCGTGCACATGGAATACCACCTGGGCCAGTTCGAGGCGCGTCTCGGCGATTGGTGAGAATTCGCGGGAATCGGTCGACAACTGGCGTCGCGTGCCCGTCTAAGGGAGCTGGGCTTTCCACGAGGCAACACCTTGATCCGATCCTTCCTGCTCGCGCTCGCGTCGTCCGTGGTGCTCGCGCTCGGCGGCGCCACCCCTGCTGGCGGCGCCCCGCAGCACCAGCCGAGCTTCGCCGCCGCGCGCGCCGCCATCGAGACCGACATCGTGCCGCGGCTCGCGGAGCTCGCCCATTGGTGCCACGACCGGAGGCTGTTCGGCGACCGCGACCGGCTGTGGAGCGGCGTCTTGCGCCTCGAGCCCGGCAATTCCGACGGGCGTAGGATCCTGCGCTACCGCAGGAGCGGCGACGGCTGGTTGCAGTCGAAGTCCTACAAGCTCGGCGTCAACCGCAACCCGCGCGCGGTGCCGGAGTTCACCGGCCGCTACAGGCGCGTGGTCGGCGACTACAAGCTGCGGCTGTTCAAGTTGCTCTCCGCGCACCGCAAGGATCCGGAGGTTGGGCCCGAAGTGCGCGAGGACGTCTTGGGTCACTTGCTCCTGATCGATCCGGACGACCTCGAGGTGCGCACGGCCCTGGGCGAGACGTGGCACGAAGGGCGCTGGATCCTGGCCGAGAGTCAGCGCACGCTGCGTGGGCGCGCCGACCTTGCGCTGTTCGCGCGGGCGGCGATGGAGTGGGCGCCCGAGCCCCAAGCCGTCGAAGCCACCGAGGCGGAACGGGACCTCGGCCTCGAGCTGCGCGGCGCGCACGCGACGAGCGCGGTGCGCGTGCTGGGCACGACCGACAGCGTCGAGACGAAGGCGACCGCGCGGCTGACGCACGCCGCCGAGCACTACTTCGAGCACGTCTTTCGCTTGCGCCAAACACACCGCGACGGGTTCACGGTGTTCTTGCTGTCGGGTTTCGGGGAACGCGAGGCACTCCTGAAGGGCTTCGGCGTCCCGGAGCCGCGCGCGGCGCTCGCGCGGCAGAGCGCCGGGGGCTGGCTCACCCCGACCGTCGTCGGCCAGTGGAGCTCCGACCCGCGTCGCCGGCTCGACGGCGCGGCGCGCCAGACGCTGGGCGCGATGCTGATGGACGCGTACGGCATCGACGGCCGGCACGGCTGGGCGTGGGAGGGCGTCGGGCTGTACCTGGTCTACAACCTGACCGGCACGCGCATGACGTACTTCTTCGAGCATTCCGACTACCAGAAGAACCGCCCGATCACGCTCTGGCCGCGCCTCCAGAACCCCGCCACCGACTGGCTTGCCGAAGGGCGTGCATTGCTTGCCGGCCCCAAAGCGCCGAAGCTCGAGTTCCTACTCGGTCGCAACGTCAACTTGATGCGCGACGAGGACATGTTGATGGGCTACGTGCTCGCGGCGTACCTGCTCGAGGGCTGGCCGCGCGAAGCACCGGGCCTCTTGCGCAGGATCGGCTCGGGCGAGCATCCGATCGAGTCGTTCGAATCGGGGCTCGGGTACAGCCTGCGGCAGATCGAGCGGCGACTGGCGCGGTGGCTCGAGGAGACCCGCAAGAGCTGACGGACTCGCGAGTCAGCGCAAGTCGACTTCCAGCGGTCCTTCCGCGGGCACGGTCACCTCGACGCTCGCCTCGTTCTTCGTCCAATAGTCCTTCGCGAGGATCCGATACTTCCCCGCTTCGAGCGCGATATGCACGTGCTGCAGCCGCTTCTCGAAGTCGTCGAAGTACCCGAACAGGCGTTGGGTGATCACGCGCCTGCCGTCCGCGTCCTCGATCTGGATGTCGCCGTTGAGCAGGCCCATACCCTGCTCGTTCTCCTTGGCGAAGCGCAGCTCGAGGACGACGGGATGCGCGCGGTGCGCGGTGACGTCCAGGCGGCGCGTCTTGCCCGCGACGAGCTCGATGTCGAAGACCTCCGGACGGGCGTCGGCAGCGAAGAAGCGGAGCTCGTACATCTCGGGCGCGAGGCTCGGCGAGCGCCAGACGTCGTCGACCTCGTCCCACTCGAGCTCGACGCCGCCCGGGCTCTTGGCCGCGATCGCCATTTGCGTGAGCACGAGGACCGGTGCGGTGACTGGGCCGCCGTCGTCGGCCGCGAGGTTGACCTCGAGTCGCGCGCCGTCGGGCAGCACCAGATCGCCGAGGTCGAGCTCCTCGTTCGGTCCGAGCTCGCGCTCGCCGGTCGTCGCGTGCGCCATCTTCGCCCCGGGCGCGCGGGCCGTGAGGCGATAGGTCCCGGGCACGAGGTCCTCGACCGTGAACCCGCCGACCTGGTCGACCACGACGTTCGCGACGCGCGGCCATCCGCTCTGCTGCATCGTCACTTTCGCGTCGGGGACAGGATTCCCGCGCGCGTCGACGACGCGCCCGCGGATCTGCGCGGTGGGGACCTGATCGGGCTCGAGGCGGATCGTGATCTCCCCGTCGTCCGGAACGACGTCATCGCGCCGAACGCCGAGTGAGCGGTGCTTCCCGAACAAGACGTAGACCCGGTGACCGAGGGGCTCGAGGTCGTGAAAGGTCGCGGGCGAGCCGCTGCCATGGATCGACTCGGTTCCCGCGTGGACCCAGTCCAGGTGGGGATCGGGTCGCTGGACCTGGACCTCGCACGTAACGAACGGCTGGCCGTCGGAGTTGACGACGTGCACGTGCAGGCTGTGGCCCGTGGCGAGCGTCACGTCCCAGCGCCGATCGTCTTGCGGGGCGATCTCGAGCTTGATCTCCTCGCGGATCGCGCCGCGTGAGGCGAACCCCTGGTAGCGGCCCGGAATCAGACCGGCAAGCGCGTAGCGGCCCTCGTCGTCGGTCATCGTCGAGGCCCAGCCGAAGTCCTCGAGACCCGTCTCGCCCTGATGCGAGAGGAAGACCTGGGCCTGGGCGACCGCAGCACCCGCCCCATCGGTGACGCGGCCCGCGAGCCGCGCGCCACTGCCGAGCGCGAGCCGCACCCGCGCAGGCGCGTGCGCGCTGATCTCGATCCATTCCGCGGCGGCGCGCTCCCGGTCGCGGCCCGGGGGCATGGCGCCGACGAACACGTTGCCTTCCGGTAGCCAATCGGCGGCGAACGAACCGTCCGGGGCCGTCGTCAGTGCGTAGAGCTGGCGCTGGACGAAGTGCGAGCCGAGATCGAGCGGAATGCCGATGGAGACGAGCGCTCCGCCGATTGCACGACCCTGCTCGTCCTCGACCATTCCCGTGAGCGAGCTGCCGGGCTCGCCGACGACGAGCCGCACCTCGGCTTGGCCATGACGCTTCTCGAGCTGCTCGCGTTGCGAGGGCTGGCGTCCGCTCGCCAGTGCCCAGATCTCGATGTCGTCGCGCAGGTGCTCGACCCGAAACGTCCCGTCGGCCGCCGAGTGGGCGAGCGTTGCGGCGGGGCCGGTGCGCACCTCGATCTGCACGGCGGCGCCGGCGATCGCGCGCCCGTCACGGTCGACGACGGACCCGACGAGCGACCAGCCGCGCTCGATCTCGAGCGTGAGCTCGTGCCTCTTCTTCTCGATGAGCAGGGGCGTGCGCTGCGGCCCTGTCGGTAGAGCGAGGTCGAGGACGTACATGCTCGGCGCGAGGTCCTCCATGGTCGCGTGCCCGTCCGTATCGGTGCTTCCGGTGCAAACGGCGTTGCTCGGATCGTGCTGTGGAGCCAACGCGTACTCGATTCCCGCGGTCGGCACACCCTCGCCGGCGTAGACGACCGACAAATCGATAGCGCCGCCAGTCGCGCGGGCCGCGGCCCCAAGCTCGGCGGTGCCCGCCGTCGCGGCCGTTCGTGTCGCCGTGGCGGGCGTGGTCTGTGCGGGCGGAGGCACCGGGTCGGGCGCGGGTGCGTGGGCCGTCTCGGGCTCCGCGGGGCCGGGGACCGAGCCGTCCGGCGTACGCAGGCTCCAGCCCGCGGCCGCGATGAGCACGACACCCAGGGATGCGGCGAGGGACTTGTTCATGATGACGGCGGTGGCTGCGGGGACGAGCGCTGCGCTCGCTCCGGCGACCGGAACTTCGGCCAAAACGGCGGCGCGCACCGCGGCGAGCCCGCGGCCGCCCGAGACGGCGATCGCAGCGATGGACGCGGACACGGCGGGGAGGGCTTGGCGCAAGTGTCCTGGTAGCGGCGGAAGTGTTTTTCGACTCGGCTGCGCATGCACGCCTCCTATGCCGGAGGGGGTGCGAGTATCGCACGAAACCGCAAGAAATCGCCGACGGACGTTAGCCTGGGCGCATGAGCGACGACCGCATCATGACCCTGCACCCCGAGGGCAAGCAAGGAGTCCACATCGAGCGCGACAAGTACGACGACATGCGCCAGGCGCTCGAGAAGGTGATCCCGGCGACGGACGAGGGACTCGCCTCGAAGGACCTGCCCATCCTCGTCGTCCCGCTGCTCAACGGGGCCCTTTGGCGGGACGCTTCGATCGTCTGGTTCGTCGTGACGGTCAAGCAAGACCTCGAGGCGCGCGAGGTGATCGAGCAGGTGGCGAAGAAGAAGCCGCAGCACGTGCGGCGGACGGGGGCCTGACAGCCCTACGCCAGAATCTCCTCCACGACCCGCCCGTGCACGTCCGTGAGCCGGTAATCGCGGCCCTGGAAGCGATACGTCAGTCGCTCGTGGTCGATCCCCAGGCAGTGCAGGATCGTCGCGTTGATGTCGTGCACGTGCACGCCGCCGTCGATGATGTTGTAGGAGAAGTCGTCCGTCTCGCCGAGCTCGACGCCGCGCTTGATGCCGCCGCCGGCGAACCACATCGTGAAGCAGCGCGGGTGGTGGTCGCGACCGTAGTTCTTCTCGGACAACGGGCCCTGGCAGTAGGTCGTGCGGCCGAACTCGCCGCCCCAGACGACGAGCGTGTCGTCGAGCAGGCCGCGTTGTTCCAGGTCGACCAGGAGCGCGGCGCTCGGCTGGTCGATGTCGCGGCACTGGTTGCGCAGGTCCTTGGGCAGGTTCGCGTGCTGGTCCCAGCCGCGGTGGAAGATCTGGATGCAGCGTACGTCGCGCTCGGCGAGGCGGCGCGCGAGCAAGCAAGAGGCAGCGAACGTCCCGGGCTTGTGCACGTCGGGACCGTACATGTCGAGCACGGACTGGGGCTCGCTCGAGAGGTCGACCAAGTCCGGGACGGACGTCTGCATGCGCGCCGCCATCTCGTACTGCGCGATGCGCGCGCGGATCTCGGGATCGCCGACCTCGTCGGCGAGCCGGCCGTTGAGCGCCGCGAGCCCGTCGAGCACGTCGCGTCGACGCTTCGCGTCGACGCCGGCGGGATTCGAGAGGTACAACACCGGATCGCCCTGCGCGCGCAGCGCGACGCCCTGGTGCAGCGTCGGCGCGAAGCCTGAGCCCCACAGGCGTTGGTACAGGGCCTGCGCTTCGCTACGTCCCGTCCAGGTCGCGGTCAACACGACGAACGTCGGCAGGTCCGCGTTCATGCTGCCCAGGCCGTACGACATCCACGCGCCCAGGCTAGGGCGTCCCGGCTGCTCGTGCCCGGTCTGGATGAACGTGATCGCCGGGTCGTGGTTGATCGCTTCGGTGTAGCAGCTGCGGACGATGCTGAGCTTGTCGACCTGCTTGGCCGTGTACGGCAGGAGCTCGTCGGAGATCCACGTGCCGAGCTGGCCGGCGCGCGAGAAACGGAAGCGCGCCGGAGCGACGGGGAAGCGCGCTTGGCCGGACGTCATCGTCGTGAAGCGCTGACCGTTCACGACCGAGTCCGGCAGGTCCTGATCGTACAGATCCAGGAGCTTGGGCTTGTAGTCCCACATGTCGATCTGCGACGGAGCGCCCGACATGAACAGATAGATGATGCGCTTGGCGCTCGGCCGGAAGTGCGGCGAGTTGAGGATGCCTCCGTCTGCGGCTAGCGCGTCGGTCGAGAGCAGGGACCCGAGCGCAGCCGTGCCGAGGCTAGCGCCCACACCCGCGGCTCCGCGTCCGAGGAACTGGCGGCGATCGAGGAGGTGTGCGTGTTCGCGTACGGGATCCATGCTCGTTCCTTAGCCCTTTGTGATCGTCTCGTCGAGGTTCAGCACGAGGCTCGCGACCATCGTCCAGGCGGCGAGCTCTTCCGGCGGCGCGCCCTGCGTCGGCGGAGAGTCGCCGACGGCCAGGAGCGCGCGCGCCGCATCGGTGTCGACGGCGTACGCTGCACGTGCCCGCTCGAGGATGCCGAGGAGCACCTCGAGCTCGCTCGCGTCAGGCGTGCGCGAGGTCGCCATGCGGAACATCGTGCGCGCGCGCTCGGAGTCGGACGCCCCGCCCTCGCTCACGATGCGTCCGGCGAAGTGTCGCATCGCCTCGACGAACTGCGGGTCGTTCAAGAGTACGAGGGCCTGCAGTGGCGTGTTCGTGCGTGGCCGGCGCAGCGTGCACGCCTCGCGCGAGGGGGCGTCGAACGTCGCCATCGACGGCGGCGGTGCCGTGCGTTTCCAGAACGTGTAGAGGCTGCGGCGCCAGAGGGCCTCACCTTGATCCTGGCGGAAGTTGGCCGTGTTGCTGCCGGTGTAGCCGACGGCTTTCCAGATACCCGTCGGCTGGTAGGGGCGCACGCTCTTGCCGCCGATTCTCTCGACGAGCAGGCCCGACACGTAGAGCGCCCCGTCGCGGATCTGCTCAGCGTCGAGGCGATAGCGCGGACCGCGCGCGTAGAGTCGGTTGTCCGGGTCGCGCTCGAGCAGGTCGGCGTCGACGCGCGACGACCGGCGATACGCGTCCGACGTGACGATCAGGCGGTGCATCGCCTTGACGTCCCACATCGACTCGCGGAACTCGACCGCTAGCCAGTCGAGGAGCTCGGGGTGGCTGGGGAAATCGCCCTGCGAACCGAAGTCCTCGGCCGTCTCGACCAAGCCGACGCCGAAGAAGCGTTGCCAGTACCGATTGACGGCGACGCGTGCCGTCAGCGGATGTTCGGCGGACACGAGCCAGTCGGCGAGTCCGAGTCGGTTCGGCGGTGAGCCCGTGGGCATCTGTGGCAGAGCGGCGGGCACGCCCGGGTCGACCTCCTCGCCCTTGTGATCGTAGAGGCCGCGCTCGAGGATGTGCGCCTGCCGTCGCTGCTCGAGCTCGCGGCTGACCATCGTGCGCGGGACGTCCGCGTCGATGCGCGCGCGCTCGTCACGCAGCGTCTGCAGCTTCTTCTCGAGGCCGCGCCAGACTCCACTGTGGTTGCGCCTGTAGAAGTCGCGCACGCTCGCGTCGATGTCCGTCGTGGATCCGCCGATCGCGAGCGCGGTCACGAGGTCGAGCGGGAGCTCGTTCGACGACTCGGAGACGACACGGAAGTAGTAGCCGAACCCGCCGCCGAAGTTGACGACCTTGAGCAGCAGCTCGTTCTCGCCCGGGGCGAGCGTGAGCGTCGCGGTGTCCTGGTCGGCCGCGACTGGGCGCGCGACGTTCTTGTCGAGCACGATCTCGCCGTTGAGCCAAACGCGGATCGCGTCGTCACTGCCGAGCGACACGCGCATCGTGCGGGCTCCGTGCGCGGTGATCGTCCTGCGCAGGTAGACGGCCGAGTTGTCGCCTTGGAAGAGATGGATCTCGCCGTCGGTGTATCCAGGCTGCTGCGTCCACGTGATCGGCTCAGCCGGGGGTGTGGCGCCTCCTTCTCCCACGAGGGGACGCTCGAAGGCATCTGTGCGATTCTTGCCCTGGAACGGACCCGCGCTCTCCCACACTCCGAGCGAGGACGGCACGTGCGTCGGGTCGGTCGAAACGGCGAAACGCACACGCGCCAGCGCGTGCTGGGAATGGCCGGTCTCATAGCGCAGGCGGACGCGCAGCTCGTTGCCACCCGCCAGGCCGAAGGGCTGCTCTGCGACGAAGAGTGCTGTGCGCGGTCCGTCGCGTCCAAGTCCCGCCCAGCCGGTCTCGGGCTTTCCGTCGATCGCGGCCGCGACGTCGAACTTGTCCTGGGACCAGCTCGCCTCCGCGCGCGCGAACCGGACGATCGACGTGTCGACTGTGCGTCCGAGCGGGGTCACCTCGACCTCGATCTCGCTCAGGACGAAGTTCTGATTCACTGCACGACCGGGCAGGTTTGCGCCGTCCGGCACGAGCGCATCGAGGTAGAGCCCGTGGAGCGGACCTTGATCGGTGCGCAAGACGATCTCGTGCACGTCCGTGGCCGGGTTCTCGCCGTTGGCGAGCACGGACCCGTCGCTCTCGATCGCGAGGGTGGCTCCGCCGCTCGAAGTCGCCGCGACGGGGACCAGTGCGTGCCAGTGCTCGGCGAGCTGCTCGCCGACGCTTGCGCGCCAAATCGCTTCCTGCGCATCGACCGCCGGCAACGGCGCGGTCAGGCTCGATTCCGCGGCCGCGATGCGGCGGTCGGCCATGGCCAGCGATTTCGCTTGTTCGGGGCTCGGCGCGGCCACAAGCGGGCCCGGCGTCTGCGTGTTGCGGTCGCTCGCCTCCTCCGCGATCGAGTTGAAGAACGCGAACATCCGGTAGTAGTCGCGCTGCGTCAGCGGATCGTATTTGTGATCGTGGCACTGCGCGCAGCCGAGCGTGAGACCCATGAACACGGCCGCCGTCGAGTCGGCGCGGTCCATCGCGTACTTGGCGAGGTACTCCTCGGCGATCATGCCGCCTTCGGCGCTCGTCACGTTGCAGCGGTTGAAGCCCGAGGCGATCTCTTGGTCGAGCGTCGCGTTCGGCAAGAGGTCGCCGGCCAGCTGCTCGACGACGAACTGGTCGTACGGCAGGTTGGCGTTCAGCGCGCCGATCACCCAGTCGCGCCAGCGCCACATGATGCGCTCGTTGTCGAGGTGGAGCCCGTGCGTGTCGCCGTAGCGCGCGGCGTCGAGCCAATAGCGCGCCATGTGCTCGCCGTAGCGCTGCGACGCGAGCAGTCGATCGACCGCATGCTCGTAGCGCTCAGGCCGCTGGTCGGCGAGAAAAGCGTCGAGCTCGGCGAGCGTCGGAGGCAGGCCCGTGAGGTCGAGCGTGACGCGCCGCAGGAGGGTCTCCGGGGCCGCCTCGGGCGCCGGCGCGAGGCCTTCGCTGGCGAGGCGCACGTGCACGAACGCGTCGATCGCGTTCGGCCCAGCGCCACCGTCCCGCGGGGGTGTCGCGCGCTCGGGGGCCACGAACGACCAGTGCCGCGCCCACGGCGCTCCCTCTTCGATCCAGCGCTCGAGCAGCTCGATCTCGTGCGGCTCCAGCTGCTTGCCGGAATCGAGCGGCGGCATGCGCTCGGACTCGTCGTCGGTCTTGATGCGCCAGACGAGCTCGCTGTCGTCGGGATCGCCGGGCGCGATCGCGAACCCGCCGCCTCCCGTGAGCTCGGCCTTCGCTCCTTCCTCGGTGTCGAACCGCAGACCGCCGGCACGATGCTCTTCGTCCGGACCGTGGCACGCGTAGCAGTTGTCCGAGAGGATCGGGCGGATATCGCGCGCGAAGTCGATCGGGGCAGAATCGTCCGCGGGGACCGACCCAAGCCCAATCTCGGGGCCCGCCACGAGCGCGGCGAGTACGACAGATGCGGTCCACAGCGCTTTCATGCGACCGATTCTAACCGCTCGCCGTCCGCGCACCGTGTACGCCCCTTGGCGGTTTCCCGGAACGTGGCTCTGCCCGATCAGCCTTGAGGTTCGGCCGACAACGCGCGCGGGAAGTACCGAGCCCGCGCATCAAACGCCGGGCGCGCCCGGCCACATCCACATGAAGACGAGTCCCGTAGCGAGACCGTACAGCGGTCCGTCCAACATCTCCTCGAGCGTGCTCGACCACGTCCGTCCGAACCAGATCGGACCCCAGCCGAGGGCGGCCGCGTTGCCCAGGAACGCGACGGTCGCGACCAAGCGGAAGACGAGCATTCCGTCGTCATCGGGGCGCAGCACGATCGTGCAGACGTAGGCGGTCAGCAGGCAGACGACGACGTTGTACGCCAATGAGATGCCCATCGTCGCGCCCATGTCATCGGGCCGTCCGGCTTCAGGATGAGCATCCCCTTGCGACCGGTGTTGTACCGCTCGATCATGGTCAGACTCCTGCGAGCGCCTTCAGGGGTGCTTCCGTGCCTTCTTGGGCGGTGTGGGCTCCGAGTCGAGAATCCGTCCGAAGTAGTCGCGCAGCATCGCGACCGAGTCGTCGAACGGTCCGATCGAACGGTAGGAGCGGCTCTGCATCACTCCACCCTCCATCGTGGTCAGGACGAACGTCGCGAGCTTGTCGCGCTCGAGCCCCGCCGGGAACCGAGCCCGCGCGTCCTCGAGGCAGCCGCGAACCGCCTGCCGCCACCCCTCGAAGTTCTCGGCGATCAGTGCGTGCGCCTCGGGGTGCAGGTCCTTCAGCTCGAGCGCGAGGCTCCCGATCGGGCACGAGCTCTGGAACTCGCTCTCGAGCAACGCGCCGCGGTACGCGTCCAGGAGCGCCCAGATGCGTTCGATCGGATCGTCGACGCCGCGCCAGGCCGGCTCCAGGACCGCGGGCCAGAGCAGCTCCTTGTAGTGCTCGAGCACCGCGAGGAGCAGCTCGTGCTTGCCGCGGAAGAAGTGGTAGAGGCTCCCGGAGTTGACCTCCGCCGTGCGCAGGATCTGGGCCAGGCCGGTCGCTCCGTAGCCCTGCTGGTGGAACAGCTCGCGGGCGACTTCGACGAGCCGCTCGCGGGTCCTTCTGGTGGATTGGGGGGTCACCGTTTCGTGCCTCGGCGGGTCAAGCCCCTCCGGGGGCCTACGGGGTTACTTGAACGATCAATCAAGTGTATCCGAGGGACCCCCTCACGTCGAGCCCACGGCCCCGCGGCCACACCACGCGGAATTGACCTGAGACGAACCCGATTCCTTCGAAGAGAAGGGATGCCGCGTGCGTCCTTCTGAAGCGGGAACGCCGATAGGCGAAGACCCGAGGGATCCGGGTTAGGATCCGCCGGAACCATGTCCGATGCCCACGAATCTGCAGCGGGCGCTCCCGAGGAGCGCGCCGCGGAGGAGATCTTCGCCGATCACATCCAGGGGCTCGAGGCCGACGAGAAAGTCGACCTCGAGCGGCTCTGTCGTGAGCACTCCGCACAGAGCGCGGACCTGCGCCGGATCCACGCGCACTGGAGCGAGGTGACCGGCGTCGTCGAGGCGCTCGACTCGCGTGCCGACACCTTTCAACGTCGCCTCGAGCGTCGCTACGGCGATCGCGCGGATCCGGGTCTGACGCTCGAGGAGTTCGACTCGACCCACAGCGCGCGTCCCGATTCGACGCCGACGCGCGCGATCTCGCGCCTGGAGGCCCACACGCCGCGCGAGTCGCGTTACGGGATCAAGGAAGAGATCGCTCGCGGTGGGATGGGCGCGATCCTGCGCATTTGGGACTCCGACCTGCGCCGCACGCTCGCCATGAAGGTGATGCTCGGCAAGGGCGAAAGCAAGGACGATGCCGACCAGAAGGGCAAGAGCAGCAGCAAGGGCTCGAAGAAGGGCTCGAAAGCGCTCGGAACGACCGCCGAGGACCAGCGCAAGCTCTCGCGTTTCCTCGAGGAGGCGCAGGTCACGGCGCAGCTCGATCACCCCGGCATCGTGCCCGTGCACGAGCTCGGCCTCGATGAGGAGGGGCGCGTGTTCTTCACGATGCCCCTCATCAAGGGCAGGGACCTGTCCGAGATCCTCACGTCGGTCGCCGACGGCGAAGGGGATTGGACGCAGACGCGCGTGCTGGGCGTCGTCCTGAAGATCTGCGAGGCGATGGCCTACGCGCACTCCAAGAACGTGATCCACCGCGATCTCAAGCCCGCGAACGTGATGGCGGGAAGGTTCGGTGAGGTCTACGTGATGGACTGGGGCCTCGCCCGAGTCGTCGGGCGCGAGGACTCGCGCGACCTGCGCATCAAGGACGCCGACCCCGCGCTCTCGGCCGTCTTGACCGACCGCGGCGCGGCTGCCGAGAGCGACTCGCCGCTGGTGACGATGGACGGCGACATCGTCGGGACGCCTTCCTACATGTCCCCCGAGCAAGCGCGCGGCAAGCTCGATGAGGTCGGCCCCGCTTCCGACGTCTACTCGATCGGTTGCATTCTCTACCACCTCCTGGCCGGCCACATGCCCTACGTGCCGAAGGGCCCGAAGTTAAACGCCTTCGCGGTGTGGGGCATGCTGCAGGCCGGTGCGCCGACGCCGCTCGCCGAGATCGCGCCGAGGACGCCCGAAGAGCTCATCGCCATCTGCGACAAGGCGATGGCGCGCGAGCTGGACGACCGCTACGCGGACACGGTCGAGATGGGCGAGGATCTGCGTGCCTACCTCGAGGGGCGCGTGGTTCAAGCGCACCGTACCGGCGCGTTGATCGAGCTCAAGAAGTGGGTGCAGCGCAACCGGCTCGTCGCCAACGTCGCCGCGGCCGCGAGCGTGATCCTGCTCGGGGGCGGCGCCTACTTCAGCTACTACCAGGCGACGACGAACACGCAGCTGAAAGAGACGAACAAGAAGGTCGGTTCGCTGAACGAGAACCTCATGCTGCGCCAAGGAGAGATCAGCGCGCTGCAGCTCGAGCTCCAGGGCAAGATCGAGAAGACCGAGGCGGCCGAGGAGGCAGCGAACACGGAGAAGGAGAACGCGAAGACGCTCGCAACTCAGCTCCAGGAGCGCCAGCGCGAGCTCAACTTCGCCCAGTCCGAGGTCGAGGACGCCCTGCGCGACGCGCAACACCAGGCGTACGTTGCCAACGTCACCGCTGCCGCCCTGAACCTGGATACGGACAACTTCCCCGAGTTCGAGCGGCGTCTCGATGCCTCGCCCGCGGAGCTGCGCGGGTGGGAATGGCATCACCTGCGCCTCTTCGAACCGGCGTCGCTGCTCGCCTTCGAGCCGGCGATCGAGAAGTCGGTGGCCGCGGAGTTCGCCGCCGACGGGAGCATGATCGTCGCGGTCCTGCCCGATGGCCAAGTCGAGTTGCTCGAGGCGAAGAGCGGCGCGCACATCGCGACGCTCGAGGGGCACAGGACGCCGCTGCGCGCGATGGCGATCTCCGCCGACGGCAAGTGGCTGGCGACAGGATCGCCCGACAAGACGGTCCGCATCTGGGACCTGGAGGGCAAGGCGCTCTACCGCGAGCTGAGTGGCGGTGACAACGAGATCGGGGCGCTGTGCTTCACGCCCGACGGCAAGCGGCTGATCGCCGCCGACGGCTTCCTCCCGGTGCGGCAGCTCAATGGCGTCGTCACGTTCTCCCAGCCCGACTCATGTCCGATCCGTGTCTGGGACCCCGCTACCGGCGAGCTCCTCGCTACGCTGGAAGGCCACGGCAAGCCGATCCGCACGATGGCGGCGCACCCCGACGATCGGCACTTCGCAACGGGATCCCAGGACGGCTCGTTCGTTGTGTGGGATCTCGATACGGGTGAGCGAACGTGGACCAACAAGGAGCACGTCGGCTCGGTGAACAGCGTGCTGTTCACGCCCGATGGCCGGCGGATCGTGACGGGTTCGGTCGCGCTCGTGTCGGTCTGGGACCTCGAGACTCGAGAGCAGCTGCGGGGCTTCCGCGGCCACACCGGCAACGTCACCGACGTGGCCGTCGACAGCGCCGGGCGACGAATCGCTTCGGTCGGCATGGATGCGACGCTGCGGCTGTGGGACATCGACGGCGGCGCCGAGCTGGCGATGCTGAAGGGTCACGAGGACACCGTGAATACGGTCGCTTTCAGCCTCGATGGGGACCGGTTGCTCTCCGCGAGCCCGCGCGACGGCCTGCGGATGTGGGACTCGTACGCATCGGCCCCCATGCACGTCTTGCGCGAGGACGACCATCGTGTCCAGCGGCTGACGTTCCTTTATGGCGACGCGCGCGGCGGCGCATCGGCGCCGGCTTGGCGCGTCGACCTGGACGGGGAGGAGTTCCTTTTCGGTAATCGCGCAGCCGCGACCGCGGATGGGGACTACCTCGTCAAGGTCGGGCGTCGCAGGAAGCTCCGCCGCGTGTACAACGTGGACGTCTGGAACGCACGCACCGAGGAGCTCGTGCACGCGACGACGGGACACACCGACACCGTGACGGTGGTCGCGGTGAGTCCCGACGGCACACGCTTCGCATCCGGCTCCGCGGATGAGACCGTACGCGTATGGGATCTCGCGTCGGGTCAGACCCTCGCCGTCTTCTCCGAGCACCAGGCGGCGCTCAGCGCGCTCGAGTTCAGCCCGAACGGCGAGCTGCTCGCGTCGGGGGCGAGCGACGGCCGTGTCTTCATCCACGAGCTCGCCTCCGAGCATGCGATCGCGACGCGCGGCCGGCATACCGGTGCGGTTACCGCGATCGCATGGACGCCGACGGGCGACTCGGTCGTGACCGGCGGCGGCGATGATGCGATCTACCTGTGGGGGAGCGCCAACGGGTTCGAGCTCGATGCTCTCTTCGGCCACAAGGACGAGGTCACCTGCCTCGCGTTCTCCGCGGACGGAACGCGGCTGTTCTCGGGCTCGCGCGACCAGACGATCCGCGTGTGGGACCCCGAGGTGGGCGCAACGTTGTTGACGATCGACGCCGGTGAGCGGACCCTGCAGGAGCTGCGCGTCGTCAGCGGCGGAGCGCGCCTCGTCGCGTTCGGGGTCGGCGTGATTCCCGTCGTTCGCGTGTGGGACAGCGATCTCGAACAAGTGCGCAGCATGTGGCGCTCGAGGGAGACGCTGCGCTCGGCGCGCGTGCTTGTCGAACGGCTGTGCGAGGAGTGCGAGACCGCGGCGGAGGTCCTGCGCACGGTCGAGAAGGACGACGGGCTCGACCCGCGCGTCAAGGCGGCGGCGATGATCATGGCCCGGTCGCTCGAGGAGACTGGCGGGTCGAGCCGATAAGAGCCGATGGGACCCCTTGGGAGCCGGCCATGAGACCCGAAGACCGACCAAAGCGAGGGCGCGTGCAGCAGTGGCGCGACCGGGCTCGTCTCTACCTGACGCGCGACATTTGGTCGATGGAGCTCGGCGGGCTGCCGACGTTTCGGGCGCTGTTCTACAAGACCTCGCGCGTGCTCTTCCTCGGCATCCGCGGGTTCGTGAAGGATCGCTGCCTGAACCGGGCGTCGGCGCTGACCTACATCACGGTGCTCTCGCTGGTGCCGCTGCTTGCGTTCGCCTTCTCGGTCGCGAAAGGGCTCGGGGCCTACGAGACGCTGCTCAACGACACGGTCCACCCGTTCCTCGATCAGACGTTCGGCGTCCTGCCGCCCGACGGCGTGGAGCCGCCAGTGGCTCCCGTACCCGAGACGGAAGGCGCGCAGGGAGACGCCCCAGTTGCGCAGGGAGACGCCCAACTCGCAACGGCGACGTCCGTCGAGCTGCGGCGCGCGATCGACAAGATCCTGCAGTTCGTGCAGGACACGAACTTCGCGAGCGTCGGTGCGTTCGGGCTCCTGATCCTGGTCTACACCGTCGTCAAGCTACTCGGCTCCGTCGAGCAATCGTTCAATGACATCTGGGGCGTGCACAAGCCGCGCGGCTTTCTGCGCAAGCTCTCCGACTACCTATCGATCGTCGTCGTCGTCCCGATTCTGCTCGTGGCCGCGACCGGCGTATCGGCGACGCTGCAGAACCCGGCAGCGAAGGCGTTCCTGACGGAGAAGCTGCACCTCGGGGCGCTCTGGTCGCGCTACGTCCAGTTCCTGCCGCTGCTCGTGCCGTGGATCGCATTCATGGCGCTGTACCTGTTCATGCCGAACACGCGGGTACGCTTCCGCTCCGCGCTGTTGGGCGGCATCGTGGGCGGGACGCTGTGGCAGATCGCACAGATCCTGCACCTGAAGTTCCAGGTCGGGATGGCGAAGTACAGCGCGATCTACTCGACGTTCGCCGCCTTCCCCATCTTCCTCTTCCTGCTCTACACGAGCTGGGTCACGGTGCTCTTCGGGGCCGAGCTGGCCTACGCACATCAGAACGAGCCGGCGTACCGCCAGATCGCGCGCACGCGCGAGCAGGACCACGCGTTCAAGGAGGCTTGCGCGATTCGAGCCATGACGCGCATCGCCGTCGCTTTCTTGCGGGGCGCGCGCCCGTGGCGCATCTCCAGCCTCGCCGCGGAGCTCAACGTGCCCGAACGTACGCTCGAGCAGATCGTTCAACACCTGCGTGGCGCCGACATTGTCGCGACCGCGGAGGACGACGATGAGTTCGAGTACGAGCTCCTACCCGCGCGCGACCTGACGCGCATCATGCTGACGGACGTGTTCGACGCCCTGCGCGACAAGAAGCGGCCCGTGCGGCTGCCCGCCGAGGGCGCGCTCGACAGTTCGGTCGACGCCGCGCTCGAACGCTACGAGAGCGAGCGCCAGGGCGCGCGGTACAACGTCACGATGCAGGCGCTGGCCCAGGACGCCATCGCGCTCGAGGAACGCGCGGAGCTGGACGAGCCGGACGTGGGGGAAGGCGAAGTCGCGGCGGCCGAGTCGGTCTGACAATACGGAGTCGCACAACAAGGTGTGCGACTCCGTATTGTCAACTCACTACTGTCACTTGCGTAGGTCGTAGCAGATCAGACGAGGCTTCTGACCCGAGACGAAGTCGCGCGTGTTCTGGCAGACGTAGAGCAGCCCGTGGCTCAGCACCGGCGGCGTCCACGTCTCGTGGGCGGCGAACAGCCAGGAGCGCGCGCGTTCGCGGCACCCTTCGGGCGTCAGCGTCAGCCACAAGAGGTGCCCGCGCTCGCCGAGGCACAGGAAGTCCGCGTCGGCGGCGATCAGCGTCCCGCGGTAGACGCTCATCGGGCGCGCCTTCACCTTGCCGTGCAGCTCGTAGGTCTCTTCCCACTCCAAGACCTCGCGCCATACCTCCTTGCCTGTCGCGAGCTCCTGGCACACGAGCGAAGCGTCGGGCTCGTTGCGGCCGTCGAAGCCGTAGAGGTAGCCCGCGTCGTGGATCGCCGTGTTGAAGTGCGTTCCGAGGACCTCCGAGGTCCAGGCGACCTCGAAGCCTCCGTTGGGTTTCAGGTCGAGGAGCGCTCCGCCCGTGTCGTACGTCGCCGAGACGAACACCTGGCTGCCGACCAGCACCGGGCTCGAGGCGTTGACGGATTCGTAGGACTTGCTGCGCCAGGGGAACTCGAATTCGATCGCGCCCGTCGCCGGGTCGAGGCAGATCAATCCGCCACTCGGCGGCCGGCTCTTGCCGCCGGCGAAGACGAAGCATCGGTCCTGGCCGTTCACTTCACCCAGCACTGGCGTCGAGTAGCCGGCCAGCCAGTTCGACTTCGAGTCCGCGCTCCAGCGCATGGCGCCCGTCTTGGCATCGAGCGCGATGACACACGGACCGTCCGGTGCGCCCAGGTGAACGACGAGGTGGCCCTTGTGCAGCACCGGCGTCGAGACCACTCCGAAGAAGTCCTGAGGGACTTCGAACTCAGTGGCGAGGTCGCGCTGCCATATGAGCTGGCCGGTCGTGAGCTTGAGGCAATGCAGCTTGCCTTCTGCTCCGTAGGTGTAGACGTACTCCCCGACGACGAGTGGGCTGCAGCGCGGTCCGTTGCCGTAACCGAAGCTGTCGCGGTAGTCCGTCGCGTAGCGGTAGTCCCAGTAGCGCTGCCCCGTCTCCGGATGCAAGCACTCGACGACCTCCTCGCCTCCGATCCGGTGAAAGTAGATGAGGCGTTTCCCGCGCACTACGGGTGCCGCGTAGCCGTTCCCGGTCTCCAGCTCCCACACGGGCCGCGGACCCGAGTCGCTCCACTCCTTGACCAGGTGGGTCTCGAGTGAAACGCCCCGTCCGCCTGAGCCGAGGAACTGGGTCCAGTCGCTGACGACCGCCTCGGGCGAGAGGGGGCCCGGCGGCCCGTGGACCGTCACTTGGGGGTGCGCGCGCGGCGCCGGCGGCTTCATCTTTGGAACCGCGACGAGCTTCGGCGGCGCTGGATCCCCGACGCCTTCGGAGTCCTGTGCGGGCGCTACGCCGACTCCGAGTGCTCCGAGCAGGATCACGGCCGCGGGACGAGGGATCTCGAAGGCGTTCATGGGAGTCTCTGCGAGTTGAGCTCTGGCGCTGCTGCCGTGAACCGTGGAGTCGTTGTTCATGACCGATGCGCGTGAATTCGAACTGTACGACCTCCGCGTGGAAGTCGTCGAGGGGCCGCGTCCGATGGTGTGCAACCACGCCGCTGGGGACACCTTCCACGGCGCGCACCTCGCCACGAACCTCGAAGCGGTCGCGCTGGCCCTCGCGGACCTCGACCGCGCCGAGCTCGAGGCGGCGACGGCGAGGTTGACGGACCTGGCCGGCGACGTGTTCGGGCTCGAGCGCGAAGCGGAGGGTCCGCACGCGCGGATCATGTGGAAGAACCTGTCGCAAGCGCCCGACTGAGATACGCGGGACCTCAGCGCACCTCGTGGGCGCGCGCGGCGACCGGGACGATGCCCCGCACCTGGCCGTTCTCGATCAAGACGGCCTCCTCGGCCAGGTTCACCGTCGGGCAGACGTGGCGCGGGATCAGCAGGAGCTCGTCTCCACGCTCCGGTTCGACGCCGGCCGTCACGTCGAATGGGAGGTGCTCCTCGTTCGGCGTGCGCGCGACCAGCTCCGGTCGCCCCAGCACGACCGCGCACGGATCGCCCGCTTCCGCCGCGACCGACTTGGAGCCCGCGTCGCACGTGACGATTCCGGGAGCGGGCTTGCTGATGACGCGCGCGAACACCAGCGCTGCCGGCTGCAGCGCGAGACCGGGGTTCTCTTCCTCCGAGCGCGCGTCGTGGTAGACGACCGTTCCGGGCGACACGCGATGCTGCGCGTCCTGGAGCGCGGCCAGTGGCTCGTACGCGAGGGCCGTGAGAAAAGCGGGCGTGCCCGCGGTGATGATCTCGGCGACGGACAGGTCCGCAGCCGCGAGCTGCGTTCGGAGATCGAGCAATGCGTCGTAGCCCGCGAAGATCTGGCGGCGCCGGCTCTCGAGATCGGCGTCGTGCAGGTGCCCGTCGTAGTAGTGCAGTCCTCGGAAGCGCACACCCGCGGCACGCGCGATCGCCGTGATGCGCGCCGCGTCCACGAGCGGAACGCCGGTGCGGTTCATGCCCGGGTTGACGTCGACGAAGATCCCGACGGTGTTCGGGATCGCTGGCACGAGCGCGGGGTCCTCGCACAAGACGGAAAAGCGCACCGACGCGTGACCGGCGGCGACCTCGCCCAGGCGCGCCAGCCCCGGACCGATCAGCGGGTACGCGAGGAGCACGTCGGCCTCGCGGACGCTCTCGGCCTCCAAGACGCGCGCCAGGTGCTCCGCCTCGCGCGTCGTCGCGCACTTGAACTGGCGCACGCCGGCGCGGACGAGCTCGGCGAAGACCTCGGGGATCTTGGTCGTCTTGACGTGCGGCCGCCAACGGTTCAGGTCGCCGCCCAGCTGCTCCCGGATCCGAGCGACATTGGCACGTACGTGGTCGAGCCAGACGACGAGCGACGGGCTCAAGAGCTCTCGCCTCAGGGAATCAGGGAGCTCGTATGCGGCTGGATCGAGGCGTTCGAACATCTGGGCGGCGAGTATAGGCGGCTGCCACGCATTAACGTCTCCAGACGATGTGGCATCGAGCCGGCGGCGGTGGGATAGTGACGCCTGTGGGGGAGCCCTTCGAGATCGAGGAGGTCGCCGTCGGGCCGACCGGGAATCATGTACGCGTCGCGGGACAGCTCACGGTCGAGCACGTCGGCCGGCTGCGCGAGGAGCTCGAGCGCGTGATCCGCATCCCGTCCTCGACGCGGATTGACCTCTCGGGCGTCGAGCGATTGGACGGCGGCGCAGCGGCGGTCCTGGCGGAGAGCTGGAGCCGCGCGATGATGGGCGGCGCAGCGGTGGCATTCGAAGGGGCGCGCGGTTCGGTCGCCGCGGTCCTCGATCTCTACACCGACCGCTTGGCGCGCGAGTGCCTGCGGCCTCCCCCGGCGCGCATCGGCATCTTCGAACAGGTCGGACGCGCGACGAACGACATCTTCGAGCGCTGCATCGAGATTCTCGAGTTCCTCGGGCAGGTCATGCTCGCGACGTTCGCGTTCTTGCGCCGCCCGCGGTCGCTCAACTGGCCGGACGTCGGGCGCCTCATGGAGCGGCACGGCGCCGACGGTCTGCCAATCACGCTGACGATCGCCTTCCTGATCGGTTCGATCACCGCCTACCAGGCCGCCCTGCAGCTCAAGCAGTTTGGAGCGGACATCTTTGTCGGTGACCTCGTCAGCCTGTCGCTGACGCGGGAGCTTGCGCCGCTGATGACGGCGATCGTGATCGCTGGCCGCTCGGGCGCGGCGATCGCGGCCGAGATCGGGACGATGCGCGTGTCCGAGGAGATCGATGCGCTCGAGACACTCGGCTTGTGTCCGTACCGGTTCCTCGTCTTCCCGCGCGTGTTCGCGGTCGTTCTCGTCCTGCCGGTGCTGACGTTGCTCGCCGACGTCGTCGGTATCTTCGGCGGCCTGCTGATCGCGATCTCGCAGCTCGAGGTCTCGACGACCGGGTATCTGCTCTCGGTGCAGGCGGCGCTCGATCCGGGCGACGTGATCGGCGGCTTGCTCAAGGCGTGCGTCTTCGGCGCGATCCTGTCGATGCAGGCGTGCGAGCGCGGCATGGCGACGCGCGGCGGCGCGGAGGGCGTCGGGCGCTCGACGACGTCCGCGGTCGTCGCGACCCTGTTCCTGATCGTCGTGGCCGACGCGATCTTCACGGTCCTGTTCGATCTGCTCGGGATCTGAGCCATGATTCGAGTCCGCGACCTGTCGATCGGCTACGGCCGGACCGCGATCCAGCGGCACCTCGACTTCGACGTCGAGCGTGGCGACATCTTTCTGATTCTCGGCGGGTCGGGCTGCGGCAAGTCGACGCTCCTCAAGACGATGATCGGGCTTCTTCCGCCCCTGGCGGGATCGGTCGAGATCGAAGGAGGGAGCAAGGGCGGAGCGCCGCGCTTTGGCGTTCTGTTCCAGTCGGGTGCGTTGTTCGGTTCGATGACGGTCGGCGAGAACGTGGCTCTGCCGCTGCGCAGCTGGACCGATCTCGAGGACGAAGACATCCACACGATCGTGCGCTGGAAGCTGCGGCTCGTCGGTCTCGACGGTTTCGAGAACCACCTGCCGGCCGAGATCTCGGGCGGCATGAAGAAGCGCGCCGGGATCGCGCGCGCGATGGCGCTCGAGAACGACCTGCTCTTCCTCGACGAACCTTCGGCCGGCCTCGATCCGATCAGTGCCGTCGAGCTCGACGACTTGATCCTGACCCTGAACGCGGAGCTCGGGGTCACGACGATCATCGTGACGCACGAGCTCGCCAGCATCTTCAAGATCGGCAAGACCTGCATCATGCTCGAGGGGGACGCCAAGGGAATCATCGGGCGCGGGGACCCGCGGGAGCTCCGCGATCACTCGAGTGATCCGCGTATCCATGGCTTCTTCAACCGGAAAGCGACAGGGGTAACCTGAAGTGGCAGCCGACAAGACCAACCACTGGAAGCTCGGACTGTTCGTCGTGCTGGGCGTGCTGGCGACGATCGCCTCGCTGTTCTGGATCGCAGCCTCGCGCCTCAATCGGCCCGAGGAGGAGCGCGTCACCTACTTCAACGAGTCGGTCCAAGGGCTCGAGGTCGGCGCGCCGGTCAAGTTTCGCGGGGTGACGGTCGGCAAGGTGAGCGCGATCGGTATCGCTCCGGACCGTCGCCTCGTCCAGGTGACGAGCAAGGTGTATGCGGACGTTCTCGAGGACCTCGGCCTCGTCGCGGCCGGTGGCGAGCTCGAGGCGACCGTGCCCTCGGACATGCGCGTGCAGCTGTCGTCGACGGGAATCACGGGCGTCAAGTTTCTGCTCGTCGACTTCTTTCCAAGGGCTGCCGACTCGCCGTCCCTCGAGTTTACGCCAGCGGCGGGCTTCATGCCCTCGACCTCCTCGACCCTCAAGAGCGTCGAGGACAGCCTGCGCATTCTGGCCGAGAACCTACCGGCGGCGATGACGCAGGCCGAGGACCTGCTCGCGACCGTCAACCAGCGCGTCAAGGAGTTCGACGTCGCGGCGGTTTCGGGCCAGGCGGAACGCTTCCTCTCGCGCCTCAATGAACAGATCGACAAGCTCGATGAAGCGAACGTGATCGTCGAGTCGAGCGCACTGATGGCCGATCTGCGCAGGGCCGCGGCGCTCGGACGCGAGCTCTTGGAGCGGCTTCGAAGCGACGAGGATCCGATCGGCCGTGCGCTCGCCGGCATCGAGGGCCTGACCGCGGACGCGCGCGGCGCGATCGCGGATGCGGACGTCGCGGGAACCGCGCGCAGCGTTCGTGACGCTTCGGCGTCCTATGGCGCGCTCGCTGGCAACGTCGGCGAGCTGACACACGACCTGCAGGTCACCGTGCGCCATCTGCAGGAGACGCTCGACTCGATCGACTCGCTCGCGGAGTTTCTCGAGCGCCAGCCTGGCTCGATCCTGCGCGGACGCACACCCGACATCCCGCCGACGGAGCAGTAGATTGAGAGTCATCCAAGAGGTCATCGACTTCGGGGTCGTCAAGGCGACCGGCCTTCTCGCGATCTGCTTGCTCGCGCTCCCGGGTTGCCTCAGCGGCCTCGGGCCCGGCGACGTGCAGCCGATGCGGTACTTCAACGCGGACGCGATCGTGCCCCGGGTGCAGGCTACGACCGCGCCGGGACAGACGTTGCGGCTGCGGCGGGTCGAGGCCGTGGATCACCTCCGCGAACGGATCGTCTGGAGGATCTCGGACGTCGAGTACGGGTTCTACGAGCTCAACCGCTGGACCGAACAGCCCGTGCACTTTCTCGAACGCGCTCTGTCGAACGAGCTCTACGGGCGCCGTGAACTGACGCGGTCCGCCGCGGTGTCGATGTGGCTGCTCGACGTTCAGCTGCTCGCGTTCGAGGAGATCGTTCGCCCCGAACACTCCGTGCGTGTCGTGCTGCACGCTCATCTGATCGACGCGTCGGGCGAGTCGCGCCTCCTCGAGACTTACGAAGCCGACGTTCCCGTCGAGGACGACGGCATCGAACGGGTCGCCGCGGCGATGCGGCACGCGCTCGGTGAGGCGGTTGCGCGCACGGCCGACGGCGTGCTCGCCGCGCGCGAGTGAACCCCGGCGAGATCGACGCGGATCAGCTGCGCGGAAACGTGAGGCGCATCCAAGTGATGAATTTCACCTGGATGTTTCTCGTGATCATGCCGGTGATCGTGCCGTACCTGCGCGATCACGGGCTGTCGATGGAGGAAATCTATCGGCTGCAGACGATCTTCGCGTTGACGATCGTCGTGCTCGAGGTTCCCTCGGGGTACGTGGCGGACCTGCTCGGCCGCCGGCGCTGCCTCGTGGCGGCGGGCGTCCTGCACGGACTCGCTCTGACCGTCCTGGCGTACGTCGACGGGTTCTGGGGATTCGCGGTCTTCGAGCTGCTCGCGGCCGTCGGCGTCACTCTGTACTCGGGTACCGACGTCGCGCTCCTCTACGATTCGCTGGAAGCTCTGGGGGACGAGGAGCGGACGCGCGGGCTGGGGAAGCGCCTGTTCTGGATGCAGACTGGCGAGACGGTCGCGGCGCTCGTCAGCGGCGCGCTCGTGACCGTCTCGCTGTACGCCGTCGCGGTCGGGAACGCGATCGTCGGGTGGCTGCCGCTCGTCGCCGCGCTCGGGCTGCGCGAGGTGCCGCGCGAGCGGTTCGACCGCACTTCGCATCTCGCGAACTTCCGGCGCATCCACCACGAGCTGTTTCGGACGTCGCGGCTGATGGCGTTGATCATGGTCAACCTCGTCGCGTACGGGCTCGCGACGCTGCTCGCTGTCTGGGCCTTCCAAGCGTTCTGGGGCGAGATGAAAGTGCCGCTCGTCGCCTTCGGGTTCCTGTGGGCCGCGTACAACCTGACGGTCGCGGTCGTCGGCCGCGCGGCTCACCGCGTCGAGTCGCGCTTCGGGACGGGCGCGGTCGTGGCGGCCGTTGGGGTCCTGCCGATCGCTGGCTACGGCGGGATGGCTCTCTGCGCCCACCACGCCGGAGCAGGGGCGGTGTGGGTCGTGTTCGGTGTGCTGTTCGGGTTCGCATTCCAGATTGGCCGCGGCTTGACCCAGGTCGTGATCAAGGACGCGCTCAACGTGCGTGTTCCGACCGAGCTGCGGGCGACCGCGAACTCGATCTCGAGCATGGGCGTGCGGCTCGCGTTCGCGGTTCTGGGCCCGCTCCTCGGCTGGACGATCGACGGGCCTGGCTTTCCGGCGGCGTTCGGGGCTCTCGCCGCGGGTTTCGGGCTCGTTTTCATGACCCTTGCGCTGGCGCTCGTGCGTGAGCTGCGGAAAGCCTGAACGGCGCTACAATCGGCACGATGAAAGCCGCTTGCTTGCTCGCGCTCGCTCTCTTCATCCAGGACCCCGCGCTCGAGCTCGACGAGATCGTCGCGGAGCCGGCGCTGCTCTCGGTCGACACCAAGCACGCCCGCCGCGCGGACGTCGGCTTGTGGCGCCGCGAGACCGACGGCAAGACGTGGCGCATCTGGGAGTGCGACCCGTACGATTCGCGCTGGCTGCCGGACCGCACGATCCTGATCGCCGAGCGGTGGAAAGGGCGCGTGCTCTGGATCGATCCGAAGGGCAAGGTGCTCTTCGAGCGCGCCGGGCTCGCGGAGCCCGTCGACGTCGAGCTTGCGCACGACGGAACGGTCGTCGTCGTCGAGCGCCGCAAGAGCCGCGTGGTCGGGCTCGATCCGGAGACGGGTCGGATCGTGTGGAACCGGACTGGCTTCGTCAGTCCGTTCGACGCTGCCCCACTGCCGAACGGGCACCTGCTCGTCGCGGACTCCGACGGTGGGCGCGTCGTCGAGCTCGACGCGCGCGGCAAGCTCGTGTGGCAATACAAGATGCCGTTCCCGAACACCGTCGAGCCGCTCGGGGACGGCGGCGTGCTGATCTCCAACTGGACGCGCGGAGAGGTTGTCGAGCTAGGGCCCGACCACAAGGTGCGCTGGAAGACGCACGTCGGGGGCACGCTCTACAGTGCCGAGCGGCTGCCGGAGGGACTGACGGTCGTCTGCGACGGCGGCGGTCGGCGCGTGGTCTTTCTCGACGAAGCGGGCAAGCTGATCAAGAGCGAGCCGTTCGCACCGGGCTGCGTCGACTACGAGACGATCCTCGAGCTCTAGATGCTATGGGCCCGGACTATTCATCAGCATTGCGCCAGAGCCGCCCAAGTCCGCCGTGCCCGCACCTTTGTGCCGATCGCGTCCTCGACGGGGCGCAGAGACCCCGACTGCGGGGCGATCGACGCAAAGGCACGAGCACGACGAACTTCGGGTACACCCCACTAGTGGTGGGGATTGCGCGGACTCGGTACTACACCTACCCGACGACCGGATTCTCGAGCACGCCCAGTCCTTCGATCTCGACCTCCATCTTGTCGCCGGCCTTGATGTAGACCGGCGGCTTGCGCGCGAAGCCGACTCCGGGCGGCGTGCCCGACGAGATCAAGTCACCCGGCTCGAGCGTGACGAAGCCCGACACGTACGAGACGAGCTGCGCGACGTTGAAGATCAGCTGGTCGGTGTTCGAGTCCTGCAGCGTCTCGCCGTTCAGGCGGAACCGGATCGGCAGCGTCTCGGGCGCGGGGATCTCGTCCTTGGTCGCGATGAACGGGCCCATGGGGCAGAACGTGTCGCACGACTTGCCGCGCTGCCACTGGCCGTCCTTGAACTGGAAGTCGCGTGCGCTCACGTCGTTGACACAGACGTAGCCGAGGACGTGGTCGAGCGCGTTCGACTCGGCGACGCGCGTCGCAGTCCTGCCGATGACGATCCCGAACTCGGCCTCGTAGTCGACCTCGTTCGAGCCCGGCGGCAGGACGACATCATTGCCGGGTCCCACGACGCAGTTCGAGAACTTGGAGAACACGAGGGGCTCCTCGGGGATCGCCATGTTCGACTCTTCGGCGTGGTCGCGGTAGTTCAGGCCGATGCACAGCACCTTGCCTGGCCGCCCGATCGGCGCGAGCAGCGGCGCGGAGTCCACGATCGCGCCCGCTGCGCGCAGAGTCTCCCTGCGGGCGGGGTCAGCCTCGACCGCGGCGACGAGCTCGGTCGCGCTCGTGAGGCACTTGCCGCCGAGGTCGAACCACGACAGGTCGTGCTCGCGCGACGGTAGATCCGCTGCGGGTGCATCGAAATCGAGAATCTCGTTCGAGGAGAGCTGGGCGCCCGTGTGGGCAGCGCCGTCTTTGGTGCGAAAGGAGACGATCTTCAAGGGGACCTCGTGCTGGGGATAGCCGAGCAGTCTACCCGTTCGCGAATCACGGTTGGTACGGAGCTCGCGCAATCGCGGACTCCGTACCACCTCGGGATCTTCAGGGGGTGAACAGGATCTCCAGCCCCCCCGTCAAGTTGAAGATCCCCGCGCCCGCGGCAGGATCGCGGTAGATCGCCTGGAAGTCCCAGGTGCTGCCCGCGAGGATCTGGGTCGCCGGTGATCCGAACACCTGGTTGTTGACGGGTGTCGTGAGCGTTCCCGAGGAGTCGGTGACCCCGGCCGGGAGCCGCTGGGTGACGCCGTTCACCCAGCGGAACCGGCGCTGAACGGGACGATCGTCTGGCCCGCATGCGGGGCCGGGATACGACTGCGAATGTCTGAATCACACCACTAGAACCGGCTTGGGAGACACCTGATTAGGATGGAGCCCGAAAGGAACCGACCCATGTATCGTAGCTCGACCGCGCTCGTCGCCGCACTCACCCTTCTTTCCGCCTGCAGCAACCCCGAGCCGCCCCGTCCCCAGGATTCCCTGGGCGATGCGCGCGGGGGTGACGAGAAGCAGGATGAACGCCGTGCGTGGATCGAACAGATGCACCGCACCGCGCCCGACGTCGACTGGCGCGCGATCGAACGGGCCAACCAGAATGCCGAGCTCACGCGCCGTACCCAGCTCGCGACCCAGGGGGGCGGCGTCACCTCTCAAGCGGTCGGCGGCTACATGTGGGAAGAGGTCGGAAGCCGCAACCAAGCCGGCCACACGCGCTGCGCCGCGGTCGGCGCCGAGCGCGGGGGTGTGCGGGACATGTACATCGGATCGGCGGGTGGCGGCGTGTGGCGCGGGCCGCTCGACGGCAGCGCATGGGAGCCGATCTCCGACCACGTCTTCGGCGGCGTCGACGACATCGTCGTCGTCGAGCCCGCCAACCTGGCCGACGAGGACATCGTCGTCTACCGCCGCGGACGCGACGTGTACCGCTCCGACGACGGCGGAGCGACGTGGACGACCGCGACCGGACTCACCGCCATCAACCAGGCGCGGCGCATGATCCAGCTGCCCGACGCCCAGCAGACGATCCTCGTGCTCGCGCGGGCGTGGATCTCCGGGACGCGAGCCGCGATCTACGCTTCGACGGACGGGGGCGCGAGCTTCAGCCTGCGCTCGAACTGGAGCACCGACTGGAGCGGCGACATCTGGGCGCCCAGCGTCGGCCCGGGCGCGGGGACGGACGTCTACGTCATCCACGACGGCCGGATTCACCATTCGGTCAATGGCGGCGTCGGCTTCACGTCACTCACGGTCGTCGACACGAACGCGATCGAAGGCCACCTCTCGGGCTCGGAGGCGGGGGCGCCGACGCTCTACGTCACGCTGCGGACCACGCAGTGGCGGCTGTACCGCTCGGACAACGCGGGGCAGACCGCGTCCTTCGTTCGCACGTTGAACGACTACTGGGGCGTGCCGCAGTCGTTGTGCGGCTTCTCGGCTGACCCGCTTGCGATGATCGTCGGCGGCATCGAGTGTTGGCGCTCGTTCGACGGCGGCGCGAGTCTGACGCGCATCAACCCTTGGACGGCCTACTACGGCAACCCTGCCGCGCGCCTGCACGCGGACATCCGCGGCATCACGGTGCTCGACGATCCCGATGACGCGCAGCCCGCCGACCTGTGCTACATCAATACCGACGGCGGGACGTACCTCTCGACCGACATGGGGCTCACGGTGCAGAACCTGTGTCTCGACGGGCTCGGCGTAAGCCAGTTCTATTCGACGCTGACCTCGGCCAACGACCCGGACTTGATCGTCGGCGGGACGCAGGATCAGGGCTACCAGCGCGGCTTCCGACTCCCGCCGAACAGCTCGGGGCCGTCGACGCCGATGGACCAGCTCATCAGCGGCGACTACGGCCACTTCGTCTCGACCGACGGCACGCACGCGCGCGTCGTCAGCACCTATCCCGGCTTCATCCTGATCCAGAACGGCGAACAGAACCCCTCACTCGATCAGGAGAGCTTTCCCTCCGGCGTCGACCGATTGTGGTTGCCGCCAGTCGTCGCGGACCCGAACGACATCGACCGGTTCTACTTCCTCGCCGATCAACTCTGGCGCTACACGCGTACCGGAGGCAACAGCTGGAGCCGTACCCTGCATTCGACGCACGACTTCGGGGCCGGCGCGGGCTCGTACATGACGGCGATGGCGTTCGCGCCGTCCGATGCGCAGCGCGCGTACGCAGTGAACGATTCCGGGCGCATCTGGCACTCGACGAACGGAGGCGTGAGCTGGACCGAGGCGCTCGACTCCGGACCCACGGCGCACTACTTCTACGGCAACACCCTGCTCGTCGATCCGTCGAATCCGCTGCACGCACTCGTCGGCGGATCGGGGTACAGCACGGTCGGTGTGCGCGTCACGAACGACGGCGGCCAGACGTGGCAGCCGCTGACGCAGGGATTGCCGAGCACGCTCGTGTACGACCTCGCCTGGGAGCCTGGCGGAACGGGGGCGGTCTACGCCGCGACCGAGGCTGGCGCCTGGCGCTTCGATCCGGGCATGGGCGCGTGGGAGAACGTCATGGGGCTCGTCGCGCCGGCGACGACCTACTGGTCGGTCGAGACGGTCGAGGCGACCGGCCGCGTCCGCTTCGGCACCTACGGGCGCGGGATCTGGGACTGCGTCGTGCCGGACGGTTCGTTCGGTACGCGCTACTGCACGCCCGCGATCCCCAACAGCACGGGCGCATCCGGCCGCATCGACACACAGGGCTCGCCCGTCGTCGTCGATCAAGACCTGACGCTCGCCGCGAGTCAGCTGCCCTTGCAGCAGTTCGGCTACTTCCTCGTCTCCTCCGGAACCGACTTCATCCTGATGCCCGGCGGCAGCCAGGGCGCCCTCTGCCTGGCTGCGGGACCGGATCTTGGCCGTTTCAACGCCCAGGTCCAGAGCAGCGGCAACACGGGCTCGTTCTCGATCCCCGTCGATCTGACCGCGATTCCCGTGGCGGCGGGTCCGCCGCACACCGTCGTGAGCGGCGAGACGTGGCACTTCCAGTGCTGGTTCCGTGACGGAGCGACGAGCAACTTCACCGACGCGGTGACGATCGACTTTCTCTAGAGACTCGTGCGCGTGCCATAATCGAGCGTCGAGTCTCGCACGCTTCCCCATGGCGAGCCTGGCGGAGGGATTGATGGAGATCTTGCATCGAAGCGAGCGACGAGATAGGCCCTCATCGAGGAGCTCGCCCAGATTTGGCAGAAACGGCCCGTCGATCCGCCCGTCAGCTCCGTACCAGGTCGCAGCTCCAACCTGCTCAACCAGATGGCGCGCGAGATCGGGCTCACGCCGAACTTCGAGCGCAAGCGCCCCGAGCCCCGCATCCCCCAATCGTCGTCCCGCGATTGAACCCGGCCGGGGACGCGACGCAACTCTTACTCACGACTCCGGTCCTACCCCGTCTGCGGCGGGCCTGTTGAGATGGAGTCCGAATGTCCGCCCCGCGAGAACCCTTCGATCTGCTTACCTGTCACGGCGTGTTCCTACGTCGCTTGGCGGGTGCGATCACCTCGACCGACGCCGATGCCGACGACCTCGTGCAGGACACGTGGGTCACGGCGCTCGAGCGACCGCCGGCGCACGCGGACGGACCGCGCGGCTGGCTCGCCCGTGCGGCCCAGCGGCTGAACGGCAAGCGGCGTCGCACCGAGACGCGGCGCGAGGTACGCGAAGAGCGCGCGGCGCGGCCCGAGGCGATCGAGGTGCGGCCCGACGCGGCGCTCGTGCTGCAGGAGGTCGTGCGCGCCGTCGTCGCGCTCGAGGAGCCGCTGCGGGCGACCGTCACGGCGCGCTACTTCGAAGACCTCTCGGTGCGCGAGATCGCGCGACGGCACGGCGTGTCGGTGCCGACCGTCAAGGGGCGGTTGCGGCGTGCACGTGCCGAGCTGCGCGAGGCGCTCGACGATTTCGCTGACGGCGATCGCCGTGCGTGGTGCCTGGCGCTCGCCTCGCTCGGGTTGGGTGGTCCACCGCGCGTGCTCGCGCCGCCGGATCCGGCCACGTCCGTGGGCTCCACGTCCCTCTCGATACCCACGTTCGTCGCCGGAGCCCTGTTCATGATCGTCAACGCCAAAGCCGTCGCCGTCGCGACGGTCGCACTCGCGGTTGCCATCGGCCTGTCCTGGAGGTCGGCCGAGGCGGAACCCGAGCCTCTCGCCCCGTCCGCCGCAAACGCCACCGTAGCGCAGCAGCACGAGAGCATGTCCGTCGCCGCCCGCGGCGACGAGCAGCGCCGCGCAGCCGGGACCGAGGAGGTGACCGAAGAGCCCGCGCGGCGCCCGAACGTGCCCACGGCGACGCTGCTCGTCGTCGTCACTGACCTCGACGGCGTGCCCGCTCCCGGCGTCGACGTCCTGGCCGGGCCGCCGACGCATCCCTTGGATCGCGTCGGCGAGACCGGGGCGGACGGAACGCTGGAGGTGCGCTGGCCGGCCAAGCCGGGCGGGTCCGAGCTCGTTGTCGGCTTGCGTTCGTCCCGCGAGTGGCTCGGTGGCTTGCGCCGCGTGCGCGTCGGGCCCGGAGGCAAGCGGCGGCTGGTCGCGGCCGTCGACCCCCTCTTGCTACCGAGCGTCGCGCAAAACTCGGGTATGCGCGTGGGGATCGAGTACACCGTCCACTCGGCCGTGCGCGTGAGCGCGCAACGCAGCATGTCGCGCTTGATCGACAGGTCAGCCAGCACGCCCGAGGCTGGCGAGTCTCGCCGCCGGCGCCCCGGTCCGCTGCAGCCGGACTCGCGCGAGGACCCCGACGGGCGCGTCTCGTTCGTCAGCGGCGGAGCGCAAGCTTCGGTCGTCGCTCACGGCGGGGGGCGCTACCTCACCGTGGCGGCCGTGCCGACGCTGGACTTCGCCGAGACGGCCTTCGAGGACGGCGCGCGCGTTTCCGGAACCGTCCACGACCGGCTCGGCGTACCGGCGTCGGGAGTGCGCGTCGGCGTGCGGGGACCGGGCGGGGCGATCTTGGCGACGACGCGCAGCGGCGCGGACGGAACCTTCGAGCTCTCGGCTCCCGCAAAGGGCGTCGAGCTGAACGCCGGTCCGCTCGACGACCGCGGCGTGCGCGAGCGGATCGAGCTGTCCCCTGGCAGCGAGCATCGCTTCGATCCCCGCGTCGACCGTGGCCTCGTGCTGCGCGGGACGGTGAGCACGCGCGCCGGCGAGCCGTTCGAGGGTGGCCGGATCGAAGCGACGCACGCCTTGCCCGACGGGCTTTGGATCGCCGTCGGCGTGGCGGGTGAGCAGGGCGAGTTCGAGCTTCCGCACTGTCCCGCCCCGGTCATCTCCGTCGACCTCGCCCACCCCGAGATCTGCCATGGCCTACCCCTGGCGCGGCACGATGCCGTCGCGACCGGAGGCGAGCGGTGGCCGATCACCGTCGACGTGGAAGCGCGCGCCGAGGCGCAGTTGGTGCCGCTCGACGAGGACGTCCACGGACCCCTCGCGGGCGAGCTGCGCGTGTGGGACGCGGGCGGAACGCGCGGCGCGCGGGTGGCGCTCGGCGGGGACGCCGGCTCGCCCGTCTCGGCCAGCCTGCCGGAGGGAAGCTGGTCGCTGACCGTCGGCGCGCACGGCCCACACTGGAGCGAAGCCATTCCCCTGCTCGTGACCGCGGGCGAGCCGATCGACCTGGGGCCGATCGGCTTCGAGTCCGGCGGCTGGCTCGAGCTCGCTTCGCCGGCGGAAGGGGAGACGCTCGCCGTCGTCCGCGTCGACCGGCCGAACGAGACGACCGTGCTCGAGTCGCTCGCCCCGTTCGAGGGCGAGCCGCTCGTGTTGCCGCTGCCCACCGGCCGCTACCGTGTCGAGTCGCACGCCGAAGGGCGCGCGCAGATCGAGCACGAGGTGGACGTGCGCGCCGCGCAGCGATCGGTGATCGCCGGTGCTATTGAAACGTCACCGACACCGCGTCGGTGAAGTTGTTCGAGCCGAGGTTGCGGTACCAGAGCTGGAAGTTCCACGTCTCGCCGACCTGGATCGGGACCGGTGGCGACAGCGGGAGCGACGCGAAGTCGATCGCGAGGCTGCCGTTCGGTCCCTGGACGATCATCCCGCCCTGGTTGTAGCGACCGATCCCCGAGCAGCCGGTGAAGCCGCAGGCGAGGCACAAGACGCCCTGGCTGCCCGGCGGCTGGACCGAGCCCTGGTTCGAGCCGACGAGGAAGTAGCCGAACTCGCCGGGCGGCAGCTGCTCGGCGATCAGGGTCAGGTCGGCGTTCGCGACGAAGCAACTGCCGACGGCGCGGATCGTGGCCGGCGATCCGGTCGAGTTGGGCACCGCGGGAGTGCAGTAGCGCGTCCCGACCGTCGGCGGGTAGGCCTGCAGCAGGAACGTGATCTGGTTCTCGATCAGAGCGACGACCTCGGCGTGCTGCATGTCGTCGTACAGGAACCCGTTGACGATCGTGCGGCTGTCGTTGGCCAGGATGATCGCGGCCTCTCCGTTCGTCGTGGACGGCGTGAACCCGCCCAGCTCCGTGGCGCCGGCCGCGGCGACCAACCGGTCACCGTTGTCGGCCCAGAAGTCACCGAGGATCGGCACGTTCGGGACCGGGGTCGGCGTGAGGAAGATCGGGTGCCCCGTGTCCCAGGCGTGCACCTGCATCGGGTTGAACATGTCGGTCAGCGATGCCACGCCGAACACGTCGCGCATGGCTGGACTGATGTCGAGAGCCCACCAGGACAGGATCGCGAGTCCGCCGCCGGCGACGTGGGCGTCGATCGCCTGCACGGTTGACGGGTCGATGCTGAGGCCGGGGACGTCGAGCACCAAGAGGTGCCACTCCCCAGCCATGAGCTCGTTGCGCAGCGCATTGGTCGGCGTGACGACGGTCCGGTCGAGCCCGAGGTTGTCGACGGCTGCCAGGGCGCGGTCCGAATTGGCCCCGCCGTCCAAGAGCAACACCGTGCCGTCGCCGTCCGCCGCGGCGGATTCGGTGACGAAGAGAAGGCCGAGAGCGATCGAGCCGAGCTTGTTCATGAGCCTTTGGGTATCCAATTGTTGGCAGGGAGGATGGCCGGTGCTCCACGGCCAGCATACCCCGGGCGATCAGATGTGACCCGACTTGCACTCGCGATCGTGCTCGGTCACGATCGCGATCACACGCTCGCCGATGCGTCGCTGCGAGTCGATGGTCCCGGCGCCCATGTGCGGCGTGAGAATCACGTTGGGCAGAGTCGCGAGAGGAGAGATTTCGCCTTCGCCCTCGAGCTCGTGCACGTCGACCCCCGCACCCGCGAGGTGCCCCGAGTGCAGCGCGTCGAAGAGCGCCTGATCGATGACGACGCCTCCGCGCGCCAGGTTGATCAGGAACGCGCCGGGCTTCGTGCGGGCGAGCCGCTCAGCGTCGAACAGGCCGCGCGTTGACGCATCTAAAGGCAGGTGGATGCTGACGAAATCGGACTCGGTCAGGACCTCCTCGCAAGTCGCGAGGCGGATGTTGCTCGACGCGAGCTCCGCAGCGCGAGACGGCGACGCGCGGT
>JAAELL010000588.1 GCA_024226735.1 bacterium | reverse complement strand
TGCAAGGCGCAGCGACGACGCGACTTCGCTGCAAGTCTCGGAGGAGGCGCAACGCAGCAGCGGGCGGGTACGGGCCGACCAAAATGCCGCACAAGAGTGAATCACACCACTAGCTCGAGGACTTCTGCAACGCCCACGTGTCGTGGTACGGCGACCAGCTCGACCTGCCCGACCCGCTGCCGCCGGTACGAGAGATGGTGCGCCGGACGAGTTGGGCCAAGCACCGTTACTTCCTGAACTACTGCTGTTTCGGCTACTCGCTTCCGTGGTGGGATTGGGAGCAGTGGGAGCGGCTGATCGACTGGATGGCGCTGCGCGGCATCACGGCGCCGCTCGCCGTGACGGGCCAGGAGGCGGTCTGGCAAGCCGTCGGCCGGAGGCTGGGGCTGAGCGACGGACAGATGCGAGCGTTCCTGGCCGGGCCGCCGTACCTGCCGTTCGGCTGGATGGGATGCCTCGACGGCTGGGGAGGCCTGGTGGTGCGTCGACCTCGAGCAGCCGGTCACCGTCGGTCGCGTGGTCGTCGTCGGTTACTACGCCGACCGCCGAACCTACGGCTTCACCGTCGAGGCATCCCTCGACGGCGAGGCGTGGGAACGGGTCGCCGATCGACGAGACAACGAGGAGCCATCCACCGCGCGCGAGTACACCTGCTCCTTCAGGCCTCGTCCGGTGCGCTACCTGCGCGTCACCCAGACGCACAACTCGGCGAACACCGGCCGGCACCTCGTCGAGGTGATGGCATTCCGCGAATGAGACGACGAGGATAGGCGATCACGGCTCGCAGCCAGGGCGCGGTGTACACTGCGGGCGCGTTCTCGGGTCCACCCACAAACGAGCATTCGACAATGCAAGGACCGCTAGCAGGGCTCCGGTGGCTCTCACGGGCGATCGTCGTCGGCGCGACGACGATCGTGGCCGCCATGTCCCCCGCGCAGGAACGCCCGCATCTGGTGTTCTGTTGCAGCGCTGACAACGATCTCTACCGCGTGGTGACGACGGGGGGAGCGGCCTGGCCTCGGCACGACAGAGCGATCGACGGGGTTCGGGCGGCTCCTGAGGGGGCCGGCGTTTTGATCCTGGCCGACGACTATCCCGCGAGCACGACAACGCTCGAGCCCGCCGTCTTCGAGCTGGCCGCCGAGAAGGGGCTGCGTCTGTACGTCGAGTATCCGGGAGCGCTCCCGGACATCGAGGTGAGCGCGCCGAGACGGACTCACCTGGAGCGGGCGGTGGTCGCCTCCGACGTGTTCGGTGAAGTGCTGGCCGAGCACCGCATCCTGGCGATTCACGACTGCCACTTCGTCGGGGCCGCGTCCGACCATCCGCATCTGGTAGCGGCCAAGGTGGCGGGCTTCGATCGGGCCGTCTTCGGCATCGGCGACGTCGAGGTCCACCCGCTCCTGTTCGAGCACCCGCGGGGCGACATTCTCGTCTCGACGACGAAGCTGAGCCAGTTCGTCACCGCCCGCTACGCCCCGAAGGATGGCCTGCAGGCGATCTGGCGCTGGGTGTTCGCCTGGCTCGGGTCGGGCGAGGGAGTCCCGTCGCTCGAGTGGAAACCGACCGTGCGGGCGACGTACGCGCGCGACGCCGACCTGCCCGCTCACGCGGCGCGGGAGGCGATCATCCGCGGCATCGACTGGCACACTGACGCCCGCATGCTCATGCACGCTTCCTGGGCAGACCGGTACGACGGGCTTCGGCGTGAAGGGGTGGTCGATCCGGCAAACCCGGTGGGGCCCGCCCCGGACTCCGCGTGGCCCGCGGGAGACGGGACCTGCGGCGTGCTCGAGGGGGTCAGCTCGCGCATTCGTTTCGACGGCAGCCAACCGATTCGGTGGTGGCTGCGGTCGGACTCGAACGGAGAGAGCTCGTTGGCCTTCGCCCTGCGATCGGTGATCGACGGCGACCGCCGGAGCCGCCGCATCGCCGCCAATCTGCTCGATTGGATCTACGTCGACTCCGGGCTGTTCAAGGACGATCCGGACAAGGCGGACTTCGGTCTGATCCACTGGTCCCATGACAGCGCCTCGCTCTACGGCGACAACGACATCAGGGTGATTCTCGGTTGCATGGGCACGGCCGCCGTGCTGGACACCGGCCGCTGGGACGAGGCCTTGCTGCGCAACATCCTGGGCAACTACCGAACGTCCGGCGTCCACGGCTTCCGCGAGGCCGCCCTGAACGGCGATCGCCTGCTGAGCCTCGGCTGGGAGCACTACTGGCGCGCTCGAACGGTCCACTACGCTCCGCACTACCAGGCGTGGATCTGGGCCTCGTATCTCTGGCTCTACGACAAGACGGGCTACGCGCCGCTCTTGGAGCGGACGCGCAACGCGATCCGGATGATGATGGAGGCCTATCCGGACGGCTGGCGCTGGACCAACGGCATCCAGCAGGAACGGGGCCGCATGCTGCTCGCGCTCGCCTGGTTGATTCGCGTGGACGATCGGCCCGAACACCGCGCCTGGTTGAAGAGGATCGCCGCCGACATGGCGCGCTGCCAGGACGTGTCTGGTGCCATCCGCGAGGAGCTGGGGAGGCCGGGCGGCGGCAGCTACCGTCCGCCGCTGTCCAACGCGGAGTACGGCACCAGCGAGGCATCGCTGATCCAGAAGAACGGAGACCCGGTCGCGGACCTGCTCTACACGTGCAACTTCACTTTCCTCGGCCTGCACGAGGCGCACGCCGCCACCGGCCGAGAGGAGTACGGCCGCATGGCCGACCGCCTGGCCGAGTTCCTCGTGCGGGTCCAGGTCAAGAGCGAGGACCATCCCGAGCTGGACGGCGGGTGGTTCCGCGCGTTCGACTTCGAGCGCTGGGACTACTGGGGCTCCAACGCGGATGCCGGCTGGGGTGCCTGGTCCATCGAGGTCGGTTGGACGCAGGCCTGGATCCCGACGGTGCTCGCGCTACGCGAGCAGGAGCAGAGCCTGTGGGATCTGACCGCGGACAGCAAGATCGCCGTGCACTGGGACGAGACCCGCGAGCTGATGCTGCCCGAGTCGGCCTTCGAGGGCCTCGAGCCCGAAGAAGTGTCCCACGCCGCGGCCGGGCGTCCAGTGCGGCTCGCCGCGGAGCCCGATCCGCGCTATGCGGGGAGGGGGTCGGTCTCGCTGACCGACGGTTTCCTGGGGCCGGGTGATCACATGGCGCCCGAGTGGCTCGGGTATCTCGGCGAGAACTTCGAGGCGACCATCGACCTGGGGGCACCGATACGGATCCGTCGGCTCGGGGCTGGTTTCCTCCTTTCCACGCGCGTGGGTATCCTCCTGCCGGTCCGGGTGGAGTGGGCGGTTGCGAACGATGACGGCGTGTTCCGCGAGGTGGCTGCCGTGACTCACGACGTGGCACACCAGCAACAGGGCCCCCTGGTCCACCGTTTCTCCACTCCTCTGGAGGGCGTGACGGCTCGCCACGTTCGCGTGCGGGCGATCAACGTCAAGGTCCTTCCCGATCAGCATCCCGCCCGGGGCAAGCGGGCCTGGATGTTCATCGATGAGGTGACGGTCAACCGAGCGGCCGAAGACGAGGAGGATCGACCGTGAGCGCCCGCCGCCCCCTGCTGCGATACCTGTCCCCCATGCTGCTCGTTGCCGTCCTCGGCGGGCGAGCCGTAGCAGCGCAGCGACCACCCAACTTCCTCTTCATCCTCGCCGACGACGTGACGTACAGCGATCTGGCGTGCTTCGGTGGCGAGAACGTGGAAACACCGAACATCGATCGGCTCGCGCGCGATGGAGTCCGGTTCACCCGCGCCTACTGCGCAATGTCGATGTGTGCTCCGTTCCGCGCCGAGCTCTACACCGGCCTCTACCCGGTGCGCAACGGCGTGGCCTGGAACCATTCGCTCGCCAGACCGGGAACGAAGAGCATCTGTCATCACCTGCGCCAACTGAACTACCGCGTCGGACTGACCGGCAAGAAGCACGCGGGCCCTGCCGACGTGTTCCCCTTCGACGATGTGAAGGACTTTCCCGCCGGTCCTGGCGTGCGCGACTACCTGACTCGAGACGAAGAGCAGCCGTTCTGCCTGTTCGTGTGCTCGCACAACGCCCACCCGCCGTGGCGCAGTGGCGATGTGTCGCGGATCGATCGCGATGGCATTTCGTTGCCGCCGGTCATCCACGACAACCCGATCACCCGTCAGACGTTTGCGGCCTACCTCGCGGAGGTCGCGGCGCTCGACGAAGAAGTCGGCGCGGTGCTGGAGCTGCTGGAGGAGAGCGGGCAAGCAGGCAACACGCTGGTGATGTTCTCATCGGAGCAGGGCTGGGACTTCGCTTGCGCCAAGTGGACGAACTGGGACATCGGCGTGCGTTCCGCCCTCATCGCGCGCTGGCCGGGCCATACGCGTGCGGGAACGCAGACCGATGCGCTCGTGCAGGTCGCCGACATCGTGCCCACTCTCATCGCCGCTGCCGGGGCGGACCCCGCGCCTCATGAGCTCGACGGCAAGAGCTTCCTGTCTGTTCTTGTCGGCGAGACCGACGAGCATCGCGAGTACGTGTACGGCCTGCACAACAACGTGCCGGAAGGTGCCCCTTACCCCATCCGGTCCATTCGCGACGGTGAGTTTCACTACCTCGTCAATCTGAAGCACGAGGAGTCGTACGACGAGAAGCACCTCATGTCCGCGGGGCCGGCAAGGCGCTACGACCTTCAATGGTGGCAGGCGCTCAGCGACGCGGCGACGCGGGGCGACGCGGATGCGGTGAGGCTGTTCGACCGGTTCCACCATCGTCCCGCCGAGGAGTTGTACCGAGTCGACAGCGACCCATGGGAGTGGAACAACCTCGCCGCGCAGCCTGAGCTCGCCCAGGCCAAGCGACGTCTGCGAGAGGAGCTGCAGCGCTGGATGGACGAGCAGGAGGATCCAGGCGCTGCCATGGACGACCCCAAGGCGCACGCAGCCAACCGCGACGCCGGCCGGAAGAACCCGCGCTGACGACGAGACTCCAGGAGACGCGAGCCTGACGTTCTTTACCCGGGAAGCCGCCCGATCAAGGGGCTTAGGGCCCGTCCGAGAATAAGTGTCAGGTTTCGGCGAGCCATCGTCGTTCCTGGCTGGGTAGCTCTCCTTGGGATCGACAAGCGGTCGTTCGAGCCAGTGTGTCGACATCGGGGAGGAATCGGGCTTGCACACCTTCGAGGTGTAGAACCGGGCCCGCTCACTCCAGTTTCGCCTCCGAAGATGCCGAAACTGATAGCGATGCCTTCCGCCAAGAGTGACCGCTTCATCCTGCTCGTCGAGGACGACCCTGCCGATCAGGCGATCGTCCGTCGGGCGCTGGACGACCGCGGCTTCTCTGGGCAGCTGCGCGTCGCGAACGACGGGCGGGAGGCGCTGGACCTGCTCATGGAAGACGGCGCGCGACTCCCGGACATCCTGCTGCTCGACATCAACGTGCCGCGGGTCGACGGACGTGAGGTCATCAGCACGCTGCGGGCCGACGCACGCTTCCGCAGCCTCCCGATCATCGCGCTGACGACATCCGCCTCCGAGCGGGACGTGCGCGAGGTCCACGAGCTGGGCGCCAACTCGTACATCGTCAAGCCGACCGGCATCGACGAGCTCGGACGGGTACTGGACACGCTGCAGGCGTACTGGTTCGGAACGGTCGAGCTGCCGACCGCCCAGCCCTAGTGCCCTGCATCCGAAGTTCCGTCCATTTGTTCGAGGCGGTTTCGTGTGGTGGCAAGGCGGCGGGTTCTGTGCGTAGCCGCTGTGCTACTCACAGGTTCCGCCAACGCCGCCACCGCGCGAAGGAGGCCGAACAAATGGACGGAACTTCGGATGCAGGGCCCTAGCCGCTAGGCCGCCGCGGGGTCGGCCCGCTCGAGCGTGAAGCGGACGTGGGCACCGCCCGCGCTGGAGGGCTCGACCCAGATCGTCCCTCCGTGGCGCTCGACCGCTTTGCGGCAGATCGTGAGCCCGATCCCGGTGCCGGGGACGTCGCTGCGGATGTGCAGGCGCTTGAAGGGCGCAAAAACCGACTCGACGTGGCCAGGATGGATGCCGACGCCGTCGTCCGCGACGCCGAGCCGCACCCGGTCCCCGTCGACGTCCGCGGTGAGGCGGATGACGGGGCTCGGCTTGCCCGCGAACGAGAGCGCGTTGCGGATCAGGTTCTCGTAGACGCGGGTCACCAGCCCACCGTCTGCCCAGACGTCGGGCAACGCGTCGCGCTCGACGCGCACACGCGCGTCGTTCAGCTCATCCGCGAGCCGCGCGAGCGCCTCGTCCACGCAGGCGTCGAGCGAGACGGCACGCGGGTCGAGCTCGACGCTCCCCGTGCGAAAGAGCGCGAGCAGGCCATGCACCAGGTCCTGCATGCGCTCGGACGCGTACATGAGGAAGTCGAGGTCGGTCTGCGCGGACACGGGGAGCGCCTCGCCCGCGTCCCGGCGCAGGAGCTCGCCATACGTGCGCAGCAAGCGCAGCGGTTCACACAGGTCGTGGTGCGCGAGGTGCGTGAACTCCGCCAGCTCCTCGTTCCTGCGGCCCAGTGTCGCGTTCGTGTCGCGCAGCTCCGCGGCTTGCTTGCGCAGCTCCTGCTCCGCGCGCACCGCGGAACGCTCGTTGCGGTGCGACTCGATCAGGGTCGCGCAGGTCACGAGCACGGGCTCGAGCCAGCGCACGAGCTCCTCGTCGTAGCCGCCGGGACGGTTCGCCATCCCGATCATCCCGATCATCTCGTCGCCCTTGTAGAAGGGCAGGCCGAGGAAGGCGTTCAGGGCAGGGTGCCCCTGCGGCGTCCCGCCGGCGCGCGGGTCGTCCGCGGGCGTGTTGGCGATCACGGGCTCGCCGCTCGTCATCACCACGCCGAAGAGCGTCTGCAGGTTGGTGAAGAGCATGCCCTGCGGGCCGTGCTCCTCGTAGAAGCGGCGCGTCTCGGCGTCCCAGGCGATGTTGGTGATCGCGTGCGTCTGCAGGAAGGGCTGGCCCTCCTCGGTGAAGTGCACCTCGCCGATGAAGCCGTACTCGCTCTCGGTCAGCTCCAGGAGCTGCCCCTGCAGCCGCTCGAACAGCTCGCCGCGGTCCAGCCCGCCGATGAAAGCGAGGTGCACCTTGCTCAGGGCGTCGAGCAGCGCGTTCGTGCGGTGCAGCTCGTCAGCGACCGTCGAGGACGGGCGCGGAGCGCCGGGGGCGGGTCGCGGGGTGTTCCCGGTGTTCGGATCGGAGGCGGTCATGAGTATCGTGGGCGTGACGGGATGGGAAGCGGCCTAGCCGGCCGGCCGCAGCTCGGCGGTCAGCGCCGGGAGCGTGAACAGGAAGCGGGAGCCCTCGCCCGGCGCGGACTCGACCCGGATGCGCCCGGCGTGGCGCTCGACGGACCTGCGGCAGATCGAGAGCCCGATGCCGCTGCCCTCGTATTGCTCGCGTCCGTGGAGCCGCTTGAAGGGCGAGAAGATCGCGTCGCACTGCTCGGGATCGATGCCGATGCCGTTGTCCTCGACGGCACACTCCCAGCCCTCGTCGGTGGCGGTCGCCGACAGACGGATGACCGGCTTCCGGCCCTCGGGGACGAACTTGAGCGCGTTGCCGATCAGGTTCTGGTAGAGCTGGGTCAGGAGCGTCGCGTCGCCGTTCACCATGGGCAGCTCGTCGCGCACGAGCTCCGCGCCGGTCTCCTCGAGCCGCTGCCCGAGCGCCTCCAGTGCGCGGTCGACGCAAGTGTCGAGCGCGAGCGGCTCCAGATTCATGGCGGAGCGCCCGGCGCGTGACAGCTGCAGCAGGTCTTGCACCAGCTTGGACATCCTGCGAGCCGAGTCGCGAATGAAGTCCAGGTCCTCGTCCGCGCGCGGCGGTAGGTCCCCACCGAGATCCATCTCGAGCAGGTCGCTGAACGTGACGAGCTTGCGCAGCGGCTCCTGCAGGTCGTGGCTCGCCACGCCGGTGAACTCGTCGAGCTCGGTGTTCCGGCGGGCGAGCTCCGCATTGGTCCGCGCGAGCTCCTCGACGGCCTCGCTCAGCTCGCGCTCGGCCTCCTTGCGTCCGGTGATGTCGCGCACGATGCCCGTGAACAGGGGCTCCTTCTGACATTCGACGGCGCTGACGGAGAGGTCCATGGGGAAGATCCTGCCGTCCTTGTGGAGCCCCTCAACCTCGTGCGAGGACCCCAGGATCTTGGCCTCCCCCGTCTCCATGTAGTTGCGGAGATAGCCGTCGTGCTGCTCGCCGTGCGGCGTGGGCATCAGCCGGCTCACGTTCTCGCCGAGGAGCTCCGCGGGTTCGTAGCCGAAGACGCGCTTCACGGCGGGATTGAGCGACATGATGATCCCGCGTCCGTCGATGGTGATGATGCCGTCGACGGCGGCCTCCAGGATCGCCTCGAGCCGCCCGGAGGACTCGCGCAGCGCAGCGTTGTGGGATTCCGCGAGCACCTTCTCGGCCGCGACCCGGGCCGCGCGCTCGCCAGCGCGCAGCTGCCCGATGCAGGTGATGGCGGTGATCCAGACCGCGAAGATCGTGAGGATGCGGTTCGCGAGCACCTTCCAGAGCTCACCGCCTTCCGGCGACAGGATGAGGCCGACCAGGATCAGGCCGGTCGCGAGCATGGCGATCGCGTACGTGTGGCGCTCGCGGCGCGACCAGACGCTCAGCAGGACGACCAGCACGTACGGCAGGCCGGTGGCGACGCCGAGCGGCACGCTGAGGTCGAAGGCCAGGACCAGGGCGAGCACGAGCGCCTCGACGAGCAGCAGACGGCCGCGCACGCCCCCCGAGAAGTCCGCTCCCGCGTATCCGGAGTCGTCGGGTGTCGGAGCACCGCGCCGGATCCGCGCCAGGAGCAAGGTCAGCCCGACCAGCGCCACGACCGCGAGCAGCATGAGGTGGGCGAAGAACTCCCGGATGGACGCGTTCGTCGCGGCGGTCACGTCGCCCAGGGGCCGGACGATCTCCAGGACGCCACGGACGTCCCCTGCCCTCCAGTCCACCTTGGGACTCTGCGGGTGTGTGTTGTGGCATTCCACGCAGCCCGCGCGCATCCGGTCGGCGACCGCGAAGCGCAGGGTGCGGCTGCCGTCGGCGCCGTCCAGCTGGAAGAAGGGCTCGTCCGGCGCGCTCTTCAGCCGGCGCAAGGCCTCTCGCTCGAAGTCATCGTGCGGGCCACCGTCCTCACGCCAGGGAAAGGGCTGGTCGCTGTACAGCCGGACGGAGCCATGATCACTCCAGCCCGGGATGTTCCGCACCGCCTGGAGGCTCAGGGTCGCGGGCAGCGGGATACTCGCCGGGCTGGATTCGTAGTCGTGCGTGACGTCGATCCCGTGGTGCCGGACCCGCTCGACGACCTCCGAGGTGTAGAGCGCCCGGAACTCCTCGATGACGACCGCCAGCGTCTCGGCGTCCTCGATGGCCGCCGTCTCGACCAGGTTGGAGGAGAAGCGCGCGAAGCTCCATGTGACCCAGGTCGCGCCCCCGAACAGGAACAGCACGAGCAGGAGCAGGAGCAGGCTGCGCTCGTGCAGCAGGTGCTTCGCGCTGGACGAAGCGGTTCGGAGTCTGGACATGCTGGACCGCCGTTGGCGCAAGTGAAGTGCTCAGGCTACGTGAAGCGTTGATCGGATCATCGAGACGAGGTCTTCCGACTCGAAGGGCTTGTCCAGGATTGCCGCAGCTCCCACCTCGCTGGCCGCCGCCCTGAGGGCCGGGTCCTTGCTGGCGGTGATGAAGATGATCGGCACTCCTGTCGTCGAGGCTATGTTCTGAATGCGCTCCGCAGCCTGGATGCCGCTTCCGGCCGGCATGTTGATGTCCATGATGATCAGGTCTGGCTGCTCCTTGACGGCGAAGCTGACCGCAAACATGCCGTCGTGGGCTGTCCGGACGTCGAAGCCGTTCGCTTTCAGCCTGGCCGCCAGCGCCAGGGCGATCTTCTTGTCGTCGTCGACGATCAGTATCTTGCTCATGAGGAAGAGTCCTTGGGTTCGAGCTGGGTGGGGATTCCCGCGACGGGAACGGTGAAGTGGAAGGTGGAACCTTCCCCGAGCGTGCTCTGTGCGTGGATTCGACCGCCGTGGAGCTGGACGATCTCGCGGCAAATGGAGAGCCCCAGGCCCAGTCCTCCGCGAAAGTTCGGTTCCTCCATGTCAGCGCAGTCGCCGTCTGTCTGGTGCAACCGATCGAAGACGGCTTCGAGCTGAGAGTCCTCGATCCCGAAACCCGAGTCAGCAACGGACACTCCGAGTAGCCGGTCGTCAGCGCGCTCCCTCGCGACCTGAACCGAGACCTGGCCGCCGTCAGGTGTGAACTTGATGGCATTGGTCAGGAGGTTGGACAGGACTTGCATCACGCGTTGCTCGTCCAGCCAGGCCTGGGGCAGATCAGCGGGAATCGAGTGCTCGAGTCGGAGGCCCCGTTTCGACGCAACCGGACGGAGGGTCGAAACGGTCCGCCGAACGACTTCCCCGAGATCGCCCGCCTGGGCTTGGATCTTGAGCTTCCCCGTCTCCACGCGAGTGACGTCGAGCATGTCGTTGACGAAACGGGTGAGCTGGTCACAGCTATCGAGCACATACTCGAGGTACTCCGCCTGCAACTCGTTGACTTCACCCGGGACCTCATCGAGGAGCAGAGACGCGAACTCGCGTGCAGAAGTCAGTGGTGTCTTCAACTCGTGCGAGACCGTGTGATAGAAGCGTGTGATCTCGCGATTGCGATCCTGGAGCTCCTTGTTCGCACGTTCGAGGCTCTCCTGATGGCGCATGACCAGCCTCTGCAACCCAGCCTTCTCGACCGCGTTGCCGACGACGCGCTGGAAGCTCCTCGCCGAGAGTGCGCTCTTGGGCAAGTAGTCCACGGCGCCCGCCTGAAGGGCCTCGACGGCCAGCTGCTCATCACCCATTCCGGTCAAGAAGACCACCGGACAGTCGAACCCCGCTTGCTGAATGGCCTGGAGGACGGCCAGCCCCGTCACTGCGCCGAGTTGATAGTCGAGTAGCACCAGGTCGACACCCCCCTGGGCCAGTCGCGAGATGCACGCTGTGGAGCTGGCACAGTCGACCACCTCCACGTCCCATCGAGACACGTCCTGGCTCAGCCGACGGAGGACGACCAGGTCTCCTGGATCGTCCTCGACGGCGAGGATCACGAGTCGCTCGGTCTTCATGGGTCTACCTGATCGATGAGGCTCTAGTGGTGTGATGCAGACAGTTGCGGTCTTGTCCCGAGTTCGCGTGTGCGTGCCACAAGGCGCGGCGACGACGCAACTTCGCTGCCAATACGGTGATACTGGGATTGGTCGCAGGAGCCGCAACGCCGTGGCGCGTGCATGCG
>JAAELL010000587.1 GCA_024226735.1 bacterium | reverse complement strand
GTGGGGATTGCGCGGGCTCCGTACTCCCCCGATCAGATCCGTACCATAGCGGACATGCCTACCCGCGAGATCGATCTCCTCATCCACAACGCCGCGGAGCTCGTGACGCCGCGCGGGGATGCGCCGCGTGTCGGCGCGGAGCTCGGCGTGGTCGACGTGCTCGAGGACGCAGCGCTCGCCTGTGACGCGGGCTCGATCGTGCAGGTCGGCAAGCGCGCGGAGCTCGAACGGCTCTACGCGCCGCGCGCGACGCTCGACGCGGAAGGCGGCGTGCTCGTGCCGGGCTTCGTCGACGCGCACACTCACCCCGTGTTCCTCGGGACGCGCGAGGATGAGTTCGAGATGCGCGCGGCGGGCAAGAGCTACGTCGAGATCTCGCAGGCGGGCGGCGGCATCGTCTCGAGCGTGCGCGGTGTGCGTGGAGCGTCGTACGACACGTTGCTCGCGGCGCTCCTCGTGCGGCTCGATCGCTTCCTCGAGCTCGGAACGACGACGGTCGAGGCGAAGACGGGCTACGGGCTCGCGCTCGACGACGAGCTGAAATGCCTCGAGGTGCTGGCCGCCGCCGGCGCCGGGCATCCGATCGACATCGTGCCGACGTTCCTCGGCGCGCACGACTTTCCCCCCGAGTATCGCGAGAACAAGAGCGCCTACGTCGACCTCGTCGTCGAGGAGATGCTCCCGCGCGTCGCGGAATCGGGACTGGCGCGCTACGCCGACATCTTCACCGAGTCCCACGTGTTCGGTCTCGACGACTCGCGACGCATCATGACGCGCGCGAGCGAGCTCGGTTTCGGACTGCGGCTGCACGTCGACCAGCTCACCCCGCTCGGAGGTGCGCAACTCGCCGCCGAGCTGGGAGCCGCGAGCGCCGACCACCTCGAGCACGTCTCGGACGAAGGGATCGCGAGCCTCGCAGAAGCGGGCGTCGTCCCGGTGCTGTGCCCGCTCGTGCCGCTGTACCTGCGCGAGACTCAAGAGGCTCCGGCGCGGCGCATGGTCGCGGGCGGGCTCGCGCCGGCGCTCGCGACCGACTTCAATCCGGGCAGCTGCTACGTGCAGAGCCTACCCGAGGTGCTGTCGTGGGCCGCGCTGCGCTACGGCTTCTCGGCCGCCGAGGCGCTGACCGCAGCGACGCTGAACGCCGCGTGTTCGGTCGGGCTCGGCGAACGGGTCGGGACGCTGGAGGCTGGAAAGGACGCCGACGTCGTGGTGCTCGACGTGCCCGGCTACCGGCACCTGACGTACGAGCTCGGTCGTAACCCCGTGCGGGCGGTCGTCAAGGCCGGCGCACTCGTCGTCGAGCGTCGATCTGCGCTCCGCTGACTATCATGGAATCATGCTGAACTTCCCCTTCGTTCCACTGCTCCTCGTCGGGATCGGCGCGGTGGCGGTCCAGGATCCTGAGCCGCGGTCCGGCCCCAAGTGCCGAAGCTGCAAGTCGGTCGGATGGGTCGCATGTACCGAGCACAAGGCGGACGTCTGCGCGCTCGAGGGCGAGGTCTTCTACTGCAGCTTCGTCGCGGGCTGCGAGACGTGCGCCGGAATCGGCCACGTCGACTGTGAGAAGTGCGAGAACGAAGCGGCACAGGAGGAGCTGGAGCAGCGGCGCGCTCGCCGCGCGGTGGCGGAGCCGAAGCTCCTGGAGTTCGACGCGGCGATGGAACGTCCGTTGCGCAAGGGCGAGAGCGAGCACTTCCGTCTCGTGTGGGAGCTCGACAGCCTCAAGGTCGGACGCAAGCGCCTCGACGACCACGCACTCTTGCATCTGTACCTCGACCGCCTCGAGGAGCTCTACCGCGTCTACGTCGAGACGCTCGGTGGCGTGCACCCGCGCGAGTTCTCCGACAAGCCCTCCATCTTCGTCTGGTACCTGCCCCAGGACCAGCGGGACGCGTCCTTGCGGTTCTGCAGCACCTCGGGCCAGACCGGCGTGAAGCTGATGGGGCCCAACCCGCGCTTCTCGATGTGCGCGAACAAGCAGTACATCAACAGTGACGAGCAGCTCCACCGCTACATGTTCCACAACGTCACGCACCTGATGTTCGCCAGCCAAAAGCCCTCGTACTGGATCGGCCAGCTCAAGGGCGGGGCCTGGGCCGACGAGGGCCTCGCGCACTGGATGGAGGTGCACTTCTTCGGCATCGCCGACACCTACTGCTACCAGGAGCAGAACACCAAGGTCGGCTTCAAGGGCGGCAAGTACCGTCCGGCCGTGCGCAAGATGGTCGCGATGGACAAGCTACCGCCGGTCGCGGACGTGATGCGACGCGTGACGAACACGCTCACCGCAGAAGAGAACGCAGTCGCGTACAGCTACGTCGACTATTTGATCTCGCTGTCCGGGGAGAAGTTCAACAACATCGGCCGAAAGCTGCGGCGCAAGATGGAGCCGCGCAAGGCGCTGTCGGAGGTCTTTGGGATGAACCCGTTGAAGTTCGAGGAGCAGTGGAAAGCGTGGGTGCTAGCAACCTATCCCTCGCGCTGATCGCCGCGGCGGTCCCGGCGCTCGCGCAGACGAGTGACTTCGAGGCGCGCCTCGAGCGTCACGTCCACGGCGTCTACGTCGAGCGCCGTCTCGCGCTCGAGTCGGCGTGGGACGCGGCGTCGCCAGGGGCGCAAGCGCGGGCGCGCGAGCTCTTGGGCCGCATCCCCACCGACGACGCGTTCATGCCCTCCGCGCGCACGATCTCGGGGGCGCTGCGCGTTCTCCGCGGGCTGGCTCCCGCGACCGCCGTTCAGCGGCTCGTCGATTCCGTCGACCTGCGCGTCATGCCCGGTGCCTTCGAGCCGACCGATCACGCGCGCGGTGAGCCGGTGATCGTCGTCGTGCGCGGGCTGTACGGGACGGGGCTCGAGGAGGCGGAAGTGAGCCACAGGCTGCGAGCGGTCTGGGTCGGCCCCGACGGAGACGAGGTGCTCGCGACGACCGAGATGTTTCACCCTCGCGCGCTGCGCGCCGGGTTCGAGCTCTACGTCCACGCGCCGCGCTCGAGACCAGGTGCGTGGCGGCTGATCCCGGAGATCGACGGCGAGCGCGGGTTCGGCGTGCGCGTCGAGTGCGTGCTCGATCTGCACGATCGAGTCCAGGCGTCGGCCGAGCGCGACGTCGTGCTCGCGGTCCGCCACGGGGTTCGCGATCCGCTGGCGCCCACGGTCGCGCGTACGCTCGACTCCGCGCAACGACCGGTGGCGGCGCCCGTGCGCGGCGCGGCGGGAGCGGTGCTCGGGTGGGAGCTGATCGGCGAGCACGAGGGCTCCGAGCCCGTCGTCCTGATCCAGTCGCCCGAGCACGCCGAGCCGGCCTGGAGCTTCGCCGGACCGCGAGCACGAGCGTGGGGCAAGCTCGCCGCCGTCGCTGGCACGCGCATCATCGCCACGCGTGACGTGGCGCGGCTCGCGCGCGAGCTGCGCGATGGCACGCCCGCACCACGCGAGATCATCGGAATCGTCCCGCCGCCGGAGGCCGAGGATCTGCGCGAGGTGGTCGACCGGCTCGTGATCCTCACGAGCGCAGGCGACGTTCCCGCTGGCTCCTGCCAGCTGGTCGTGCGCATGGGAGCGCTCGAGCCGTCGGTCTCGAGCGAGGGCGGCATCGCGCGCGTCGCGGTGACCGAACCGGCGGCTCTGGTCGATCGGGTGCTGCCGGGATGGATCGCACGTTGGCTCTTGGAGGGCGAGTGATGCGCTTCGCCTGATCGTCGTGCTGTGTGCGGCGTGTGCCAAGGACGAGCCGCCGCGCTCGCGCACGCGCGAGGCGATCGATCGGGCCGCGATGGTCGCGATCGCTGGCGGCCGCTACCGCGTCGGGCCGGGCGAGGGACTGGGGGACGTCCTGCCCGCCGAGGATGTCGACGTCGCCGCCTTCTGGATCGACGTGCACGAGGTGACGAACGAGGAGTTCGAGCGCTTCGTCGAGGCGACGGGCTACGTCACTGACTCCGAGCTTCGACGCGGAGGTGGCCGGCGGGGCCTGGCGTCTCGTTGCAGGCGCCGACTGGCGCCATCCCGCGGGGCCCGACTCGTCGATCGCCGAGCTCATGCACACCCGGTCACCTGCGTCTCCTACGACGACGCCGAGGCGTACGCGCGCTGGGCGGGCAAGCGTCTGCCGACCGACGCCGAGTGGGAGATCGCGGCGCGCGGCGGGCTCGACGCCATGCCTTACCCCTGGGGCGACGAGCTCGAGCCCGGTGGCGTCTACCAGGCGAACTACTGGCAGGGCGAGTTCCCGGCGCGCGACGAGGCCAGCGACGGATGGAGCGGTACGGCGCCGGTCGCGAGCTTCGTGCCCAATGGCTACGGCCTCTACGATCTGGGGGGCAACGTGTGGGAGTGGACGGCGGGCCGAAGCCGCGCCCGGGAGCCACGCCTGCCGTGGCTATCGCTGCGTCTCGCGTCAGTTCGAGATCCGCGAGGACGCCAACTCGAACGTCGGGTTCCGGTGGGCGGTCGACGGGGCGCGCTGAGAGGCCTACCCTGTCCGGCCCCCAATCCGAGCCGACCATGTCCAAGCCGAAGCTGATCCAGCCGCGCACGCTCAAGGGCTTTCGCGACTTCCCGCCCGCAGTCGCCATCCCGCGCGAGGCGCTGATCGAGACCGCGAAGGCGACCTACCGCTCGTTCGGCTTCAGCCCGATCGACACGCCCGTACTCGAGCTGACCGAGATCCTGCTCGGCAAGGGCAGCGACGAGACGGACAAACAGATGTACCGCTTCGAGGATCCGGGCGGGCGCGATGTCGCGATGCGCTTCGACCTGACGATTCCGTTCGCGCGCTTCGTCGCGCAGAACGCAGGCGAGCTCGGCATGCCGTTCAAGCGCTACCACGTCGGCCCGGTCTGGCGCGGCGAGAACACCCAGCGCGGTCGCTACCGCGAGTTCCTGCAGTGCGACTTCGACACGATCGGCACCGAGAACGTGATGGCCGACACCGAGTGCGCGCTCGTGATCTGCGAGCTCTTCAACCGCATCGGTTTCACGGATCGCTTCACGATGCACTTGAACAACCGGCGCGTGCTGTCGGGCGTGCTCGAGCAGCTCGATCTCGCGGACCAGGCGGTGCCGGTGCTGCGCGCGCTGGACAAGCTGGCGAAGATCGGCCCGGAGAAAGTGGTCGAGGAGATGGCGCGCACGGCGGGCGCCAGCGCGTCGCAGGCGGACGGCGTGCTCGCCCTGGCGCGGCTGGAGGGCTCGAACGCCAAGGTGCTCGAGGCGCTCGGCCCGATCGTCGGCGACTCCGAGCTCGGACGCAGCGGGATCGAAGCGCTCGGCGCCGTGCTCGCGGGCGTCGCTGCGGCCGGCGTGCCTGAAGGACGCGTTCGGCTCGACGTGTCGATCGCGCGCGGGCTCGACTACTACACCGGGACCGTCTACGAGACCTTCCTCGACGACCTGCCCGGGATCGGCAGCTGCTGCTCCGGTGGTCGCTACGACGATCTGGCGTCGCTGTACACCAAGGAACGCCTGCCGGGCGTCGGCGCGTCGCTCGGTCTCGACCGCGTGCTGGCGGCGATGGAAGAGCTGGGGATGCTCGGGTCGACGACGACGACCGCGGCCGTCTTCATCCCGTACTTCGACAAGGACCGTGGCGCCGATTACCTGCGGCTCGCGACCGAGTTGCGCAAGGCGGGCCTCGCGGTTGAGCTCTACCCCGAGCCGCGCAAGCTGGGCGCGCAGCTAAAGTACGCCGACCGCCGCGGCCACCGCCTGGCGGTGATCGTCGGCGGCGACGAGTTCGCGCAGGGCACGTGCCAGCTGAAGGACCTCGCTCGGAAGACGAGCGAGGAGCTCGCGCAGGCGGACCTCGCGGCCGCCTGCGCGAGCGTGCTCGCCAGCCAGCCTACGGCTGGATCGTAGACGCCAGTGCGTTGCTGAGGCTGACCGCGTTCGGGGCTACGAAGCCTGGATCGCGCGAGATGAACTGGGTGTACACGGTCGTGCCGGCGGTGAACCCCTGGCTCGTCATCCAGGCCTGCGTCACCGGATAGATGAACTGCCCGCTGCAGTCGCTCGCGGGCAGACCGGCGCTCCCGCCGGAGTTCGCGATCGGGAAGCGGAACATCGGCGCCGCTACGCACAGGGTTCCGCCAAACATCGACACGTTGTCCGGCTGGACGCTCCACATCATGATCCCGAACGTGTTGTTCGCGACCTGGTTCGAGCACACGACGAAGTCGTCGGGGCCCGAGAGGGTCGCCTCACCGAGCCACTCGCCCGTCAGAGGATCGGTTGCCGCGCCTTCGGCGCCGGACAGGCTCGTCAGGAAGTCACGCCGCGTGGCGGGCAACGGGTCGTCGTTCGCATCGACCTCGTAGGCACTGACGCGGTTGCTCGAAAACTCGGACACGAGGACGCTGTCCGCGCTGAAGCCGGGGTTCGAGCCGTCGATGTATACGATGCCCTCGGGGCCGCCCGAGAGGGCGGCGCTCTGGGTCACGCCGACGAGGTCGAACGTTCCGTTGCCGTCCGGCGCGACGCTCGCGTCGTACCACGTGCTGGCCGAGAACGACGCGATCTTGACGTCGGTCCCGTTCGGCAGAAACCGCAGCGTTCCCGTCGAGGGCGACACGCCGAGCGCCGTGAGGTCAAACATTCGATCGGGCGCCGCGTCGCGAACAGCGTCGCCGCGCCGACGCCGGTGACGCGTCCGGTTACGTCGCGAGTCAGCGGGACGGTGAAGATCGCGCCGGCCGCGTTGTTGGCCGAGCCGCCGATCAGGAGTGTGTTCGGATCGCCGGCGAGGAACGTCACGCCACCGTAGGGTGTCGCCCTGGAACGCCGCGCCCCTCAAAACGCTTCAGACAATACGGCGATCGATACGGGCTCGGTACCACCCCCGACTCCGTACTGTCAGGTGGGCGACTCCGCATTGTCGATCGAGCGAATGAGCCCCGTCAGGAAGCTCCGCTCCTCCTCCCCGAGCGCGTGGCCGCCGAAGCGCACCCCGTACAACAGGTCTGCCGCGCGTGGGACCGCGCCGAAGGGCTCCCCGCCGTGCGTGCGCACGTGCCGCGCGAACTCACGCGGCGTCTGGCCGCGGCGGCGGTGGAAGCCGTGCCGCGCGAGCGCCAGCTCTAGGCGGCCGAAGACGTCGCGCTTCACGCGCGCGCCCTGGATCCGGCGGACTGCTGCAACGGAGTCCTTCGAGCCGACGAGGAGGACCACCACGGCCAAGCCGGCGAGGATCCAGGCGAGGGGCGTCTGCGTCAGCGCGAACACCCCGCGCAGCCCCGCCCCGAGGACCTCGCCGAGACCGGCATCCGCGCCGCCCGAGGCGAGCCAGCGCTGGAAGATGTGAAGTGCGTCCGCGAAGTGCCCGCTGTCCGCGTTCGGGTCGAACGGCGAGAGCCCGCCCATGTCGCCCGCGATTGGAGTCGCGTCGAACGTCATCCAGCCGACGCCTTCGAAGTGCACCTCGAGCCATGCGTGCGCGTCGCGCTCACGAGCGATCCAGGCGCCGTCCTCCTCCGACCAGGTGCGCGCCAGAAAGCCCGTGGCGAGCCGCGCCGCTATGCCGTCGGTGCGCAGCATCAAGGCCGCGGCCGAGGCGAAGTAGGTGCAGTAGCCGCTGCCCCGGTCGAGGAACTCGACGATCGCTGCCGGACCCTCGAACTCTGTGTGGCTGAGCTCGTAGTCGAACTCGTCGCGGAAGTGCCGTACGAGGCGTAGGACCTTGTCGAGATCGGTTGTCGAGCCGCGCAGGACGTCCGCCCCGTAGGCGCGGATCCGCGCCATCGACTCCTCGTCGTCCGGGAGTTGCGTGTACTGCAGATCGGGGTGGGTCGCGGGCAGCGAGCCAAGCTCGACGTTCGCGAACCGGCGGCGTTCGACGCGCAGGCCGTACTCGAACCAATCGGCCGGGACGATCGGCGTCGCCAGGACCTGGTCGGGATGGTAGTAGAGCTGGGGGAGCTGGATTGCCACGAGTGGGTGCGGACTGAAGACGAGTGTCCACTCGGGATCGGTCAGCGTCAGCGGCCGCGCGAGGACCGTGTACTCGTGCACCTCGCTCGTCGGCCGTGGTGCCGCGGCGTGCGTCCAGCCGTCAGCCTCGCCGTCATCGGCGTCCTCGAGCAACGGCGGGTTCGCGCTTCGACGCAGGGACACGCCGCCGGCGTGGAAGTGGTCCAGCACCATGTCGCGCATGTGCAGGGGACCGAGCGCCGCCGGATTGTCGCCGTGCGGGCGCACCTTCATGATCGCTGCGTCGCTGAACGGAAACGCGCCGCCGCTGAACGCGAGGTCGGGCGCGAAGCTCGACGTGTTGCCCACCGCGCCCTGGCCTTCGCCTCCGGCGGGCGAAGGCGGAGGCGGCTGCAGCGGCCGGTCCGCACGCGTCTGCACCGTGCCCGATGCGGCGGCCATGCGCAGGCCTGCGTCGGCGCCGGCGAACAAGAGCAGGCCGGCCGCGAGGAGGGCGACGGACAGGAGCACGCCGAGCCCGATGCGCAGCCGCGTGCCCTGCGGAGTCTCGTTGCGCGTTCGGCCGCGGCGCACGCGTCGCTTCGCCACGCGGCCGTGCAGCAGGACGAGCGCGCAGACAGCGGACGAGAGGGTCGCGGGCAGCAGCACGAGCAGCCCGGCCGAGGGTGCGAACGCGAGACCGAAGACGACGACGATCGGCGGCGCGGCGAGCGCGAGTGCGGCGAAGCGATCGTCCTCGTGGGCGAGGAACAGGTGCCCGAGGCCGAGGATTGCCCCGCCGAACAACAGAGATTCGGCGAGCGGCGTCGGGAGCAGCAGCAACGGCAGCGCCTCGGCCGGGAGCTGCATGTGCTCGAAGATGCCACCGAGGTGCGGGATGCGTCGCGCCCTCTCGACGAACGCGTGTGCGTAGAGCGGTGCGAAGATCAGCCAACCGAGGACCGCCATCGCCCGCACCATCGGGCCGTCGGGGAAGACGTCGCGCAGAAGGACCAGCGCGGCGGCGAGCCAGCCGAATCCGATGCCGAGCGCGAGGAGCGCGCGCAGGTGCTCGCTGGCGAGTGAATCGTCCGAGCCCTTCACGTCGTCACCTTCCCCAGCAGCTCGTGCGAAGTGCGCCGCGTGGCGCTCGGGTCGCGCATGCCCTCGAACACCTCGATTCCGCTCTCGTCGTCGACGTCGAGCACCCAGGCGCCCGGCGGAGGAAGCTTGGCATCGTCGCGCCGCACTCGGCCGCCTGCGAGGACGAACAAGTTGACGAAGCGGCCGCCCGGAGGGGCGCTTCGGAACGCGTCGGTCGGCTCGCCGATCGCGTGTCGAACTTCGGCGAGCTCGCACAGGAACGCGATCAGTGCCGTGCGTCCGCGCACGGCCGTGAACGTGCTCGGCTCGGGTCCGGCGAGTGCGAGCTCGAGCCGGTGGCCGCGGCGCAGAAAGTGCTCGACGAGCGTGGCGGCGAGGCTGACCGCGCGTTCGAAGGAGGGTACGCGCGCGTTCTGCATTCCGACCAGGACCCAGGTCGAGAGGACGAGCCGGATCGCCGGCCGGTCCTCGCTGACGAGCTCGCGCAAGAGCAGGCGCCCGCGTCGCGCGGAGAGCTTCCAGTGCACGCGCCGCATGCTTTGGCCCTCGCGCCATTCGCGCAGGCCGTAGAACTCGCCGTCGCCGAGTGCACCGCGTTGCGCGTCGTCGACGCGTCCACTGATGTTGGCGAGACGGCGCTCGAGTGGGCCGAGCCGTCCGAGCCGCGGAAGGACGACGTGGTCGACGTCGAGGCGCAGGCGGCGCGTCGCCTCGAAGAGGCCGAAGGGAAAGCTCGAGCGCACTTCGACCGTCACGTGTTTGCGCCGGCCGCGATCGCGGAAGCGTGGGGTGACGCTCGTCCGCACGTCGACGCCGGGCGGGATGCGCGCGACGTGACCGGTGAGCGGCGGCTCGCCCTTGCGCCCGTCGTCGATCGCGATGAGCACGTCGCGCGCCGCTAGCGAGGTGCCCGTGCAACGCGCCGTGAGCTCGAAGCTGCGCGGGACCGTGGCGAACGACATGCCGCCGGCCGGGGGCTCGATCTCGACTCGCTTGAGCTGCTGCACCGCGAGGAACCACGCCAAGAGCAGCGCGGCCGCGCAAACGCCGAAGACGATCCCGAAAGGCTCGAGGTCGACGAGTTCACCGACCAGGCCGGCGACGCCTACGGCGATGACCGTGAGCGCGGCTCCGGTGGGGCGTACCGACGACTCCGGAGCGGATTGGGATGGCGCGCTCAATCGGGGACCGTCAGGCTTTCGATGCGCTCCATCAAGAGCTCCGAAGCGAGCTCGTCCGAGCCCAAGCCCGCGGCACTGCGCTGGTGGGGAACGATGCGGTGCGCGAGCACCGGTGCGGCGAGCCGCTTGACGTCGTCGGGGACGCAGTAGTCGCGACCGTCGATCAGCGCCAGCGCCTGGGTTGCGCGAAAAAGCCCCAGGCTCGCGCGCGGACTGGCGCCCAGCAGGAATGCATCTGGTGCGCGCGATGCGCCCACGACGTCGAGCAGGTAGTCGAGGATGCGCGCGTCGACGTCGACGCTGCGTACGGCGGCCATCAGCTCGAGCAGCTCGGCGCTCGAGACGACCGGCTCGAGCGACTCGATCGGATGCGCCTCGACCTGCGCGGTCAGAACGGCGCGCTCGGTCTCGACGTCCGGGTAGCCGAGCCGCAACCGCATGAGGAAACGGTCGAGCTGGGACTCGGGCAGTGCGTAGGTGCCTTCGAACTCGAGGGGATTCTGGGTGGCGACGACGAAGAAGGGTCGCTCGAGCTCGCGCGTCTCGCCTTCGACCGTGACCGCGCGCTCGTTCATGCACTCCAGGAGCGCGGACTGCGTGCGCGGAGGCGTTCGGTTGAGCTCGTCCGCGAGGAGGACGTTTGAGAAGACGGGTCCCGGCCGGAACTGAAACTCCCCGGTCCGCGGGTCCTGCGTGGACAACCCCAGGACGTCCGCCGGAAGCAGGTCCGAGGTGAACTGGATGCGCTGGAAGCCGACGTCGACCGAGCGCGCGAGGGCGCGAGCGAGCGTCGTTTTGCCCGTCCCGGGTACGTCCTCGAGCAGCAAGTGGCCCTCGGCGAGGAGCGCCGTCACGGCCAGCGTGACGGCCTCGCGCTTGCCGAGGATCACGCGTTCCACGTTGTCGATGATCGCTTGCAGGCGATCGGAGGCGGCTTCACGGGGGGCTTGGAGGGTCATGTGGCGGACGCTGTGTCCCGATTCTAGCCGCTCGGGCAGCGGGGCCAGGGGGGCCCCCGGGGGGGGGGG
>JAAELL010000586.1 GCA_024226735.1 bacterium | reverse complement strand
GGGGATCGCGCGGTCGGCCATCCGGAGCGGGCGCGACGATGCTCGACTCAAGCGGTGGCTCAACGCCATCGTGATCGAGACGACGGACGAGTACTGGCGGGACTGGGCCCGGCTCGAGACGACCAAGCTCGCAGACCAATGGTAACTGTCGCGTGACGCCCACCTTGACAGCGAGGTCGCCGGTTCGTTTGAGCGATTGCGGCTACTGGCCGGCGAAATGCGCGAGCGCCAGGTCGCGCTCCGCTTCGACCTCGGCCTGAAAATGTTCGCGCCAGCCGTGCGGCGTGAGCTTGGCCACGTCGGTTTCGTGAGCGATGCGCAGCATCACGTCCCGCCGGTAGGTGCGCGGGTTGATCCCGATGCTCTTGGCGGTCATGACGAGGCTCAAGAGTACGACCGCGGCGTCGCCGCCGCCGTCGGTTTGGAAGAAGATCCAGTTCTTCCGGCCCACTGCGACGGCGCGCAGCGCCCGCTCTGCCGCGTTGTTGTCGATCGAAAGCCGCCCGTTGTCGAGATAACGCCGCAGCGCAGTCTCGAGATTGAGCGCGTACTTCAGCGCCTCGCCCATCGGGCTCTTGGGCAGCACCGTCGCCTGGGTCGCCGCCATCCACGCGAAGAGTTCATCGGCGATCGGCCGTGAGCGTTGTTGACGCAGCGTGCAACGCGCATCGTCATCGAGCTCGCCGTCCTTCGCGGCGCGTTCGACGGCGTACAGCTCGCCGATGCGCTCGATCGCTTCCTTCGCGAGCTTGGACTCGGTGCTCTCGGCGTCGACGAACTTGCGTCTGGTGTGAGCCCAACACGCGACTTCTGTCGCGCCTTCGGGCATGAATAGCTGGTCATAGCCAGGAAACGCGTCTGCGTGGATCGCACCGGCGTAGCCACGAAGGACCGACTTTGGTCGATCGCTCTTGCGCGAGTCAGAGAAGTCGTAGGCGTGCCGGCCCTCGCGATCGAGGTAGATCCACACCCGACCCTTCTTCGAGCCGGGACCCGCTCGAGGCTGGGCGATCGTGACCGGCGTGTCGTCGGTGAAGAGTTCTGGCGCGTCCAAAACCTCGGTCAGCAGTCGGTCGCGGATGGGCTGCAGGATCTCGGACAGCGTCTTCATCGAGCGCTCGAGCACGCTACGCGAGAGCGAGAGCCCCTCCGACGCGTACTTCTTCTCGAGCCGGTTGTACGGGAGGTGCTGGCCGAAGCGCTCGACCGCGACGTGCGCCAAAAAACCCGGGCCGAGCAGGCCCTTGTCGATCACGCGATCGGGACCCGGCGCGGTCGTGACGCCGTCTTGGCACTTGCGGCAGGCGTACTTCGCACGCCGAATCTCATGCACGACGGCAGACTCGAAACGCTCGAGCTCGCGCGTCGATTCCTCGCCGATCTCGTGCAACGCGCCCCCGCAGTGTTCGCAGGCGCACGCGTCGTCCTCCAGTTCGTAGCGCGTGGTGATGCGCGGGAGGTGGTCGGGGAAGGTGGCCCGGCGGCCCTTCCGAGGAGCCGGACGCTTGGGCGGATCGAGCGTGATCTCGCCTTGGACGCGCTTGGCCTTCGCTGTGCGCTCGGCCTCGGCGAGTAGCTCCGCGTGGAAGAGATGCCCTTGTCCGTCGGCTTCGACCAGGTCCGCAGGACGCGGGCGCTTCTCGCTCTTCTTGCCGAAGGCGTACTTACGCAGGTGCTCGATCACGATGCGCTGCGCAGCGATCTTCTCGTCGCGTTGCGCGATGAGCTCGGCATGCTGCGCGATGAGCTCGGCATGCTGCGCGACGATCGCCTTCAGCGCTTCGACGTCATCGGGCAGCTCGTCGCTGTTCCGTCTCTTGGCGTTCACTTGTACGACCATCGATACGGTAGACATCGGTGAACTGTCGACGTTTCTTGCCCTTTCCCAGCGCAATTCCGTCGAGCAGCATCGACAGCTCTGCACGCGAGAGCGTGAGCCGTTTCGAATCGCTGTTTCGTAGCCGCTCGTAGGTCCCGCTCTCCAATCTCTTGTACAAGAGCCAAAATCCATTGTCGTCCCACACGAGCAGTTTGATGCGGTCGCGGCGTTTGTTGAAGAAGACGAAGACGGAGCCGTCGAAGGGGTCAGTCCCGAGCTGGTCACGGACCAAGGCGACGAGGCCGTCGTGCTGTTTGCGAAAGTCCACCGCCGTCGTGCAGGCGTAGATCGCCTGTCGCCCGGACAGGCTCAGCATCGAGCAAGCACGGACAGGACTCGCTCGAGATGCTCGTCGTCAAAGCCGCCCTCGACAGTGACGCGAACCGCCGAGCTGAGCTCGATCACGATTCGTCCACAGAGCCGCTCATCGTCGACGACGTTCACAGCGACGAACTGCGTCGCTGGCTCGTCATCCTCCTCCTCACGACGCACCTTTGCCGCCCAGTACGAGAGGGTCGGAATCGGGATGCCGCTCTCTTCCGAAATCTCGCGAAACGTCAGGCCGTGACGTGATCGTCGCTCGAGCAACCGCTGGATGTCGGCGCGCCGGTGGCGTTGCTTCATGCCCCCAGAGTGGCGGGCCGCGAACGCAAAGACCAGGTGGGGGTCACGCGACAGTTACGCCCAATGAAGGACATTCGCGAGCTCATCATCCCATCATCCGCTTCGCGACCGAGAACCCCACGTGGGGTTACTGTCGAATCCAGGGAGCCCTGAAGAACCTCGGTCACTGTAGTGGTCCAGCGACTCTTCAGGCCACCTGATGCCCGACAGAAGGCTGGTTCGAGCCACGGGTTAGACTGGTTTGGGGGCCGAGTCGTGAGAGCACGTGAGGAACGCCATGCCATCGCCGAAGACCATCCCCCTCCCCAGGAACTGGCCCGACCTCGTCCGCTCGGGCGTGCTCCACGCCATCTCGTTGGCATCCACCGCGTTGACGGTCGCCTGGAGCCGAGCGTCG
>JAAELL010000585.1 GCA_024226735.1 bacterium | reverse complement strand
CGCGTCATGACGCGGGGGCGCTCTCGTTTGTAGAGGTAGAAAGCTCGATCGCCAACACCACCGTCGGATGCGACAAGGCGATCGTTGAGATCCTCGGCGTACTGCGCAGCAACTGCATCAAGCAGGGCTGCCCCGGCCCGTGTGCGACGTTCAACGAGGGCGGCGGCGAGGGCTGCTCGCGCCCGCAGGGCAACGATGCACCCTGCTGCAAGTTGATCGAGATGCCGAACAACGTCCGCGACCGAACGAGTCGCCGCACGGCACGCTCGACACGCGCGCCGCGAGCCGTGCCAACCCGCGCGTCAGGAGCGCTCGGGCCGACGACGACGCGCCCAACCCCATGCGCCGCGCGATCTCCTCGAACCCCAGTCCGCGCACCTTGCGCAGCTCGATCACACGCCGATCGCGTTCGGACAGATGCCCCCACACGGACCGCAGGCGCTGCTCGAACTCGCGTGCCCGCGCCACGTCGCAGGGGTCCGGTTCGCGCGACCGCAGAGCGCGCACGCGATCGTCGTCGACGTCGGACAGGACCGCGACGTCGCCCGCATCGCGCTTCTGCGCCTGGCCGCGGCGACGATCCTCGCGAACCTTGTTGATCAGGATCGTCGCCAGCCAACTACGTAGTGCTCCGACCGACTCGAACGTATTCGCGTCGAATCCGCGCAGCGCCTTGAGCAGGCAATCCTGGACGAGGTCGTCGACCTCGGGACTCGTGAAGCTGCGACGCAAGTGCACCGCCGCGACTTTGCGCATCCAAGTCAACTGTTCTTCGATCACGAGGTCGACGGTGTTTTGCATCGCTGTGAATCCGTGGCAACGGTTCGAGTCCGTGCGTCCATGGTTCGCAAGCCTTCCCGATCATCGACCGTTGGCCGATTCGCGGAATTCTTCACACCCGAGAAAAAAAGCGCGATGAGCGCGCAGCACGTTTCGCTCGTTCGCATTTCCAAGAGCAAGCAGACGCTGCATGCGCCGCGTCCTTCCACGCGAAAGCTTCTCTTGGCAAGAAGGCGCAACCTCTTGCCAAGAAGACAAACCTCTTGATGAGAAGACGAATCATGAAATCCATCGCTGTCCTTTCGCTCGTTTGCACCGCCATCGCTGGCGCCATGTTCTCGACGAGTGCCGAAGCCGTTCCCCAAGGACCGATGGCGGTCCCGCTCGACATCGTCCCCGTGCCGCGTTCGATCTGCACGCAAGTCAACCAGAGCGGTGCGTGCGTGACCCAGAACACCACCACCGGTTGCTTCTTGACGTACTCCGGCACCTTCTGGACCTGCTCGGACTCCGCCGGCAACATCTGGCCGTAGGCCCGCATGCCACGCCGACCGCGCTCGACGTCGCTGCAAGGGACGACGGGCCCGGTCGGCTTCTCACAGGAGCCCCCCATGCCGACCGTCACCAACCGCTTCTCCCGCAGGAGTCGCTCGTCCCAGCGAGCCGTGCGCGGCCTCTGGCTCGCGATCGCCATTGCGCCTCCGGTCCTGCTCGCGAATCACGTCATGCGCCAAGGCGCGTCGGTCGCCGCGTGGAGCATGACGCTCTCGCCCCGCGCGACGGGCGCCTGGGTCGAGTTGCGCACGAGCTCCGAGTGTCCCGGCGTCGCTCTCGCCTATCCGGCGACGATGCGCGAACGGCTGCGCGACGCCAAGGGTTGGAAGTGCGACGCGACCGGCAAGTGGAGACACACGCTCGCGCCCGGCGCAGGCATCTACCGTTGGCGTATCGAGCTCGAGCAGGGAGCCGATCCGGCCGCGCGTTCCTTCACGAGTGCGAGCTGGAGCGCAATGGCGATCGCGTCGCTCGTTCCGGACGGATTGGCACTCGAGGCTTGCGACGGGATCGAGGTCGACTCGTCCGGCAGCCCCGGAAGGACGACGCTGGCGAGCACCGGTCCAGCCTGGGCCGCACGCGTCGGGGCCGGCGTCCTCGCCCACGGTGACTTCACATCTCTGCGGCTCGGCGCTGCGGGAATCTCGGTCCTGCTACCGCGCGGAGCGGACGCTCCCACGCATGAGCAACGCTCGTGGCTGGGCTCGACCGCCGCCGCCGCGCGGACCGTGCTGCCGGGCTTCGGCACGACCGCTCCGATCGACGTGATCTGGTCCGGTGATGGCGCCGCGACGGCGCCGATCCTGTTCGACGAGCCGTGGTCGGGGCCGGTCGTCCTCGGGCGTCAGGCACGTACCTGGGACGAGGCGCTGGCGGTCGGACGTCAGCTCCTCTGGCGCGAGACGCAGCGCAGGTGGCGCGCCGCCGACGTCGACTGGCCCGAACAGGCGTGGCTCCTGCACGCCTCGATCGAGCTCTTGGCCGAAGCGATTGCGCGCGAGCTGAACCGTAGCGGGGAGCCGCCCCTGGAGGGCGTCGACCCTGCGCGCGCCCGCCGCGCGATGTACGTCGGCCTCGCTCCGCACGCCTACCCCGTCGCCAGCGGTCCGGGCGCGGGCGCTCCGGGCATTCAGCGCGTCGGCTGGCAGCGCGCGACCTGCCCCGTCACGCTCGGCCACGTCTTGGCACAGGTCGCTGGCCGCGACGCGAGCGTCCCGCCAACCCTCGACGAGCTGCGCGGCATCTACGCCTCCGTCACGGGCGGCGACACACCCGCGTGCGTGCGCGAGCTGATCGATTGGCGCACGCAGTACGGCGATGTGCAGGGCGACTTCTGCTCTGCGCTCCCCGCTACTCGGCCCCTTCCGCGCGAGCCTCGATCCGGCGCGGCGCTGCGAATGACGCTCGCGGTGAGCGCAGACACGAAGGGATTCCTGGAGACGTGCGGCTGCGCAGTCAGCCAGCTCGGCGGCGCCGCGCGGCGCCGGGCCGCGCTCGAGCGCATCCGCCTCACCTCCCTCGAAGACGTGATCACGATCGACCTCGGCGACCGCTACGAGCGCCACGACGGGACCCTCGAGCCACACGCAGCCGCGAAGATCGAGCTGATCGACGAGCTGTTCGACAGCGCGCGCTACGACTTCTTGGTCGAAGACGTCTTCGACGTTCTGCACCGCCACACGCACGGCAAACAGCCACGCGGATCCAGCGCCACCCTGCGCGCCGCCGACGGCAGCCCGATTGCGCCGACACACACGATCGTGAACCGTTCCGGCAAGCGCATCGCGCTCATCGCGGCCAGCAGCCTGCAGTGGCGCCGCAAGGACAACGCCCACTGGCTCGCCCGTTCGTTTCACGCGGACTTCCGCGTCCACGACCCCGTAGCCGAGGTCACGCGCCTCGTCGACTCGTTGCTGCACTCAGAGGCTCCGCCCGACGTCGTCCTCGTGTGCGGCGCACTCGACCCCGCGACGATCGACGCGCTCGTCGCCGCCAATCCCGAGGTCGACGCCGTACTGTCCTCCAACGATGCGCTGCTCAGCGAGTCGATCCAGGGCGGAGAACGCCGAATCCTGGCCCGCGCCGCGTCCGCGGCGATCGGCGAGACCGCGGTGTTCTACTTCTCGGCGGAGGCGTACGCCGTCGGCAAGGTGCGACTCGCGTTCGACGCCCCGGGACGCCTGATCCACGCGGACGTCGAGACGGTTGAGCTGGGCGACGAGGTGCAAGACGACCCGGCGACCCGAGCCCGGATCGACCGCCACTACGCCTCGATCGCCAACGAACGGGCCTGGGAGCTCGAAGCGCTCTTTCCCGGCAACGCGGGAGACGGGTACGCGGGTTCGGACGCATGCGCGAGCTGCCACGCCGGCACGTATCAGAAGTGGCGCGCGAGCGACCACGGCCAGGCTTACAACACTCTGCTCAAGGTCCAACGGCAGATGGTGCCCAAGTGCGTGCAGTGCCACGTCGTCGGTCTCGGCGAGGGCCCGGAGTCCGGCGGAGTGACCTGGGATCGCACCGACGCTCCCCTCCTCGGCGTCGGCTGCGAGATGTGCCACGGCGGTGGCCGCGCGCACGCCGTCCAGCCGTCGCGCGACAACATCCGGCGCTCGATGGACAAGGCGGACTGCATGCGCTGCCACGACCGCGAGCACTCCCCTCTCTTCGATGCGCAGTTCGATCAGTACCTCGAGAAGATTCGACACTGGTGAGATCCCCAAGGAGTTTTCGATGAAGCTCTCCCGACGCAACACCACCTGGCTCGCCTGCGGCACGCTCCTCGCGTTCGCCGCCTGGTTCGCGGCCCCGGCCGCCTCACCGGCGGACACGGAGCCGCTTCACAGCGAAGCCGAACGGTCGCTCGCCACGCCGCGGGCGCAGGCGCCGCTCGTGCACGCGCGGCCCACGCGACCGTCGGCCCAACGCGAAGAGATCGCCGCTACCGGACGGTGCACCCTCATCGGGCACTGCCGCCAGCGCTCGGACGGAGCGCCCCTCGCGGGTGTCCGCCTGAAGTTCGCCGGGCTCACCGGCGAGTCGGTGGCCGACGCGAACGGCCGGTTGGCGTTCGAGGTTCCGCCCGGGCGCGAGCTCGCGCCGGAGCTCGCCGCCCCGGCGGGCTGGCGCGTCGAAAAGGCACCGGCACAGCTGTCCGCCAGCGCGGCGGAGACGGTGTTCGAGGTGTGGCTCGTGCCGAGCGCGCTGACGCTGCGCTTGCTCGACGATCGGACGGGCGAGCCGCTGCCCGACTTCGCGCTGTGCTTCGCTACCCTGTCCGGCACGAGGGCGAGCGGCCGCACGAACGACGACGGGACCTGGAGCCCCGACCTGAGGAATGCGCGTGGCGAGCTCGAGCTGCGGCTCGTCGACCACGATGCGGCCGCACGGCACTGGCCCGAGGGCATCGCGGTCGCGCCGCAGGAGGCGGAGAAGCCCTTCGAGCTCCGCGTGCCCTCGGGGCCGACCTACCGGCTGGACTGGAGCCGCCTGGACAGGAGCCGCCTGGAAGGGGGTTCGACGAGCGGCGAGTGGCTCGCCTACCTCGCCCCGCGCTCCAGCTCGCAGTGGCCCGTCGCGTCCGTGCGTGGCGAGGACCGCGGCTGGGTCCGCTTCGGTCCGGCCGACACCTGGTTGCTTCCGCAGGAGAAGGGACCGTGGGAGCTCCTGGTGTGGCAGCGCGGGACCGCGCGCGCCGCGCGCGCGACGGTGCACCAAGTCGTCGGCCAAGCGCCGCAGCCCGCGCAGCTCACGGCGATCGCCGCGGGCGGCATCAGCGGTCGCGTGACCGACCCGAGCGGCGCCCCGCTTGCGCGCACGCGCATCCTCGTCAGGTCGACTGCGACGGGCACGACTCGCTCCGTCCTCAGCGGCGCCGACGGCGCGTTCGAGCTCGGCGCCATCGAGGTGGGGCCCGTCACGGTCGAAGCACGCCACGAGCTGCGCCCACGCGTCACGCGGAGCGTCGCGATCACCGCCGGACACATCGAGGAGCTCGCGTTCGTTCTCGAGCCGGCACCGGGTGCGGGCTCCATCGTCGGGCGCGTCGTATCGCTCGGTGAGGCGCCTGCCGCGCCGCCGACCGGGTCCGCCGTCCTGCGCGGGATGAACGGGACCGGGGGATTGATCGTGCAGCGCCTCTCCACGATCAACCACGACGGGTGTGCCGTCAGCGCCTTCCGCTTCGACGCGGTCCCGCAGGGCGACTACATCGTGCAGCTCGCGCTCGACGAGACCCACACGCTCGTTGCCGATACGATTCCGACCGCTCCCGGGGCGGCGCCGATCGAGTTCTACGCCGAGCGCCCCGCGCAGGTGCGGCCTTTCGTTTTCGATGTGTTCGACGCGGAGACGGGCCGCGCGCTCGAAGCGTTCGAGGTCCTGCACACCGCGGACGGCCGCGCGGTCTTGAGCCGCTCGCTCGACGGCGCGCTCAGCCTACGCGACGTTCCCATCGAGGCGGCATTCAGCTGGGCCGTGCGCGCCTCCGGGTACTACGAGCTCGTGCACGACGCGTGCCGCGTGCACGTCTTCGACGACCGCGTCGAGGTCGAGGCGCCCATGCGCTGCGGGTGGAGCTATCGCCTGAACGCACGCGACGGCGCCGGCCGTCCCCTGGGCGGCGTCGAGGTCCTCGCCGATGGCACCTCGCTCGGCTTCACCGATGGCGAGGGCAAGCTCACGTGCCGGCACCCCGAGAAACCTCTGCGGCTCTCGCTGAGCGCGGAGGGCTGGCAACATGCGGGGGGCGACGTCTCCCCCGTCGACGGCAGCTACCGCGAGGACGTCCCGCTCCTGTACTGCATGTTCACACCCGACTGAGCTCCAAGGCACGGGCGCGACCCGCGCGACCGTCACGTACTACGCGTACGTCTGCGAACGCCGCGTAGTTGTCGGGCCCGTAGCCCGAAGGAAAGACGGCGAATGCGACCAGGTCGAAGGCATCCGGCACCGCAGCGATGCACTCCCGCTAGATCAGTGCGACCCGTTCGGCCGGGTGCGCAACTCATAGAACAGAAAGACCTCGTCCTGCTCCAACCACGCGTAGCCCAAGTCGTCCCGGCCGCGGTCCTCGGGTCCGCGGATGCACACGCGCGGATTTCCCGTGTCCAAGTAGACGCGGCCGCCCTCGCCCGAGATGAGAGAAGTCAGCGCCGGCCGGTAGCGCTCGCGTTCCTCCACGAGCATCTCCGCATCGATGCGTAGGTGACAGTCGGTGCGGCGAAACATGTTCCCCTCCTGCGCGGTCATGCCCTCGACGTAGCCACCTCCAGGGACGAAAGCGTTGGCCATGTCCAGCGCGGCAAAGCACCCGCCGTAGCGGCGGGTCAGGGCCTGCGTGACCATGCCCCAGTCACCGGCGAACACGACCGTACGATGCGGCGGCGGGAACGCTCGGCGCGCCTCGCGCCAACGTTCGAGATTGCGCGCCGCCCGATCGAAGCCCTGCGACGCTGCTTCGTCCTCCGAGGTCAATCGCCTGCCGGGCACGGGAGTGATTCCCGGCCCTACTTCACGAAGGCCCGATGTCCCGCGTCGCCGTTCGATTCGACGTACGCCAAGAGGTCCAGAATCTCCTCCCGCGTCAGGACCGCGAGCAGCCCCGTCGGCATCGGCGACGTCTTCAGCGGCACGATCTCGACGACCTCGTCCACTTCGATCACCACGGTGTCGTCGGGCTCCTGGAGCTTCTCGGCGACGCGTAGCGTCTTCGCGTCGCGCTCGACGATGAGGCCGAAGTAGCGCGACTCGTCGTCGAGATCGATGCGGAAGAGGCGGTGCTCGTCCTTGATGGCGAGCGAGGGCTCGAGGACGTGGCGCAAGAGGTCTGTGGTCGAGTACTCGAGCTGCGAGAGGTCCGCGCCGACGTTGCGCCCCTCGCCCTGGATGTTGTGGCAGCTCTGGCAGGTCGCGGCCTCGAACATTGCGCGGCCGTTCGCAAACGAACGGCCGGAGAGCGGCTTCTCGAACGCGCCGTCGAAGTCGTCCATCGCCCACATCTTGACAAAGGCCCGGCCCTGGGTCGCGGCTCCACCCTCGAGCTCTTCGGGCGAGTAGAACCCGACCTTCGACTGGCTCGCAACGCGCACCTGCGCGATCTTCTCCGGCGTGATGACCGACGCCTCGTTCCCGAAGGAGTTGCGGACGTAGGTCAGGACAGCGGCGAGCTCCTCGTCGCTCAGCATCTCGCCGAAGGGTGTCATCGGGACGAGCCCCGGGTACGGCTTGCCCAAGACCTCCATCGGACCGAGCAAACCGTTGAGCGTCAGCTTGACCAGGCGGTCCTCGTCGCCGGTCGCCCACTTGGTTCCCGCGAGCGGCGGGAAGCCGGCCGCCTGCAACCCGAGCCCATCGGGCTGGTGACACGTCCCGCAGTGACCGTCGCGCGCGTAGACTTCGGCTCCGAGCACATACTGCTCACGCGCGTCGTCCGCGAGGTGCTCGGGCACCACGATCACGACCTCCTCTTCGTTCGTCCGCTCGTTCAAGTGCGCCTCCGCGGTCCGGAACGGAGCGCGGAGCCAGGAATCGGCGAGGAGGCCCGTGACCTGCTCTTCGAGGCTAACGTCGAGCTTCGCGAGCTCGCGAGCTCCATCGAAGAACACGACCTCGACCGGGTGGAAGCGCCTCTCGAAGTCCGGCCGGTTCCAGATCTTGATGCGCTCGATCTCGACGGGCGTGTCGAAGCGCGCCTCGATCCACGGGTTCTTCTCCGTCGAGGTATGGGAGAAGTTCTTGCGGTCGCCGTCGACGAGGTTCGCGATCGGGAACTGGCCGCCGTTGTACTCCGAAGACTGCGACAGCTCCGCTCGCGCGGTGACGTTCTCGCCGCCGCTCGTGATCTCCATCTCGGCGAGGTTGATGATGCCCTGATCGCTGCGCACGGTCATCCGAAACGAGCTAACCTTCGCCTTCGCGATCTCGGGGTGGCGTAGCTCGAACACCCGTCCGTTCTTGCGGATCGCGACGTTCTCGTCCTTGGGCTTCAGCTCGGGAGCCGAGGGGTCGTAGGCGGCCTCGGCGAGGATCGCCAGGCCGTCCGCGCGATCGATCCACGACGCCGCCGCGATCACCTCGAGCTTGACGCGGCCGTGTGGATCCCGCGCGGCGCGCTGGAGGAGCTCGACCTGCTCGGGAATGCGGTGTGCGTTGTACCGCAGCACGCGCACGGCGGCCGCGCGGGCGCGGTGGTCGCGCGCGGCGAGCAGGCGGCGCAAGAGCACCTCGTCGACGCGGTCGAAGCCCCACGTGACCCACAGCGCCTCGAGCAGATGGTGCTCGAAACCCGGATCCGTCTCGTCCAGCACCGCGACCCAGTCGGCGAGCGCGGGCAGAACCTCCTCGGGATCGCGGCCACGCAGCTCGCGCCGCGTGCGGTAGCGCGAGCGGTACTCGGGCAGCGTGAGGTTCGCGAGCAGCGTGCCGATCGACGCCCCGTCAATCTCGGCCGGCTCGACGAGCGGCCGACTCGGGTACGTGATGCGGTAGATGCGACCGTGGTCGTGATCACGGTGCGGGTCGCGCGCATTGTGCTGCATGTGGCCGATCAGCGGGTTGTGCCAATCGACGAGGTAGAGCGAGCCGTCCGGAGCGACCTCGAGGTCGACCGGACGGTAGTTGCCGTCCGAGGACTTCGTCAGGTCCTGGCGCCACTTCGTCGCGTATCCCGTCCCGTCTTCCTCGACCCTGTGCTGCTTGGTCCCGAGGAAGCCGATGCTGTTGTTCAGCATCATGTCGCCCTGCACTTCATCGGGGAAGTGGCGGCTGCTCAGGAACTCGATGCCCGACGTCGGTCGGACCCGGTGATCCGGTTCGATCAGGTCCTTGCTGCCCGGCGTCGCCACGCCGTAGCGCGGCTTGATCGAACCGGGGAGCATCCATTCCGTCTTCGGACCGGAGGTGTGTAGAAAGAAGTGCTGCCCCCACTCGTCGAACGCGATGCCCCACGGGTTCGGGATCGAGAGCTGGGCGTGACGCTCGAGATGCCGGCGCTGGGGCTGGAAGCGGAAGAAGCCGCCATTCGTTCCGCGGACGGGGCCGTAGGCCGTCTCGATGTTCGAGCGCAGGAAGGTCCCCTCGCACATCATGATCGCGCCGGACGGATCCGCGCAGTAGGCGCCGATCGCGTGGTGCGTGTCGTGGTCGTCGAAGCCGCTGAAGATGATCTCGCGCTCGTCCGCTTCATCGTCGCCATCCTTGTCCTTCAGAAGGACGAGGTGAATGCCCTGCGAGAGATAGACCCCCTCCGGCGCGAACTCGAACCCCATCGGTAGATGGAGCCCATCCGCGAAGACCGTCTGCTTGTCGGCTCGGCCGTCTCCGTCGGTGTCCTCGAGGATGAGCAGCTTGTCGTCCGGCCGCGGGTCGCCGGGCCGGTAGTGCGGGTAGCTCGGCATCGTGGCGACCCACAGACGGCCCTTGTTGTCGAAGGCGAGTTGGACCGGGTTGGCCAGGTCCGGGAACTCTTCCTCGGTCGCCCACTGCTCGATCGCGTACCCGTCGGGCACCTCGATCGTCGCCAGCGCCTCCGCGCCGGTCAGGAAGGTCAGAGCGCCGTTCTTGCCGCCGGGCTTGTAGTTGGTCTCGACGGCGGGCAGCTCGGCGCTCGCCGCGTCGCGCGCGGCCACATCGAGCGTCGCGCCGCGCGCGGCCGCCCAGATCGCTTCGTCGCGAATCGCCGTCATCTGGCGCATCTTGTCGATCTCGAACGGGTAGTTGGCGGGCCCGAACGGGTTGTAGCGACGCCCGAAGACGTGGACCCCGTTGGGGATCTTGAAGTCGTTGACCCAGAACCAGTTCTTCTCGCTCACCGCGGCACGGACAAGTGCCTCGTGCTCGCTCGAAACCGCTGCCTCGCCGAAGATCGCGTCGAGCAGGTGCTTCGAGAGCAGCTCGTACCCGGCGTCGTTCAGGAGCGCGCCGTCGGCGGTCAGCGGCCTGCGCGAGGCGTTCTGCCACTCGAGCGACGCGTTGAACACGTTGACGAAGCGGACGTCGTTCTCCTTGGCGACCGCCTCCATCATGGACGTGTACGCGGCCAGGTTGGCGTTCTCGCGGCGCCCGTCGGAGACGCTCATCACGTCCGAGCGGTCCTCGAACCCCGTCGGCGAGACCAGCACGAGCTCGGGCACGGACGTGCCGTTGTAGTGCTGGCTCTTGGTGTGCTTCAGGAACGCGTCGAGCTCCGCGCGGAAGTTGTCGAGGCCGGCCCCGCCCTCGAACGACTCGTTGAAGCCGAAGAAGGCGATGAGCACGTCGGGCGCCAGGCGCGTGAGCCACTCCTCCTCAGTCTCGAAGTGCCCGACCCCGTCCGCGGTCCGGCCAGCGGTATACTGTGCGTGGAACGCCTCGGCGCCGGGAAAACCCAGCTGATGCGCACGGCCGGAGTGCGGGCGAAAACTGGGCGTGTTGCCCTCGTCGCACATGTTGCGCACGACGAGCTCGGAGCCCGGGTAGCGCAAGTGCAGGCCGCTCTCGAAGTGCCCGAAGTGCAGCATGCGCGATCCGAGCCCGCTCCCCATCAGCACGACACGCGCACCCTGGTCGAGCTCGATAGGACCCGCGTCTTGGACCGGACTGCGGGTCGAAGCGACGGTGATGGGCAGAAGAGCGAGAGCGACCGTGACGTTGTTCATCATTGCGGAGGTAGCGGCGCTTCTTGTATCGCCGCCTGCAATACCATGCAGGTTGGGTCCCGCTTCCGGCTGCGCTCCACGACGCTCGCTCGGAGAAGGAACCGCGATGCTAGCAGACTGCGCGAGCGGCGCACGCGGCGATCACTTCAGGACCCCTATCAACTCCACGAGGTTGCCGTCCGGATCGCGAACCACCGCGAGGTGCGGTCCATCGCCTACCACCCCCGGAAGCGGGATAGGGCCCTTGGCCAGGGTCGCCACGCCCGCTTTCTCCAGCCGCTCCAGCACGGGCGCGAGGCTCTTGGCGTGCACGGTGATGTAGCTGAATCCCAGCTGCGAGTGCACGAACGCGTTGTCCGACGGCTTCATCTTCACTTCGGCGGGCGACATGAGCTTGAGTCGCGTCGCGGCCGCGTCTTGGGCGAGCATGAGCACCCGCACCTTCAGCCCATGGCCGTCGGTCAGGCCGGCGTCGCGGCAGAACTCCTCGCCCAAACTGAATCCGGGCACCTCCGCGAAGCCGATGACGTCCTTGTAGAACGCCGCCGACTTCTCGAGGTCGCTCACCACGACGCCGACGTCGATCGTCGCGCGCGAGAACTCGGAGTCGCCCTCTTGTGGCGTCGGCGACGTCGCGGCGGCGAACAGGAGAGTAGCGACGATCGCCGCGGGAAGAAGGAACCGAGTCAGGGTGGTTGCCATGGCTTGTCTGTGGTGTGGGGGTTCCGCGGGACTACGACTCGATCAACGCGATCAGCCGCTCGACGCACTCCTTCACGAACGCCGGGTCCTCGGCGTGCGTCGCACGCTCGACGACCTCGATGCCGGGCGGCAGTCCGTCCTTCAGCGCCGCGAAGAACGCAGCGTCGCTGTCAGCGTCGCGCAGGTCGCCGCCCGGCCGGGCGTAGCTGCCCGTCCCGTCCGTCGGAAGCATCAGGACCGCGTTGCCCTTGGTGTGCTGCAGCCGCTTGTTGATGTCGTGCGCGACCCGCGAGAACTCGTCGGCGCCAAGGCGCGGCACGAACACGACGGGGCTGTGAAAGACGTGGTTGTGGTCCTTCCACTCGTCCGGAACCACATTCGGCTCGACGAGGATGCCGAGGTGCTCCGCGCCCCCCGGACACAGGACCTGGGGCAGGCCGAGATCGCCGGCCACGGTGAGCCGCTCCGGACCGCCGGCGCGCAGGACCCCGTAGACCTCGTCGGCGATCTCTCCCATCGCGTAGTCGAACACGGCGCCGATGATGCCCTCCTTCATCATCTGTTCCATCGCGCGGCCGCCCGAGCCGATGGCGTGGAACACGATGACCTCGTAGCCGTGCTCGGCGAAGTGCTCGAGCGCGACCAGGGCGCCTTGGGTCAGGACGCCGAGGTTCGACATCCCGATCAGGGGCTTGTCCCGCGCCTGAGCCTCGATCGACACCTCGACCTGCGCCATGCCGTGGGCTGCACCCGCGGCATTGGCGAGGATCTTGCGCGTGAACGGATTGAGCCCGAGGATGTCCCCCACCGAGAACATCATCGTGATGTCCTTGATGTCGACGTAGCTCGAGGTGTCGCCCGAGGCGGCCGTCGAGACCATGATCTTCGGCAGGCCGTACGGCAGGGCGCGCATGACCTGTGAGCAAGCGGACGTGCCCTGGAATCCACCGAGGCCGATCACGCCGTGAACCGTCCCGGCTTCGACCTTCTCGCGCAGGACCTGAATCGCTCCCGCGATCATCACCGGCGCCGCGGCCTCGCGCGTCGGGTCCTTCAGGAGCTCCTCGAGCGGCGTGCCGCCGGCGCTCGCGAGCTCCTCGCGCGTCACGTCGGCCGTAGCGCTCGGCGAACCGACGACGCCCATGTCGCACACGAGCGCGGCGCTGCCGAGCTTCTCGAGCTGCTCGCGGATGTAGCTCGCCTCGTCGCCCTTGGTATCGAGCGTCGCGAGGACCGCAATCACCTTCGGCTGAGTCATCGTCAAGACCTCCTGGCCGCGGGGAACTGGAGCGCGGCGAACTGCTGCGCGGTCTCGGTTACTGCGCGCTCGATCGGCAGGCGCTCCGTCGAGGAGCCCGTCCAGAACCCGTCGCACGTCGTGTTGTCGAGCAGGAACTGTGCATCCTCCGGCGTCTCCATGGCGGCGCCGTGGGCGACGAGGAGGACGCCGGGCGCGAGGTCGCGCAACTGTTGGTGGGCGCTCTCGGTGCGCCGCGCGGTCTCCTCGATCGTCTCGCCGGAGTCGTAGCCCTTCAGCCCCCCCTTGGTCGTCCCCGCGTGGAAGCAGAAGACGTCCGGCTGCGCGTCACGGACGAGCTGGCGGCTGTCCTCCTCGTCGAAGGCGAGGCCGATCGTGACCATGCCCTTCTCCTTGGCCACCTTCAGGAACTCGACCTCGTTCTCGAAGGTCACTCCGCTCTTGTTCAGGACCTTGTAGATCTGGCTGTCCTTGTCGACGTAGCTGATCGAAGGTCCGATGTTCGACACCGAGTAGACCCCCATCGCCTTGAGCTGCTCGATCACGAGCCCCATGTCGCGCAGCGGGTCGTTCGGGTTCATGCAGGCACAGACGAACGCGTCGCCGGTCATGGCCGGGAGGATGTCCTGCGATGTGTAGTCGAGGGTCTGCTTGTTCGAGTCCAGGATCGGCCACAGCATCGACATCGTCCCCATCCCGTTCGCACGCAGCCGCGCGCCAGAGAACGTGTTGATGCAGTCGACGCCAGCGCTCTCGAGCAGCTTCGCCACGAGACCACTGCCGGCACTCGCGATCCAGATCGGCCGGCCTTGGTCGCGCTTCGCCCGAAGCTTGGAGAGAATCTGGTCTCGGGAGGTATGCGGAACGATCACGGGTAGCACCTGCTTTGGAGACGGAAACCGCCGCTCGAATCGGGTGGCGGCGCGCTGACAGCATAGCGAGATGGGTCACTCGTTTGCTCGTGGACTCGGGTCCCGGTACCGCCCATCTGCGGGCAATGACAAGATGGGAAGGCTCACCCGTCCTCGCAAGGAAGCGCGCCATGCATCCGCTCCGCCTCGCAATCGCCCTCTTGCCCGCCCTCACCTCCTCCGCACACGCGCAATGGTCGAGCGCGACCCTCTCGAGCGAACGTGCCGCGGTCGCTGCCGCGGCACATGGCCGCTTCGCCGTCTTCGCGGGTGGCGCGGGCAAACAGGGAACGACCGACGCCGTCGACGTGTACGACGCCTACTCCGACACCTGGACCTCGACGACGCTGGTCGAGGGGAGGACCGCGACCGCGGTCACGGTTTTGAACGAGCGGCTGTTCCTCGCTGGCGGCCAGGCGTTCTGTTGCTGCACTTCGTGCTTCTATTCGTCGTCCGTCGACATCTTTACAGACGTCGGGACGCCCTACTGCTCTTCGGCCCCGAGCAGCCTCGGCATTCCGGCACGCATCAGCACGTCGGGATCGACGTCCCTGGCGGCCAATGACCTCGGCCTCCTCGCGCTCGACCTCCCGCCGAACCGGTTCGGCTACATGCTGGCGGGCCAGACGCAGGGGTTCGTCAGCGGCCCGGGCGGCGCGCGCCGTCCTCGCGGGCGAGACCTGGAACTTCCAATGCTGGTTCCGGGACGCGAACCCGGGTCCGACGAGCAACTTCACCGGCGCCGTGTCGGTCCTGTTCCCCTGAGCGCGAACAAATCCACGGGCTAGAGCGCACGAACGGGCGCCCGCCTCCGCCGACAGAGATACGGCCCTTCCACCCGACTCTCTGTCATGAACAACACGATCAAGCACTCGCTCCTGATCCTCGCCCTCTCCACTCTGACCGCGGGGGCGAGCACCGCCCAATCGAACCGCATCATGAACCAACAGCAGGGCGCAGCCGGTTCGCGCCACGGCATCTCGATCAGTAGAGCCGGTGACTTCAACAACGACGGTCGAGCCGACTACGTCGTCGGCGCGGACCTGGACACGACCGCAGGCGTCGACGCCGGGCGCGTGACGGTCGTCTCCGGAGCGAGCAACCAGATCCTGGCGGCGGTCAGCGGTCAGGGCAGCTACTTCACGTGCACCTTTCCCGGCACGCTCTCGGGCGACCGGCTCGGGAACGCGGTCGGCGCGGCGGGAGACGTCAACGGGGACGGCTTCGACGACGTCATCGTCGGCGCCCCCTTCGCCTCGCGCGTGCAGGGCGGTACTTGCCGCGTCAACTCGCTCGGTGAGGTGCAGGTGCTCGCCGGACCGAGCGGCACGTCGATCCTGACGCTCACGGGAACGAGCGCCTTCAACCTCTTCGGCGCGGCGGTGGCCGGTGCGGGTGACCTGACGGGCAACGGCAACATCAACATCCTGGTCGGGCAGCTCAACCGCGTCACGGTCTTCGACGCGGTGACGGGCGCGGTCGTGCGCACGCACAACAACGTGCTCGGCCTGGCCGTCAGCTCGGCCGGAGACTTCGACGGCGACGGCGACCCGGACTACGCGTGCTCCGCCCCCAACGGCCGCGTGCGCGTCTTCGACGGGATGAGCGGCGCGCAGGTCGCGACGTGGACCGGCTTCGACAACCGCTACGGCGAAGTGCTGTCGCTCGTCGGCGACATCGACGGGGACGGCGAGTCCGAGCTGGCCGTCAGCTCGCCCTTCGCCCTCGGCGGCCTCGGGCTCGTCGAGGTGCGCGACAACTCCAACGTGCTCGCGGTCTACACGGGCCTGAACGCAGGCGAGAACATGGGCCTGAAGCTCGGTGCCGGGGAAGACGTCGACGGCGACGGCGTCCCCGACGTCGTCGCGACCGGCACCGCCGGCCCGATCCGCGTGCTGAACGGTGCGACCGGCACGATGCTGCGCAGCATCCCGTTCGTCGCCCCCACCGGCCAGTTCTCGAGCGTCGACGTCATCGGCGACGCCGACGGCAACGGGATCGCCGACATCGCCGCGGGCAACACCGGCACCGTGCGCTCGTGGATCTACAGCGGCGGCCCCGACCTGAGCCTCGTCAGCGTCGGTGCGCCGTGCGGGACGGTCGCCACCCTGCCGAGCCTGACCGTCACCGGCACGCCCACCCCGGGCGCGAACATCGTCTTCAACGTCGTGGGCGGTCCGGTATTCCGGCCGGGCGCGCTGCTGATCGGTGCCGACATCCCTGGCGGGACGCTGATCGGCGCGGGACCGTGCCGGCTGTTCACCACCGGCTTCATCAACGTCCCGTTCACGACGAACGTCGCGGGCTCGTGGAACTCGGGCAACGTTCTGCTGCCGAGCGACTTCGCCTTGGTCGGATTCCCGCTGACCGCACAGGCGGCGACGCTCTCGACGTCGACGAGCTTCGAGGTGACGAACGCGGTGCAGATCGCGATCGGGTGGTAGGAAGCGAGTTCAAAAGGAATCACACCACACTAGGACGTAAACGGGCTTCGGAGCGGTGTGAGAAAACTCGTGATCCGCGTGCGGTGGCTCCTCTCGCGCTCTTGCGGCAAGATGAGGGCCAACCCAGGAGCTAACCATGGATCGCGCCCTCCGCAAGAGCCGTCTCGACGCCAGTCTCCGACTCCCGCTCACCGCCATCGTGTGCGCGTGGTTCATGTCCGGGCCGGCACAAGCCCAGCTCCTGCACCGCTACAGCTTCGACGGGAGCGGCACGGTCCTGGTCGATTCGGTCGGCGGCGCCGACGGGACGGTGCTCGGTGGCGCGACCCTCGGGGGCACCGGCACGCTGATCTTCGATGGGGTCGACGACTACGTCGAGCTGCCCCCGAACCTGTTGACCGGGCTCGTCGATGCGACTTTCGAGGCCTGGGTCGACTGGGGTGGCGGTGTGGCCTGGCAGCGCATCTTCGACTTCGGCGACAGCTCGGGCGGTCCGGGCAACCAGGGCAACGGGCTCACGTACATCGTGCTGACGCCCGAGGATGGCACCAATGCCGTGCCGACGGGCGCCGTGCTGGCCGGCGGCACGACCTCGATCAAGGTGTACGCGAACTCCGCCACCGCGACCGCGACGATGGTCCACTACGCCTTCGTGTTCGACGGCGCGAACGACTCGATGTCCCTGTACGTCGACGGCATCTTCCAGAGCTCGACGCCCATCACCATGGACCTGTCGGGAATCAACGACGTCAACAACTGGCTCGGCCGCTCGCAATGGTCCGCGAATCCCAACTTCGGCGGGACGATGACCGAGTTCCGCCTGTACGGCGAAGTCTTGGACGCAAGCGCGGTCGCGGGAAGCTACGCCGCGGGTCCCGGTGGCGCCGGCAGCGTCGTCGGCACCAGCTACTGCGGCCCGGCGATCCCGAACAGCTCGGGGCTCGCGGGCGCCATCACCGCGGAGGGCTCGAGCGCCGTGCTCCTGAACGACCTGACGCTCGTTGCCGACCAGCTCCCGCCAGGGCAGTTCGCCTTCTTCCTTTCGAGCCAGACCCAGGGCTTCGTCAACCCGCCGGGCTCGTCGGGGATTCTGTGCCTCGGCGGCGGCCTCGGTCCGTTCCACCAGCAGTCGCAGATCTTCCAGGGACCGAGCGGCACGCTCGCCGTCGACTTGACGTCGATCCCGGTGAACCCGGTTCAGGCCGTGCTCCCCGGTGACACGTGGAACTTCCAGTGCTGGTACCGGGACATCGGGAACACGAACAACCTGACCGACGCGGTCAGCGTGGCGTTCCAGTAGCAAGTGGACGATCTCGACAGGCACGACCGCGTCCGGCCACGGGTCTGCCTCCTGGGACTGGCGCTCCTCCTGTCCAGCGCCTGCCAGAGCACCGCGGACGAGGTCGAGCCCGACCACCTCGGCGGCTGCATCCTGCGGGTCCCGCGCGGCTCGGTGCCCGCCGACCCACACCACGTGACCGACGTCAGGTCCGGTGGAGGCACGACGAGGAGCCACATCTCGAGCGAGCCCTACGTTCCCACGGCAGGCACCGACTTCACGGTGTACGAGTTCTTCGTCTCGAGGTCGTTTCGAGGAACGGGCATCGCGCAGCAGGCGGCGCAGCTGGGAATCGAACCGCACCGCGGCTCACGGGAGGTCGTGAGCTACCCGAACGCGCGGCGCAACATCGCGTTCTGGCGCAAGACGCTACCGGCCTGCGCGACGGGTGACGTGCGCGAGACGGAGGAGGAACACGCCTTCGGCAGCAAGGCCGTGTTCCGGTTCGACAACGGCTAGCGCAGGACCTCTATCGCAGGTCGAGCACCCGCTGCTCGCCCGCACCGAGCTCGAGCTCGGCCCACGCTTCTCCCGGATCGCGGAAGCCGCTCTGCGGGCCACGCAGGACCCCGGCGCCGGCGGGGACCGCGAACGGTCCGAAGCGACCGTCCGCGTCGAGCTCGACGCTCGTGCGGAACGTGATCCCATCGCGCTCGACGATGTAGACGGCGCCGCTGAACGTCGCCTTCTCGACGCGCGCGGGATCGACGCGACCCTCGATGCGAGCCGTCTCGAGGTCGTAGGACCAGGCGTTGTCGCCGCGCCCGACCTCGACCTTCGCCGACAGGAACAGGCTCGCCCCGCCGACGTCGCCGTGGACCACAACCGACGTCGCCAGCCCTGGCTCGAGCTTGACCTCGAACTGCCCGTCCGGATCGAGGGTCGTCTCGTAGCTGGTGATCGACGCCCGCGATGTCGTCGTGCGCACGACGACGCGTAGCGCTCCCGGCGCAGCTCCGTCAACCCACAAACGTCCCGCGAGTCGCGCCGCCGCGCGCGCCACGGCGACGTGCTCGTACTCGACGGTGCGGCCCGCCGCGACCTCGACGTCCGGCACGACCGTGCGATCGGTGCGCACGCGACCCCCGACTGGTGAGTAGCGCCGTCCCGGTTCGAAGACGCGCACCTGCCAGCCGCCGGCGTGAAGCTCGTCGAACCGAAAGGCGCCATCCTCCCCGACGGGAGCCTCGGCGACCTGCGCCCGGCCGTCCGCGGCGTACGCCGTCCAGCCAGTCGGCGACCCGCCGCCCTCGAGGATCAGCCGTCCCGCGATCGCTCCGCCCGGCGGCAGTCGGAGCTCGATCTCGTGCTCGCGCTGCGCCTCGAACCGGTGCGGGCCACTCGTCACGGTCGCCAGGCCTCGGGCGGACGCGTGGACGTACCAGCGCTCACGCGGCTCGCCACCCGACACCTGGGTGGACCCGCCCGCGTATCCGATGCCAGCCAGTCCACCGGCGGGCCGGGCAACCTCGCCCTCCGCCGCGACATCGACGCCCGGAAGAGGCAACCGGTAGCGTCCCTCGCCATCCGCCGTCACCCCCGCCTTCGGATCGATCATGACCTCGTAAACGAATGCATCACGGTCGCCGGACCACACTTGATGCGAGAGACGGTGACGCTCGTCCGCGTCGCCCGCGCCGCGGTGCAGGCTGACGCGCGCCCCCGCCGCCGGACGGCCGTCGGGCAACCAGACCGTCCCGACCAGAGCGGAGACCGGCTCGAGGCTGACGCGCAACGGATCGGGAAAGGCCTCTGGCGCGAACGGACCGAGCAACACCGCGCGGTACCCAGGCGCCTCGACGCGCACGCGCAGCGCGACCGCGGGACGCCGCAACCGGCCGCGTCCCTCCGCGTCGAGCGGCGACTCGCAGCGCCTCAAGGCCCGGTCGGTCGGGCCCGTGGCGAGCAGGCCGGTCACCTGTCCACCCGCGAGCGGCGCCCCGTCCACGCCGCGCGCCTCGACGAAGAGCCACTCCGAGCGCTCGAACGCGATCACGAGGTCGTGCGTTCCCGCGGCGATGGCCGCTCGCCTCTGGTCCTCCCACTCCCACGAAGGCGCAGGCACCCTCGCGTCGTGGGCCGCGCCGTCGGGAGGAACGAAGAAGAAGCTCCCGCTCGTGTCGGTGTGCACGTTGATCCAGCCCTGCGAGTCCTCGCTCCTCTCGAAGGCGATCCTGAGCCCGGGCAGCGGCTCGCCGCCGGGGTCGACGACGGTGCCGGTGATCACCTCGTCCGGCGCGTCGCGCACGACGAGCTCGACGCCGGCGACCTCCTCGCCCGCGCGCACACCGACCGGGGCGCTGAACGCCCACAGGCTCGTGGCGGTGCGCGCCCAGGCCGTCCCGTGCCCGACCGGAACACCGTCCAGGCGGAAGGCTCCGCCCAGGCCCGTCGTGCAGAGGAGCGCCGGCTCGATGCCGGCCCTCGGAGAAGGATCGAGGTCGCGCGGACCGCGCCGCTCGTGAACCGAAGCATCCAGGCTCGTGTCGGCGGGCACGCCGTAGGCGACCAGAGCCCCCTCGATTCCGACGCCGCCCGAATCGACGACGCGTCCGTGCACGACGCCACCGTGGACGAGCGTCACGTCGCCCAGCTCGAGCACGGCTGCTCCCTCGACGAACTGCGCGCGCAGGTTGCGCGTCCGCCGACCCGCGGCCCCGACGCGCACATCGACGCGGCCCGCAACTTGGGCCTGGGAGCCGCTCTCGGCGAGCCGCGCGAAGCGCTCGCGTTCGACCTCGAGCGCGAGCAGTCCGTCGGATGCCGAGCGGGCGCGGTCGTCCGGCGCGCGCCGCAGGTGCAGCCATGCGCCGTGTATCGGCTCGCCCGCGTCGGTCACGCCACGCGCCGAGACCCGGACGGTCGACGCCCTGGTCATCGGCGCCGCGGGGCCGACGGGCGACGCGGCGGCGGCGGCCGCATCGGTGCGCGCGCCGGGCAGGTCGTCACGGGGCGTCACGCTCCGCGCGTCCGCGAGCGTCTGCCCGTTGCCGCGCAGCGGAGCGGGCGAGGCGTCGGCGGCACCGTCGCGCGTGCCGAGGGTCCACACGGCGGCGAGGGCACCCGCCGCGATCAGAGTTCCGAGGAGGAGCTTCATGGTGACGAGGAGCGAGACCGAGGTGAGCGCAGTGGCAGCGGCGCTGGATCTGGGGTGGGCGAAGGGCAGGAGCGCCGACATCCAACCGGCGCGTCCATCGGAGCCGTCGTCGAGGTGCGCGCGCAGCTTGGCGAGCCCACGCCGCAGACGCGCCCGCACCGTCGATGCGGGAACGCCCGCGCGCCGAGCGATCTCAGCGGACGAGAGGTCGTCGTAGAAGCGCATCATGACCGTGGTGCGGTACGGCTCCGCGAGCTCCTCGAGCGCCTCGGTCACACGCCGCGCAATCTCGAGGCGTGCAGCGACCTCGCCCGCGGACGGCAGGACCTCGGACCGCGCACAGGCGGCCTCACGCCGCTGGCGACGCCTCTCGCTCCGCCGCCGGCTCAGCGCCAGCGAGCGGACGACCGTCGCCAGGTAGCCCGTGCGCTCACGGACGCGCCGTGCATCGAAGCGCGACCAGGCGTCCTCCACGAGGTCGTCGGCGACTGCGGCGTCCGCGACGAGGCGCCGCGCCAGGCGGCGCATCCACTGGGAGTGGACGGCGATCTCGCGGGTGCTGGGTTCCGGAGGGGAGCTCGACATGGCTTCTGCGGAGAGGACGCCGCAGGCCAGAAGAGTGTTGCAAGAAAGGTGCGATTGGGTGAACAGGCGCGCGGCGGCGATCGGAGCCATCCCCGATCGCCGCCACGCGCCAGCTCGCTCGTCCGCTGCCTACTGGTTCAGCCAGCGCAACCACAGGTCGGAATCCGACGGCAGGTTCTCACCCGTCATCAGCGCCAGCCCGGTGCGCGCCGCCTCCCGCACCGGCTCGCGCCGATCGTCCAAACAGTCGATCATGGTCACGACCGAAGTGGGCTCGCCGAGCGCCAGGAGACCGTGGCAGGCGGCCGCGGCCACCCCCGGATCGCGATGATCGAGCCCCTCGGAAACGAACAGGGAGAGCTCGCGCCGGAACAGCGGAACCGAGGCGAGCTCGCGGATCGCGTCGAACGCTTCTTCGGAATCGCCGTGGCGCGCCTTGACGGCGAGCTCGGGGGCGATCGCGTCGAGCCACTCGATGCGCGCGGAGTGCCATGCGGCCCAGCGGCCGACGTCGGCCGGCATGCGCAGGCCGGACATGGTCCGCAAGGCCTCGAGCGCGCCGCGCCGGACGACCGGCTCGGGGTCCATGAGTTGATCGATGATCAGTTCGAACGAATCGATGTCGCCGAGCTGACCGAGCACGATCGCGGCCGTGCGCCGCGTCGCGGGGTCGCGGGAATCGAGCATCTCGCGGACCGCGAGGATGCGCCGGTCGTCGTAGGAGGCCAGGCGCCTGAGATCGCTCGTCCCCATCGCCTTGAGCGCCTCGATGTCGAGCTCGCGCGACCGGTGCAGCATGTCCATCCAGAGCGAGACCGGCCCGTTGCCCTGCACGCAGGCGAGCGCGCGCGCGAGCGGCATGAGCACCTCCACGTTGGAGGCCGCCAGGTACGGCCGCAGCACGCTCACACCACCGGGATCCACTCGGAGTGCTCCCTCGAGAGCGTCCTCGAGGCGCGCCTGAAAGCAAGGCGCACTGCGGATCTCCGGCTCCAGCTCCGACAAGAGCTCGAACAGCCTGCCCGATGAACGGATGCCTCCGATCTCGAGCGTCAGGCCAGTCGTCTCCATGGCAGCGGCCAGGTGCGGATCGTCGCGCAGGTGCTGCAGGAGACTGGCGACGACGCGATCACTCGGCCAGGTCCGCAGCGCATCGAGCAGGAACACGCGCGCCTGCTCGTCGACGAGCGGGCCCTCCACGTCCGATGGCGCGACGCTGCCGCACCGCAGGGCGACGACCGCCGGAACGAGGCTCGGACCGAGCGCGGAGATGCGACGCAAGGCGTCACGTGGCTCGACGGTTTCCGCGCGCAGGTCGCGCAGAATCTGGACGACGACGTCGAGACCCGGCGTCGGCACCGGCGCCGCGGCGGCGGGCCGACGTTGGTCGTCGGCCCGCGCCCAGGCGCTGCTGACCAGCGGAGCCGCACAGAGCACGCCCACGAGGGGTGCGAAGATTCTCGATTGCTTCACGAACATTCTCCCGGTCCCCTAATGGCTAGCGACCTCGCGCCAGAAGACGACGCTGTAGTCCGTCGCGGCGCCGGGGGTCGTCGGCAGTCCAGGCAAGCTCAAGGTGTTGGCGACGATGCGCGGGTCGAAATCGACCTGGAGGCGCGAGTGCGCCACGGTGCCGTCGGGATTGGTGAAGTCGCGGTCGACGCGCACACGGTCGCCGGCAGTCATGTTGCCGATCAGCTGGACCTCACTCGAGCCCGAAGCATCGAGGTTGTAGTCGATGAAATCGTTCTCGGCGTACATGAAGGCCTCCATGTGCTCCAGCGTGCCGCCGCGCGGGTCGCCGAAGTAGATGTTGCCGCTGTCAGGCTCGGCCGAATCCGCCACCGCGATGAAGGCGACGCCGTCGTTGTCCGCATCCTCGTAGAACAGGTTGTCGGAGAAGATGATGTTGCCCTTGACGACGAACGTCACCCGCACGTCCTCGCCCGCGCCTGCGACGAACTTCATCGAGAACGCCGGGATGCTGTGCAGCCAGAGGTTGCCGTCGATGAAGTAGACCTTGTCCGTGCCGACCGGGCCCGGATCGCCGGCGGTTCCCGTCAGCGTGATCGGGTAGGCGTCCGAGCCATCCGAGGTCGCATCGATGCCGAGCGGCTCGTACGGGTCCTCGAGGAAGTAGTCGTCCTTCGAAGTCGTCGCGGTCTCGGTCGAGCGGTCGTCCGGGTTCTTGCGGAAGATGTGCGCCGGGTTGTCCTCCGGCACCTGCCACGCGTTGCCACCGGCGTCGTCGGCCTCCCACGTCGCCCCACTGAAGAGCGACGCGACGTCGAAGTCGTGGTTGGTCTCGTAGCGCATCGCCGCGATGTCCGGGATCGGCTGCGTGACACCGGTCTCGCCGACGCCGCCCGTGATCGTCCCCGCCGCGCCGATGCGGCCGTTGACCGCGGAGTCATCGTTCAAGGTGACGTCGCCGCCGGAGTAGATGCTGCCGTTGACGAGGTCCGCGCCCGTCCCGGTTCCCCCGAGGTCGAGCGAGTACGTCGGATCGCCGGAGCGGTTCCCCGCGAAGATCGCGTTGCCGAACACGCCGACGCCCTCCGCGCGGCACACGACCTCGATCGTGCGCGTGTTGCGGTCGGCCCGGCCGGAGCCGGTCACCGTGAGCGTGCTGTCTCCGTTGTCGCGGATGTCGGCCCAGTACACACCGGCCTTCAGGCTACGCGGAACGGACTCCGTTCCGACCGCACCGGGAACCGTCCCGTCGGTGTTGCCCGCGATGTTCAGCTCCTGGATCGCGTCGCTGACGGCGGCCTCGGCGAGATAGAGCGCACGCCGCGAGCTCTGGGTCGTCTGCACCTCCCGCTGCGAGGAAACGTTGAACGTCAGAGCGGCCGCCGCCAACGCCGCGACCACGGCGACGACGACGAGGACTGGGACGAGCGCACTTCCCGTGCGCCGTGTCCCGAATGGTTGCTGGTGGATTCTCATTGCATCTCTCTCTTTCTCTCTCGTTCCCTCTCTCTAGTTGCGAAGCGAGATCGTCGACTCGAGGGAGCGTACGATCAGCTCGCCGTTGGGTCCGATCCGCTGCATGCTCACTCGTACCTCGAGGAAGCTGTCCTCGAGGTGGAACGACAAGCCGCGCTCGTCGATCAGACCGTTGCCGTTGTCGTCGGCCCGATTGGCCAACTCGCCGTCGAAGTAATCGGAGACGCCCCGCGCCAGCACGATGCGCTGCTCGTTGGCCTCGCCTGGGTTGATCGTGCGAACGACGATCGCCTCATCGATGAGACCGTCGCTGTTGTCGTCGACACCGTTGTTGCGCTCGCCCGGAGCCAGCTCGTAGCCGATCCGCGTCGTGTCACCCCACGTCACCGCGTTGGCCGTGTAGTCGGTACCCGTGCTGAAGGTCAGCGAAGCCGCCCCCAGCGCGGTCGTCGGCGCGGGGTCGAGGCTGTCGCGGATCGCGCCGGACACCTCGCGCAGGATGCGGTCCATCGTGCGGCTGATCTTCGTGTCGATCGCACTCTGCGCAGCGCTCATCTCGAACGAGCGCGTGCTGCTGCGTACGGCCATCACGACACTGCTGAAGACCGTGACCAGGAGGGTCGAGGCGATCATCATCTCGACCAGGGTGAATCCGGCCTGGCGATTCTGTTGGGCGTATTTCATGGGGAGCCTCCTAGCGCACCGCCAGAACCGTCTCGACCTCGATCGCCCGATCGCCGGACAGCCCGGTCCAGGCGATGCGTACGCGCACCGGCAGCACCGTGTAGTCCCCGGACCGATCGCCGAAGCCGACGACTCCGTCCGCGTTCAGGTCGCGCGGCATTCCGAAGTCGTTGTCGTGCAGCACCTCGAGCAGCATCCAGGGGAAACGGCTCGAGACGGGCAACAGCACCTCGCCCGCCATTCCGTCCCTGTCGCCGTCTTGCGCACTGAGTCCCTCGACCGCGAAGTCGGCTCCGGGAGCTCCATCGGCGGGATCGTCGCTGGTCACGCTGTTGTAGAGCGCGAAGACGTCCTCGCACGGAGTGCCCTGCAGGCGCTCGATGACGCGCGTCGCGGCCTGATAGGCCAGGGTCGTCTCGCGCGTCGACTCGCCGAGCACCGCCGAGGCAGTGATCGATCCCATCGCGCTGAGCACGGCGACCATGAGCACGACAGTGGCAAGTACGACCTCGACCAAGCTGAAGCCTGACCGGGTACGGCTCCGGACTCGCTCGAGTCGCGGAGCCCCGAAGCGGGGGGGCTTGTCTTTCAAGTTGATGCTCGAGCTCCCTCGCCGCACACGGCTCGGGCTCTCTCCCTCTCAGGTGTCTCTCTCGTTACGCCGCGCACCCGCGCGCCGTACACCTCAAATCGACATCGCCTCGCGGCGACCTGTAATCGCGTTCACACGTTCCACTCAGGGAAGACCCACACTCAGAGCACCGGTTCCAGCAGTTCTTGCCAGTCCGCGTAACTCGATTGCGGAGCGTGTCCCGTAATGCTGCAAAGGGCCTTGCCCGCGGCGGCCGCGACAGCGTCGTCGGTGTCAGCGTGGAGCGCCAGGAGCACTGGCGCAGCCGACATGGAGTCGAGGCGCTTCAGGGTCTCGCAGACCGTCAGCGCGGTCTCCGGCCCGCAGCCGCCCTCCAGAGCCGACGCGGCCTCGAGTGAGAGCTTGTGCCTGTGCAGACCGTGCTTGGCGAGCTCGCGCAACGCCGCGCCTGCCTTGGCCCGCCCACCGGTGCGCAGGGACTCGACAAGTGCCGGACGCTGGCGCTCGTACCAGTCGACCTCGGTGCGCAGCCAGTGCCGCCAGAGGTCGCGCTTGCCCGGGAAGCGCATCCCCGTCAGCTCGCGCAGGGCCCACAGGATCGTCTCGTCGACGCCCCGGTCGCCGCTCTCGATCAGCGCGATCAAATCGGACGTGGACTCGGTGTCGCCGAGACGCGCCAGGGCAACGGCGGCCGCCTTGATCTCTTCGCGGTTCTGGCTCACGAGGTCGGAACGGACGCGAACGACGAGGCGCATGCTCACACGGGTCGGATCGATCAGCGCGAGGCGAGCGACCTGGGCGATTGCCAAGCGCGAGTGCTCATCGCCGTCGCCCAGGACGGCCTCGATCAAGGGCAGCGCGCGCGCGTCCCCGACGGTTCCGACCGAGTCCAGGAGCATCGGCGTCAGAGCCGGCGGCATCTTCCGCCACGCCGCGGGCAGCAGCGTCAGGGCCTCCGGTGCGGCCCGCAGGAGCCGTATCGTGCCCCAGAGCGCCGCGGCCTCGAGGCGTGGCACGAGCTGCTCCTCTTCCTCCGCGACCGCGAGCGACCAGAGGCGCGGCAGGTCGCGGCCGGTGCCAGTCGCCGCGAGCAGCCGGATCGCTGCGTCGCGCCGGCCGACGTCGGGCGCTTCGAGAAGGCGCGCGAGCTCGTCTTCGACCGCCTGCCGTGCAAGACCCGAAGTAGCGGCCAGCAAGAGCTCGGTCTGCGGCTCGCTCAGGATCTGCTCGCCCTCCTCGCCGAGCGCCGGGACGCGACGCGTCGCTAGGATCGAGCTGACGCTCGTGAGCGCGGCCGGAACGTGTCCAGCGAGCTCAGTACGCAAGGCGTCCAGCTCGTCGTCCGGCACTTCGCGGGAAGCGCGCAGAAGCCGGGCAACCTCGACACCCGCTCCTCTCGCGTCGCTTCCGTCCAATGCGAACGCGGGCGCGGCGCACAGGGCCGCGCCCGCGAGAATCAGAGTCAGGGGCGTGCTCATTCGTTTCATGAGAGACTGCTCCGTTGCGGAGGAGGTCCTTGTGTCACTGAACCGAGAAAGGCAGCTCTCTCCAAGCCACGTGCTCGTAATCCGTCCCGCCTGGCCCACTCGTCGAAGCGAGCGATTCATCGAAGTGCACCTTGGAGTTGCTGTCCAGCACGAGCGCGCGCGCTGCGATCGCACCAAAGAGCTCGAAGTTGCTGTTGACGTCGATGCGTGCGTTCGGGGCATAGATCGTGCCGTACAGCTTCGCGTTCGAGAGCAGGTCGACTTCGTCGAGGTCGATGTCCTGCAGAGGATCGGCGACGTTGTTGGCCTCGAGGTACAGCGAGAGCTCGGACGGGTTGTGCGAGATCGGCGAGACGAGCGTGTTGCTGCCCAGGATGAAGTCGTTCTCGACATAGATCTCGACGTCCCCCGCCGTGCCGTCGATCAAGAGCTGCGAGTTCTGATCGAGGTCGGCGGCAGCGACCACGACCGTCGCCGGTCCGACGATGGTCAGGGTCGAGCCCGGCTCGAGGTTCAGTCGCTCGAAGCGGTGCTCGCCCGCGGGCAGCTGATGCGCGCTCTGGCCGGCGACGGTCAGGTCACCCGACGTCGGGATCACCGGCACGTCGATCGGCGGCATCGGCATCGGCTGGGACGCCGGCGCCGTGGAGCCCGTGACCTGCGCGTTGCCATCGACGGTCACCGTCGAAGTCGGGCCCGGCGTCGCGTCACCGTAGACCGAAGAGTTCTGCCGCAGGTGCACGTTACCGTTCGAGCCGACGTGGCCGTCCGATCCGGCGTGGGTCGAGTTGCCGCTACCGTTGGTGGCCTGGCTGGCGTAGTCGCCAGACGAGGAGTCGTAGCTGTCGACCATCGCGTTGCTGTCCAGGATCATCCCCTCATCGCCGAAGGCGCCGTAGCGGACCCCCGTCGTCGAGATCTCGCGCACGACCAGCTCGAGCCGCGTGCCGCCGGAGCCGTCGACACCGGTCGAGCGCAACTCGGTCGCACCGCCGCCGAGATCGAGTGCCTCGACGTAGTACTCGGCGTCGCCCCAGTTCCGCGGCTGGTCGGGCGAGCCCACCGCGCCGCTGGCGCCCTTGCCGAGCTCGAACATCGCCTCGGCGAGTGCCGCTTCGGCGATGTAGCGCGAGGACGTGTCCTCTCGCATGAACTTCTGCTCGCGCACGGACGCCGTCGCCTTGGTCAAGACCGTCATCGAGATGATCGACAACGTCGCGACAACAGCGGTAATCGCCACCATCGCGCTCCCTCGTTCTGCGCGCCTTGCGGTTCTGCTCTCCAACTTCATACTCAGTTCCTCATCCTCGTCGCCGTCGACAGCGTGCGCTGGAAGCGCATGCCGTTTTGGTCGACGCCTTCCAGCGACACGAAGACCGACACCATCGGACTATCCGGCATGCGCTGCAGCACGAAGCCGGGCTCGTCGATCATTCCATTCCCGTTGTCGTCGAGACCGTTGTCGATCTCGCCCTGCAAGAGAACGCTCACACCCTTGCACAGGATGACGCGCTTCTGGTCCGGCTGGTTCACGCCGAGCGTGAACACGATCATGCCCTCGTCGATCAGGCCGTTGCCGTTGTTGTCGAGGCCGTCCGCGGCCTCTCCAGGCTCTAGCTCGAGATGCAGTTTCCGCGGCTCGCCCCAAACAACGACTCCGGCCTCGTAGCCTTCGGAACGGTTGTAGTTGAGCTCCGACGAACCGTCGGCGGTCGGACTCGGAAAGATGACCGCGTCGCCGGTGCTCGCGATCTCGTTGATCATGCGGCGCAGCGCGCGCCGGACCTTGGTGTCCTCGGTCGCGCGGCGGTCGCTCGTCCTGAACGCTTCCGTGCTGCGCAAGGTCCCCATCAGGCCCATGCCGAGGCCGACGGCCATCACGACGATGGCGATCGTGAGCTCGACGTAGGTGAATCCGCTCTTCGTTGTGAGTCGCATCAGAAGCTCGCGAGCATGGTCCGGAACCCCATGCGTCCAGGTCCGGACTGTCCATCCCAACGCACCTCGACCCGCACGGGAACGAGCGCGTAGTCCACCGCGTGGTCCGCGGCATCGATGACGTTGTCACCGTTCAGGTCGCGCGGCGTGCCGAGCCGCGGGTCCTGCAAGTCTTCGCGCAGCGCCCCGGGAGCTGCAGACGTGACGGGGAACGAAATCGTCCCAACCGCCGTTCCGTCGCGCCGCTCCAAGCCATCGACATCGAACGTCGCGCCCGGCGACACGCTGCCGACCGGATCATCCAACGCCGTGTCGTTAAAGCGCGCAAACACCTCTCCGAACGGCGCCGCCTGCAGACGCTCGATCGCTTCGCGCGCCGCCTCCATCGCGATGCCCGACTCACGGTCCGTGTCGGTCAGCTTGATCGAAGAGAGGATCGACTGCGAGAAACCCAGGAACGTGACGAGGACCACCGAAAGGGCCACCATCACCTCGACCAGCGAGAGCCCTCTTTGCCCTCGCGACCTCCATCCCGTTTCGCGCACTTTCTTTCTATAGATGTTCATCACGGCGAGCATTGGTTTCGGATGTGCTGGACGCCCAGGTTGATTCCGAATGGGTATTCCTAGAAAGTCGGGTGACTCCGGATGCGCCGAGCTGCCAACGGGCGCGTGGGCACTGGCCCTGTGACCGGCCCTGTGACCGGCCCTGTGACCGGCCCTGCCACCGGCCCTGCCACCGGCCCTGCCACCGGCCCTGCCACCGGCCCTGCCACCGGCCCTGCCACTGGCACCATCCCGCAGTGAGACCCATCCGGCTCAAGCGCAACGCGACGCGGCGCCGATGCGAGATTGCCCATCCCCCCCCCTCGCTCCCCTCCCCGATGCCCGAACTCAAGCGCCGTATCAAACTGATCCGGCCTCGCATGCAGCTGAAATTGATCGGCTGCTTCGTAGGCCTTACCGCCGTCGCGCTCCTGCTTCAGAACGTCCTGATGGGACGCGCGCTCGAGCGCGCCGCGGCCGACCTGGAGGCCGCGCCGCCCGAGCTGATCGAGGGGCTCCCCGACATTCAGCTCCGCGCGCTGCTGTTCGGGATCTTGTTCGTGCTGCCGATCGTCGTCAGCTTCGGCGTGCTGTTGACGTTCCGCGTCGCAGGCCCCGTCCACCGCTTCGAACAGTTCCTCGCCAGGGTCGCGCGCGGCGAACAGGTCGAGGCCTGCCGCATTCGCCGTGACGACGAGCTGCACTCGCTGTGCGAGGCGATCAACGCAGCGACGAGCGAGGAGCGCGCCCGCGCGGCGGAACGCGAGAGCCGAGCGGCCGTTGCGAAGTCCGCGCACGCGGCGAGCGCGCCAACCGACGCGCCAATCGACACGCCAATCGACACGCCAATCGACACGGAAGTCGGAGAGGACGAGGTGGCTCTCCGCGTGTAGGCTGTAGCCCCCCACACCAGCCCCACAACGAAAGATCCATGACCTCCGTCCAGACGCTGTGCTGGGTCGGCGACTCTCCCGGCGGTTACGTCGAGATGGTCGAGCAGACCCTCCTGCCCCTCGACTACGAGCTCCTCGCCGTACGCACCGTGCCCCAGATGGTCGACGCGATCTACCGGCTCGCGGTGCGCGGGGCGCCCGCGATCGGCGTCGCCGCGGCCTACGGTTTGATGCTCGGCGTTCAGGACGCGGGCGGCGAGAGCGCCAACGAAGTCCTGCGCCGCACCGAGGACTGCGCGACGACGCTCGCCGCGGCGCGTCCGACCGCGGTCAACTTGTTCTGGGCGCTCGACCGCATGAAAGCGCGCGCCGCGCGCGACGCCGCCGCCGGAGCGAACGGTGCCGGCATCGTCAGCGGTCTGTTCGAAGAGGCGCACGCGATCTACCACTCCGATCAAGACACCTGCCGGCGAATGGGCGACATCGGCGCCGACCTGATCGCCGACGGCAACACGCTGTTGACCCACTGCAACGCTGGCGCACTCGCAACGGCAGGGATGGGCACCGCGCTCGCACCAATCTACCGCGCCCACGAGCAGGGCAAGCGCGTCGCCGTCTACGCGGACGAGACGCGGCCGCTTCTGCAGGGCGCACGGATCACGTCTTGGGAGCTGATGCAGGCGGGGATCGACGTGACGCTGATCGCCGACACCGCGATGGCCCGCGTCATGTCCGAGGGACGCATCGACGCGGTCTTCGTCGGATCGGACCGCAACGCCCGGGACGCCGACGTGTGCAACAAGGTCGGGACGTACGCGGTCGCGCTCGCCGCACAGGCCCACTACGTGCCGTTCTACGTCGTGGCTCCCCTCTCCACGGTCGACCCGAGCCTCGACTCGGGCGAGCTGATCCCGATCGAGGAGCGCCCTGCCGAGGAGGTCACGTGCGGCTTCGGCAAGCGCACCGCGCCCGAGGGCGTCCGGGTCTACAACCCCGCCTTCGACGTGACCCCCGCCCGCCTCGTACGGGGAATCGTCACCGAGGTGGGCCTGATCGAGCATCCGACCATGGCCAAGATGGAGGCTGCCCTGCGCGCCGGAGGCGTCGAGTTCCAGTCTCGACCGAGGACGACTACGCCCTGAAGCGACCTGACTCCGGCCCGAAATCGGGGGCGGCGTACAGATGCGTGACGCTTGAGGACGATGTGGGGGCCAACGGTTGAACGCGCCCCCGCAGAACCCGAGACCCCATGAGCGCCAAGTCCAAGAACGACGGCACGGGCAAGCCCAAGAAGCCCACCGCCCCCCGCCCCGACCAGATGTCCGCGGACGTCCTGGAGTTCATCCAGGCGATCGACGACTACAAGCGGCTGAACAACCGACCGTTCCCGAACTGGTCGGAGGTGCTCGAGATCCTCAAGAATCTCGGGTACGAGCAGCGCGCGACGAGCTGAAGCTCAGTGCCGCACGCCGCTCGCCCCGACGTTCACGCGCGCAGGCCCGTGATCGCGCCGGGCTCCGTCAGCCAGACGTCCGGCTCGCTCGCCGCGAGCACGTCGCGCGGAAAGGGCCCCCACTCGGCCGCGGCCGTCCGCACGCCCGCGCCGTTGCCGGCACGGATATCGTGGGGAGAATCCCCGACGTAGACGGCGTGCTCCGGGGCGACGCCCGAGTGCTCGAGCGCCGCCAGCACCGGCGTGGGATCCGGCTTGTGTCGCTCGACGTCCTCGTGCCCGATCATCACGTCGAAGTGGAGGTCGAAGCCGCACACCTCCAGGCCGCGCAACGCGATTCCGCGCGCCTTGCTCGTGACGATGCCGAGGCGAACGCCGCTCTCCGCCAGATGTCGCAGCGAATCGACGGCGCCCGGATACGCGCTGACCATCGCGTCGTGATTCGCGTGGTTCCACGCGCGGTACGTCGCGGCCATCTCCTGGACCTCGTCCCCATCGCGCGCGATCTTCGCGAGCTGCGCGTACAGCGACGTGCCTAGCCCGGAAATCAACTGTGCGCGCGTCATCGCCGGCTTGTCGTGCGCGCGCAGCGTGTGCACGTACGAACGCAGGATCAGCTCGATCGAGTCGATCAACGTGCCGTCGAGGTCGAAGAGCGCGAGTCGCAGCTCGGAGCGCGCCACGCTCATGCGTAGATCGGGAAAGCGCGCGCGACCTCCGCGACCTCGCCGCGCACACGCGCAGCGACCGACGCGACGCCGGGGTTCGTCAAGACGTCCGCGATCCAACCGCCGAGGCGCGCGCACTCGGCCGATCCGAGGCCGCGCGTCGTGATCGCCGCCGTGCCGAGCCGAATGCCCGAAGCCTGCATCGGCGGTCGCTCGTCGTAGGGAATCAGGTTCTTGTTGCACGTGAGGTCGACCGCGTGCAGAGCATCCTCGGCGTCGGCACCGGTGATCCCGCGCGAGCCCACGTCGACGAGCATGACGTGGTTGTCCGTTCCACCGGAGACGATCCGGAATCCACGCTCGACGAGGGTCTCGGCGAGGACGCGCGCGTTCTCGACGACGTTGGCCTGATACGCGGCGAACTCGGGCTGCGACGCCTCCTGCAGCGCGATCGCCTTGGCCGCGATCACGTGCATCAGCGGCCCTCCCTGCCCGCCCGGGAAGATCGCGCTGTTAATCTGCTTGATCCAGTCCTTCGTGCAGACGATCAGGCCGCCGCGCGGGCCGCGCAGCGTCTTGTGCGTCGTCATCGTCACGACGTCGGCGTGCGGCACCGGTGAGGGGTGCTGCCCTCCGGCGACCAGACCCGCAATGTGCGCCATGTCGACCATGAAGTGTGCGTCGACCTCGCGCGCGATCTCCGCGAACGCGGCGAAATCGATCGTGCGCGAGTAGGCCGAAGCGCCGGCGAGCAGGACTCGCGGCCGAACGCTGCGCGCGAGGTCGCGGACCTCGTCCATGTCGATGCGCTCGGTCGACTTGTTCACCCCGTAGGAGTGGAAGTCGTAGAAGACGCCGGAGAAGTTCTTGGGGTGCCCGTGGGACAGGTGGCCGCCGTGGTCGAGCGACATGCCGAGCACCTTGTCGCGCGGGCTGCACAGCGCCATCAAGGCCCCCATGTTGGCCTGTGTCCCACTGTGGGGCTGCGCGTTCGCGCGCTCGGAGCCGAACAGGCTACGCGCCCGGTTGCGCGCCAGGTCCTCGACGGTGTCGACGTGCTCACAGCCACCGTAGTAGCGCCGGCCGGGGTAGCCCTCCGCGTACTTGTTGGTGAGCACGGTCCCCATCGCATCGATCACCTCCCGCGAGGCGTGGTTCTCGGAAGCGATCAGCTCGAGCTGGTCCTCTTGCCGTTGGAGCTCGCTCTGGATCGCCGACCAGACTTCCTGGTCGCGGTGGACTTCGGGTTCGATCATGACAATGGGCGCTGCGTGACGGGGCGGGTCGCTGATTGGGGAGGGCGCTTTGTACGTCCGGGCCTGCCTCAGGTCGAGCCTCGACTCGCCGCATGTGGCCGGGTCACCGAACTGCAATTTCCTAAAAAACCCCCGTCAGCTCAAGAACGTACCTTCGCTTTCACGATCCCCGGTTCCATCACGACGCCCGGCCTCCGTGGGAGAGGGTCGGCGCGTTCAGGAGTTTGGAAGAGAAACGACACCGGTGGCAGTCCGGTGAGCAGGGGAAATCATTCATGAAGTTCAGCGCTACGTTTACGGCCCGCCGATCCCATTCGGCGCGCCGATTGACCAGCTGGGTCGGGGCGCTCGCCCTGACCCTCGGCGTAGCACACGCCGACGGTGTCTACCAAGAAGAGGATGGCCTTCTGGTCATCGAAATGGAGTCCGGCGACGCCTCCGGTGACTGGGTCTACGAGACCGACATCTCCGGCCACACGGGCGACTCGTATCTGCGCTGGAACGGCCCGAACCTCTTCAACACGCCGGGCACCGACTCGTTCGGATTCTCGTTCGACATCCACGAAGCCGGCGTCTACCACTTCCGCATCCGCAACCGCCACGACCACCCGGACTCCACCGAGGAGAACGACGTCTGGGTGCGCCTCGACGGCGGACAGTGGATCAAGCTCTTCTCGCACCAGCGCGGCGTTTGGACGTGGGCCAGCAACCACGAGTTCAGCCACGACGACAAGCCGCCGGCGCAGTACGAGCTCACGGAGGGGCGCCACACGCTCGAATTCTCGGGCCGCTCGCACAACTTCATCATGGATCGCTTCCACCTGTTCCTGTCCGGAACGCCCGGTGGCACCGACCCGAACATGCCCGAGTCGCCGACGCTGAGCGACAACAGCCCGCCGGTCGCACGCTTCACCATGGATCCGGCAACGATCCCCGGTGGTGGATCCTCGCACCTGGTCACGCTCGACGCCTCGTCGTCGTTCGACCCCGATGACGGCACCGAGCTCGACTACCAGTGGACCGTTCGCGGTGGAAGCTTCGTGCAAGGCACGACCGCACGCAGCCGCGTCGCCAAGGTCGAGTACGTGCGCCTGCGCGGCGCAATGCCCGTACGCCTGGTCGTCACCGACGACGCGCCGGAGCCGCTTTCGGACCGCCGCCTCGACGTGCTGAACGCCGCGACCGAGCTCGGCTTCGGCCACGCGGGTAGCGGCATGGTGCACGGCGAGCCGGCCGCTTGGCACACCGTCGAGGTGTGGTTCGAGGGTCCGACGATGAGCGAGACCGACTCGAGCCCGAACCCGTTCACCGACTACCGCCTCAACGTCACGATGTACGCACCCGGCGGCGGCTCGCAAGTCATCCCCGGCTTCTTTGCCGGCGACGGCGAAGGCAGCTCGATGGGTAACGTCTGGAAGGTTCGCTTCACGCCGGATCGCTCGGGACTGTGGCGCTACACCGCCAGCTTCCGCACGGGCGTGTACGTCGCACTGATCAACTCGGCCACCGAAGGCGAACCGACGCACTTCGACGGCGCGCACGGAACGTTCGGCGTGCTCGGCCTCGATCCCGAAGCGGAAGGCTTCCTCTCGCAGGGACGCCTCGAGTACGTCGGCGGGCACTACCTGAAGTTCCGTGACGGCGGCTACTTCATCAAGGGCGGCACGAACAGCCCCGAGAACCTGCTCGGCTACAAGGGCTTCGACGACATCCTCGACGCCGGCGGCGCCGGCATCGTCCACGAGTACGATGCGCACGAGAACGACTTCGAGGCGGGTGACCCGTACTTCGTCTCGAACACGACGAACTTCAGCTCGAAGTGCATCATCGGCGCGCTCAACTACCTTTCGAGCGAGCACGTCAACTCGGTCTACTTCCTGCCCATGAACTTGGGTGGTGACGGCCAGGAGACGTTCCCTTTCGTCGGGATGGACAACAACATCTTCGACAAGCGTCACTACGACGTCAGCCGCATGCACCAATGGGCGCAGGTCATGGACCACGCCCAGCGCCGGGGCATCATGCTGCACTTCGTGCTCGGCGAGACCGAGCAGGCGAACGAGTTGTGGCTCGACGGCGGAAACCTCGGCGTCGATCGACGCCTCTTCTACCGCGAGATGATCGCCCGCTTCGGCCACAACCTGGCCATCAAGTGGAACCTGTGCGAGGAGAACGACTACTCGATCGAGCGCCTGAACCAGTTCGGCGGCCTGATCGCGGACCTCGACACCTACGACCACCCGATCGCGGTGCACACGCACCCGGACAACTTCCAGGACTACTACCAGATCCTCGGGAACCCGATCTTCACGGCGACCTCGATCCAGTACAACCCGAACAACGCCAACGTGCACGTCGAGAACTGGCGCGAGGAGTCGGCGAACGCCGGCCACAAGTGGGTCATCGACATGGACGAGCAGGGCCCGTGGGACACGGGCCTGACCGACCAGAACGCCGACGACCTGCGCAAGCGCATCCTGTACGACGCGTTCTTCTCCGGTGGCCACGTCGAGTGGTACGCCGGGTACCACGAACCGCCGCTCGGCGGCGACCTGCGCCTCGAGAACTTCCGCTCGCGCCAGGCGATGTGGCGCTACATGTGGTACGCGCGCCGCTTCATGCAGGAGAACCTTCCGTTCTGGGAGATGGAGCCCGCCGACCACCTCGTCACCAACGAGAGCCAAGCCTTCGGTGGCGCCCAGGTGTTCCGCAAGCAGGGCGAGGTCTACGCCGTCTACCTGCCCGACGCCTCGCCCGCCGGCAACATCAACCTGAACGGTGAGTCCGGCACCTTCCGCGTCCGCTGGTTCAACCCGCGCACCGGCCAGTTCGAAGGCGAAGAGCGCACGTTCCCGGGCGGCACCGCCTCGGGCCTCGCGCCGACGCCGGCACAGTCCGGTCAGGACTGGGTGCTGTTGATCGAGAAGAACTGATCGTCAGACTGATCGTCTTGTCAGCCAACGCGGCCGGCGGGATCCCGATGGGACCCGCCGGCCGCTGTCATTCAGAAAGCGCTCGTCCTTGGCCTCTCCCCGACACAGACCGTCATCGACAACTACAACCGCGGGCGCGACGAGCTTCAGTCCGCCATCGAACGCATGACCGCGTCACTCGCCTTGGTCGCGGTTCTCGACCCGTGCCGGTGGCGCGTGCGGCTTGCGACAAGCAGCTCGCAGATGTGCCTCAGTGAGGGGAACGAGGATTACGACGCGAGTGCCCCACGGCCGCGCACGCCAAGCTCGCGGAGTCGATGAAGTCCGAGCTGGACGACTTCACCCGGATCGTGTCACGAACGCTGATCCTCGAGGATCGCCCGGAGATGCCCTGGGAGCGCATTGAGCGCAAGGGCGAGTCGGCCGACCAGCAACCTCGAGGCGCGCGTCGAAAGTCGTCCACGGCGCGACTGAAGCGGGAGGTCGCGCTCACGCCCCCCCCCCACGCGGCCGGCGGATGCACTTGAACCCGCCGGCCGCGGCCCTGGTCACCGCGCTCGAGCAACGGAGCCCCTCACGAGCAGACCCGTCACGGGCCCATTCACAGGCACATCGGATTCGCCTGTCCCGGCGAGCCCATGTCCGCGCCCCCAGGCACGAGCGGCGTGTCCGCCGCGCACCACGCCGTGCCGTCGTCGCCGCGGTGCGCGTTGGTCGCGAGCGGCGCGAGGTAGATCGCGCGTCCGGCCTCGTCCGGCCACACGACGCCGTCGTAGCGGACGCGGTCGACGACGCGCCCGTCAGGGCGCGTGAGCACGATCTCGTCGGCGCCGTTGGAGAGCGTCATCCCCGCGTAGGGAAAGTCGACCGGGACGCCCCCGTTCAGCCCCGGGTCGACCTCGCGACCGAGCACGAAGTACTGCCCGGGCAGAATGAAGATCCCCTGGCCCTGGTTGGTGAGCACGAAGCGATCGCTGCCCTCGTCGGAGAGCACCCAGCCCTCGATGTCGAGCGCGAGCCCCGACGCGTTGAAGACCTCGATCCACTCTCCGCTCGCGTCGCTGACCTGCGTCGGATCCTTCAGGAACTCAGTTATGACAAGCTCCCCCGTCTGCTGCGTCAGCACGCTCGGCCCGCCCGAGGCCAGTGGCGGCGTCAGCGTCGGCGGCTGCACCGCACGGCTCCAGTCACCATCCTCGGGCACCGCGATCACCGCGAGCCGCGTGCCGCCAACGAGCGCCTGCGCGCGGAACGGCAGCTCGAACCGACCGTTCTGATCGAGCTCGACACGCGTCAGTGCCGTGCCGCGCGGCGCGACGCCCCTCGTCCGCCACCCCTCGTCGAGGGTGATCCACGCCGTCCCGAACGGCTCTCCCCCCGCAAAGCCCAGCGTGCCGCCATCCGCTGTGAACGTAACGTTCCAGTCGGCGCGCGCGTCGCCGGCGAGCGCGAGCGACGCCACGCCGACTGTGAAGAAAACCCCCGTCAGATACCTGTGCAACCCGTTCATCTGGACTCCTCTTGCCATTGGCTCTGTCCACTGTTCCGTTCGCGGCGTCCCGGAATGAGCGCCGACGCACGATCGACTGGGTTTCTTGAGCAGGGTTGCGTAGCGGGCGGGAACTTTCTCCCGTTCGCGGGTCTTCTCGCCACCGGGCCTTGACGGTCCTCTCTCAGCGGTGGACATTGAGAGGAGTATCCACGTCCCGATCAGAGCGCGAGGAGTGCGCCTGGAGACAGGATCGATCCACAAAGCCACACCGATCCGCCAGCGTGGAAAGCCCGTGCGCGCGCTCCGCCCAACAACTTGACGACTCTCTAATGCTCGGACTCTTCACTCTTCGTCGCGCGGCGGCAGGAGGCGCCGTCGTCACCGGATTGGCGGCGATCGCCACGGCATTCGTCCAAGGTCCCGGCGGTCGCGTCCCGACCCAACTGATCGACTCCCGATGCCGGGCACGCAGCCGGGGGCGCTGCCACACGCCGAACGGCTGGACCCAGGGACGCGCGACACCGACCGACGGCTCGGGTCACGCGCGGTCCGCTGTTCACGCTGGACGCACAGGGCGAGGCGAGCGTGCCGATTCCGGTCAACGCGAACATGGTCGGCGAGGGGCGCTACTACCAGGTGATCTTCCGCGACCCCGCGGACTCCACGGGCCTGGGCCTCACCAGCGGCGTCTGCGTCGAGTTCTGGGATTGATCTCGACGGAGCGTCGCAACGGGCCGGCCGCCGCTCTTGGAGCGGCGCGCCGGGTCGGTTAGCTTCCTCCTTGGTCCCAGGAATTCCACGCCATGAAGAAGCTACTCGCGAAACTCATCATCCTCGCCGTTGTCGGTCTGGCGCTGCTCGTCGTCGCAGGCGTGCTACTGTTCAAGCCAGCCGCGCGCACCGCGATCGAAGGCGGCTCGAACGCCGCACTCGGCGTCCCCACGACGCTCGAAGACTTCGCGGCCGGCCTCGGGCTCACCTCGAGCTCGGTCGGCATCGAGGGTTTCCGGGCGGACAACCCCGACGGCTTCGGCGACGAGAAGTTCCTCAAGGTCGACAAGCTCGAGGTCGAGGTCGGAACCTTCTCACTTCTTTCCGACACGATCGAGGTCCCCAAGGTCACGCTCGACGGGCTCGAGCTGCGCCTGATCCAGGACGGCAAGCGCTCCAACTTCGCCGAGGTGCTCGAGCACGTGCGTCAGCTCTCGTCCTCGGACGAAGGCGCCGCGCCCGCCGCCGATGGCGACTCCGGCTCGTCCAAGCAGATCGCCTTCGGCGTCGTCGACGTCGGCACGATCAAGACCCACTTCGACCTGCGCGGCATCCCCGGCATCGAGGACACGTGGGACTTCGAGCTACCCGCCTTCCGCGTCGACTTCGCGGACGGTGACGGCGCCGCGCCGCGGACGGTCGCGCAGTTCTCGGCTGCGCTGATGGACGAGTTGCTGCAACGCGCGGTGTCCGAGGCGAAGGGACACCTGCCGCCCGAGGCCGCCAAGCTGCTCGAGCTCGGCCGCGGGGACGTCGACGCCAAGCTCCAGGAGCTGGAAGACAAGGCGGAATCGGTCCTCGACGACGCCAAGGACAAGGCCAAGGACAAGCTCGAAAAGGGACTCGGCGGCCTCTTGAACAAGGATGAGTGAGGGTTCCAACGCCCCACTTCCGTACAGAACATTATCTGCATTGGTGCGCACCGGCGCCTGGCACCCACCGTCCAACTTGACACCCCGCTCGGGGGGTCTGAGAATTGGTCGCCTCGGAAGGCCGACCCATGGCCTCAGATCTCACCGAGTCTCTCCACGCGAGGCCGGAGCATGGCTCCGTCTATCTGGCCTCATCACCCCACGCCTCCGGCGTATCGCTTCCATGTCCAAACTGCTCTCAGCCGCCCTGGCGGCGGGCGGGCTCACCGCCCTGTCTCCGCTCGCAGCTTCACAGAACCTGACCACCGAACGGATCGCCGTCGGACTCTCGTCGCCGCTCTACTGCACCTCTCCCGCGGGCGACTTCAACCGACTGTTCGTCTGCGAGCAGAGCACTGCTCGCATCCGCATCATCGACCTGAACACGAACACGACGCTCGCGGCGCCCTTCCTCGACCTCGGGCCCGTCGCGAGCGGCGGCGGCGAGCGCGGCCTGCTCGGTCTGGCGTTCCACCCGGACTACATGACCAACGGGCGCTTCTTCGCGAGCTACACCGACAACGGCGGAACGTCGCGCGTCGTCGAGTTCAACGCGAGCCCGCCGACCTCGAACACGGCGACCGCCACGCCGGTCGCGACGATCTTCTCCCTGTCGCAGCCGTTCTCGAACCACAACGGCGGCTGCATCCAGTTCGGCCCCAACGACGGCATGCTGTACATCGGCATGGGCGACGGCGGCTCCGGCGGCGACCCGGGCAACCGCGCGCAGAACCTGAGCACGAACCTGGGCAAGATGATCCGTCTCGACGTGGACATCGCCGCGCCCCACATCCCGCCGGGCAACCCGTTCGGTGATGCGATCTGGGCCTACGGCGTGCGCAACCCGTGGCGCTTCAGCTTCGACCGCGCCAACGGCGACATGTACATCGCCGACGTCGGCCAGAACGCGATCGAGGAAGTCAGCTTCCAGCCCGCCGCCAGCACCGGCGGCGAGAACTACGGCTGGCGCTGCTACGAGGGCAACAACCCGTACAACACGGGCGGCTGCGACCCGATGAACACGATGACGTTCCCGATCCACACGTACACGCACTCCCAGGGGTGCTCGATCACCGGCGGCTACGTGTACCGCGGCAGCGCGCTTCCGAGCCTGCAGGGGACGTACTTCTTCAGCGACTACTGCACGTCGCGCCTGTGGACCTTCCGCTACGACGGCGCGACCCTCACGGACTTCATGGACCGCACGGCGGAGCTGGATCCGCCGAACGCGAACATCAACAGCGTCTCGAGCTTCGGCGAAGATGCCTCGGGCGAGCTCTACATCGTCGACTCCGGCGGGGAGATCTTCAAGATCGTCGAGGACTGCACGGCGCTGACGTCGAACTACTGCATCACGTCCCCCAACGCGTCCGGCCCGGGCGCCACGATGTTCTCGAGCGGTAGCCTCAACGTCGGCGACAACAGCTTCTTGTTGGCGATGGGCGGCGGCAACCCGTTCCAGTTCGGCATCTTCTTCTACGGCACCACGCCGGACCAGACGCCCGCCGGCAACGGAGTGCTCTGCATCTCCTCCGGGCAGGGCCTCTACCGCATCCTCGACATCGTCCAGATGGACTTCATCGGGACGGGCTTCATCGACGTCGACTTCACGACGCCGCCGATGAACTCGGGCGCGGGCCAGATCATTCCCAGCACGACCTACTACTTCCAGTTCTGGTACCGCGATCCGGGCGGACCCGGCGGCACCGACTACAACTTCAGCGACGGCCTCATGGCGACGTTCTGTCCCTGATCGAGGCGCAGAGCTTCCATTCCAAAGGAGCGCGTCGCCCCCCCGGGCGGCGCGCTCCTTTTCGCTATGGACTTCGGGACGTTGACAGGTTCCCGCGACCGGTCGACACTCGCTCAACGGACCGCGTCTCCTTCACCCTCGACTCGAAGCACCATGTCCGGGACCCTCTTGCTCTCCGCGGCTGCCCTCGCGCTCCTCGGCTCGTTCGCGAGCGCCCAGAGCTTCACCACCGAGCGGATCGCGACCGGGCTCTCGCAGCCCGTCTTCGCGACCTCGGCCCCCGGCGACCCGACGCGCCTCTTCGTCGTCCAGCTCGACAGCACGGGCGGCGGCGGGCTGACGCTCGACTTCACCACGCCACCGATGAGCTCGGGACCGGGCGAGATCGTCGCGCGGACGACGTACTACTTCCAGTTCTGGTACCGCGACCCCGGCGGACCCGGGGGCTCGGACCACGACTTCAGCGACGGATTGACGGCGACCTTCTGTCCGTGAGCGACATGGGCCGCTTGGACGGACCCATCACGCCGCGCCTTCCGTGCCCTTCCGCAGGTCGAGGTTCGCCTCGAAGATCTTCGCCATCAACTCCTTCTTCAGCACGGAGTGCAGGTCCTCGTCGCCGAGCCCCTGGACGTCGCGGTAGATCGAGGAGAGGCCGTCGTCGACGTTCTTGACCTTGCGCAGGCGGCCGAGCTCGGTCTCGGTCAACCCGAGCGACTTGGTCAGCTTCGCAACTCGACGCTGGAGTTTGTCGATCTCGCGCTGGTACTCGGACGCCTCATCCGAGGCCAGGCCCTCTTGTCCCGGTAGAGCGGCGGGCGGGTCCACCTGCGCCAGCTCGTGCTCCTGCTGCCCCTCGCTCAGGACGCGGGCCGCGATCTCCTCGGCGATCTGCGCAACGGCGCGCTCGAAGTCGCCCTCCTCGGCCACGAGGTTCTCGAGCCGCGTCCGGTAGCCGTCGTCCTCGAGCGTCTCGTCGAGCGTGGCATGCAGTGCCTGCTGCTCGTAGAGCTGGTACAGCTCGGTCTCGACCGAGCGGTCGCCCCCGGCCGCATCGGCCACGGCTACGCCCTCCTCGGCGACGCGTTCGAGCGTCTCGAACGAGATCGCGCCCGGGTGCTCGTTGTGCGAGATGCCCACCGAGAGCGTGATGCGTATGGTCCCGGCGCCCGTCGCGAACTGCAGCTGCCGTGCACCCTCGAGCAGGCGCTTGCAGAGGAAGCCGACGGAGACGGCGTTGGTGTGCGGGAACAGCGCCAGGAGCCGGTCTTCGACCAGGTAGCCGAGCAGGTCGCCCGCACGCGTCGCGCGTCGGACGAGGTCGACGACCGAACGGAGGATCTCCTCCTTCGACTCGTGCCCGTGCACCGTCGCGATCTGCTCCAGGCGATCGACCTGGACCATGATGCATGCGATGGGGTACGTGTAGCGCTTTGCACGCTCGAACTCGACCCGCATCAACTGGCGGACTTCGTCGGCCGTGAAGAGGCTTGTTCCTGATTTGCTGCTGAAGCTGAGCGTCGAGGCGTTGGACATCTAGCGGCGTGGGGAAGCGTAATCCGAGCGCACCATCTCCTCCTGGAGTGGCGTTCACGGATGCTCCTCGGCTATCCCGATCGCGGGTCTTGAGGCGCCCCCGCTTTCACGAACGAGTCCGCCTAATCGCCTTTTGGCTCACTTTGGAACGAAGGCCTCGTCGCTGCGCGTGGCCAGGAACTCGACCAGATCGCGCATCTCGGCCGGAGACAGGTGGGACGCGAGATCGCTCGGCATCGGCGACACGTCCTTCTTCCGTGTCGCGACCGTCTGCGGGTCGAGCTCGACCTCCCCCACCTCGCCGTTCTCGTACGTCAGCACGCGCAGGGACTCGGGCGTCTCCTCGGCGATGCGGCCGACGACCATCGTGTCGTCGTCCAAGACGAGGATCCAGTTCTCGAAGCCCTCGCCGAGCACCTTGTTGGGGAACACGATCGACTCGAGGAGCTCCTGGCGCGTGCGCGCGAGCCCGATCCCTCCCAGATTGGGCCCGACCTCGCTCACCCCATCCGTGCCCACCGCATGGCAGCGCAGACACGCGACGACCGCCTTCTCGCGGAAGATCTTGCGTCCGTTCTTCCAGTCGCCGCCGACGAGCGTGCCCGACCAGTCCGCGTAGTCCGGCGTGCGGGCGGCGGCGCGTTCACGGTAGGCCGTGACGTCCGCGGCGAACGCTTCTCCGCGCTCGCTGCACACCGCGACGACGTCGACTTCGATCGGGTCGTGCTCCGCGGAACCCGGAAGGCTCGCGAGCAACGTGCGCAGCACCGGCTCGACCTCGGGCGCCTCGATCGCCGCCAGCGTGTGCACCGACTCCTGACGCGCCGCGTCCTCACCCGCGGCGATCGCCTCGCGCAGCTTCGCGATCGCGCGCGCCGGATCGGTCTTGCCGAGCTCCTGATAGGCGCGCGCCCGCACGCGGCCGTCCGCATCCCTCACGGCGACCTCGAGCACGTCGATGCCGAGGTCTACGCGGGCGAGGATCAAGGTCTCGAGCGACTCCCGCCGCACGCGCCAGCCGTCGTCCGCGCTCGACAAGAGCGGCACGAGCGTGCGCAACGCCGCGGCTTCCGGGTGCTCGCGTAAGAGACGCGCCCACGCGACACGCTCGTCGCCCTCCCAGTGCTCGAGGCCCGCCTGCGCGGCCTCGATCGCCGGCGTGACCTCCTCCGCGGGGCGCTCCCCAAGCGGGCGCCAGGCACCGACGATGCGGTCCCGAGGACCCGGCGCCTGCCACTCCGCGAGGATCTCGAGCGCCTCGGTGCGCAGCGCCGGCGACGCGGCTGCGTTCGCGGCCAGCGCGCCGATCTTCAGCGCGGCGCCCGCGCCGCCGAGGTAGCGATTGGCACACAGCACGCGTCGCCCGAAGTAGTGGTCGGCGGTCGGTTCGGCATCGATCCTGGCCGCCAGCGCGCCGAACGCATCCTCGATCGGGACGTCGTAGATCGCGCGCGCGGCCTCGGCGGCGATCGTCGGCTCCGGGTCGGCGAGCATGCGCGCGATGCGCGCGTCGCCCCAGCGCCGCAGCGCGACCGTGACCGCGCGCCGCACGGCGGGTGAGGCGTGCTCGGCCTGACGCAGCACGGCGTCACGGTCTCCGATCGACACGAGCGCCCAGACCCCGGCGTGCCGCAGCCACGGGTCCTTGTCGCCGTTGCGCTCCAGCATCGCCAGGATCGGGCCCACCGCGCGCTGCACGCCGAGCCGTCCCAGAGCCTCAGCCGCGTACATGCGCACGCGCGGCGCGCGGTCCTCGAGCGCCGCGACCAAGCGCGGCGTCGCCTCGGCGTAGCGCAGGTGCCCGATCGCCTTCGCCGTCTGCGCCCGCAGCTCGTGATCGAGGTCGTCGAGGAGCGCGGGCAGCTGCTTGGCGAGCTCAGCCCGCGTCGGGTCGGTCCGCACGAGCTGCGCGATCCCCCACACCCCGTGCAGCCGCTGGAAGCTCGAGCGTTGGCGGTTGACCGCCATGGCGTGCAACGTGGACTGCGCCGCGTCCGAGCCCTCCTCGCGCGCGAGCCGCACGAGCTCGAACTGGGCCCCCTGGCGCACGTCCCGGTGGTCGTGGTTGAGCAGCGTCCCGAGCTCGGTCGGTGTGCGCCCGCGCATGCCGGCCGCGAGCAGCTTCTGTACGTCCTGGGCACGCCAGTTGTCGGCGAAGCCCTCCGGCGTCACGCGGTAGATCCGCCCCTTGCCCGTCATGTTCCAGCCGGCGACCCAGTCGGACACGTAGAGCGCGCCGTCGGGGCCGAAGTCGACGTCGGTCGCGAGCGAGTTCCACAGGAACTTCTGCGCTTCGACCAGCTCGAACCCGGCCCCCTTCGCCTTGTTCTTGAAGCTGTGAATGCCGCTGGAGCTGGGGTTGCCGCGGAAATCGCAGAGGAAGAACGTGCGCTCCCAGGCGTAGTCCCAGATCGCGCCGCCGGGGTAGTAGGCGAGCCCCGACGGCCCGCTCGTGAAGTTGGTGATCGGCGGATTGAGGAAGGCGGGCTGGCCCTCGTGCGGCGGGTGCCACTGCTTCTCCGCGTTCCACGGGCCGCGCAGGTTCGGCTGCGTGATCCACTGGTACGGGTAGCGCCACCCCGAGTCGCCCCCCTCGAGCACGTAGACCCAGCGCGCCTTGTCACCACCGTCGGAGTTGTTGTCGCCGGTGAACAAGTTGCCCTGGTCGTCGAACACCAGCTCCTGCGGATTGCGCAGGCCCGTCGCGTAGATCTCGAGATTCGAGCCGTCGAGCTCGCAGCGCAGGACCGCACCCGCGTGCGGATGCGCGAACGTCTCCGTGCCGGACGGTCCGCCGGTCTCGACGTGAAAGCCGCGATCGCCGATCGAGAAGTACAGCATCCCGTCCGGTCCGATGCGCAGGCCGTGCATGTCGTGGCCAAGCAGGGCGATGTTGACCCCGAAGCCGGTGTGCAGGCTCTCGCGCGCCTCGGCCACCCCGTCGCCGTCCGCATCGACGAGCTTCCACAGGTCCGGGATGCACGTGTAGTAGACCCCGCCCTCGTGCGGCAACAGCCCCGCCGCGATGCCGGCCGCGGGATCGAGGAAGCCGTCCGCGAACACCGTGTCCTGGTCCGCCTTGCCGTCTCCGTCCGTGTCGACCAGGAGGCGCACCCGGTCGTGCTCGGTCCCGTAGCCCGCGGTCAGCTCGCCCTCGTGCCGCGCCATCATCGCGATGCGCTCCGCCACGGTGCGGCTCGCCAGGTCCTCGTCGAGCCAGTCCTGGTGCTGGCGCATGTCCGTGACGCCCGCGTGCAGGCGAAACGTCTCGGCGACGAACACGCGGCCGACGGAGTCGATCGCGAAGCAGACGGGGTTCGCCAGAAGCGGCTCCGCCGCCCACAGGTTCACCTCGAATCCCTCGGCGAGCTCGAACCGCGCCATGGCCAGCGCGCCCTCGTCCGATGCGGGCTCGATCGGCGGCCGGTAGCCCTCGTCTGCCTCCTCCTGGGCGTAGGCGGAAACGTTGAGGGCGAGGAGCAGCAGGGAGAGGCGCAACATGCGCGAGATTCTACCGCCCCGAGCGGAGCCGGTGGTCGGCGATCAGGAGGTCGACCATCCGCCCGTAGCTCCGGACTCCCTCGCTCTCACCCTGCGACTTGAGGTACACGTCGTTGGACTTGCGCCCCACCTCCGTCAAGACACCCTCGCGCGCGCGCCAGAACCGGGCCGCCTCCTCGGAGTCCGCGCGCACTGCATCGGAGCGGCGGGCGGCGAGCTCGACCGCGCGACCTCGATCGGCGCGGAGCAGCCGCCGGATGGCGTGCAGGTACGCCGCGCGGCACCCCGAGTACTCGAACGCCGCGTCGCCCCCGGCCCGGCACGCGAGAAAGCCGATGAAGTTCGCCTCGTCCTCGCGCGCGAACCCGAGCGCGTGCGCGAGCTCATGGCACGCCACGAAGGGCACGGACACGACGGGGATGTCGGCGTCGACGTGCGGCTCGCCGGTGAAGGGCGAGTAGATCCCGGTCACGCCGAGGCGCGACAGGAGCGGCGACAGGAGCGGGCGCCGGACGCGTGGAAGGCGGGCATCGAACACCGACGACTCGCGGCTCAACGCGCCGAAGGCCAGCGCGAGGCGCGGGTCGCGGCTGCCGGCGAGCGCGCAGTCCTCGGGCACGATGCTCGTGCGCAGCTCGTTCATCCGATCGACGAGGCCCGCGACCAGGCGCGCCAGGTCGTCCGCACTGGCGGGCGCGCGCTCGAGCCGCAGCGACTCTGCGAGGGGTTGTCTGGCGTAGTTGAACCCCCATAGGATCAGGAACGCGGCGTAGACGAGCCCGAGCGCCGTGAGCGTCTGTGCGCCCGCGTGCGCGGTCAGGTTGCGCGCGCTGCGCTGGCCGCGGCGCAGCTTCCGTAGCCCGCGGCCGACGCGTACGACGAGCACCGTGAACGCGATGCCCAGGATGAGCTCGGCGAGCGAAAACGGAAGGAGCCCCGACACCGCCGAGAGCCCGCGCCGCAGCGGCGGAAAGATCAGCCGCGAGTATCCATGGTCGACCTCACTCGGGTACCGGTGCGCCAACGCGAACAGCCCTCCGCCGAGCGGCAGGAGCCCGAAGCAGAGCAGCGCCAGAGGCCAGTGGACCGGCCGATCGCCTGGCCCGGATGTTGGCGCTCCTTTTGGTCGATGCTCCGCGGTGTTCACCCGCACAGTGGACGGCAGGGACGACCGCGGAGCAAGAGCGCCCCTCGAAGGGATACGGCCCCAAGGCTACAGCTCGTCCAGGATCCGCAAATACGTCCGGTAGCGCGCCTCCAGCAGCGCATCCTCCTCCGCCGCCGCTCGAACCGCGCAGCCGGGCTCCGCCGCGTGCACGCAGTCCCGGAACTTGCAGCTCGCGGCGAGCTCGTCGAACTCGGTGAACCAAGCGCGCAGGCTCTCGCGCTCGAACCCCCACATGCCGAAGGCCCGGATGCCCGGCGTGTCGATCACGCGCGTCCCGCCGCCGAGCACCGTGAGGCTCGAGGCCGTCGTCGTGTGGCGGCCCTTCTGGTCGGCCTCACGCACGTGCTTGACGGCACGCTCGTGGTCGGGGTCGATGGCGTTCAAGAGGCTCGACTTGCCGACGCCGCTGTGACCGATGAAGACGGTGGTCCGGCCCTCGATCGCGGCGGCGAGCTCGACGACACCGTCGCCGCGCTCGGCGGAGACGAAGTGCACGCCGATCCCGGCCGCGGCGAGCGGCTCGAGCGCGAGCTCCGCATCCGCGCGCCGCTCGGGCGTCTCCCAGAGATCGACCTTGTTGATGCAGGCGAGCGGCTGCGCGCCACCGCGGCCGAGCGCGAGCGCCATACGCTCGACGATCCCGACACGCAGCGCCGCACGCCGCGCCGCGACGACGATCACGGCGACTTCGACGTTGGCGGCGAGAACGCGCTCGCGCTCGGGACGCCCCGGATCGGGCCGCGAGAGCTCGCTGCGCCGCGGCGCGACCGAAACGACGCGCGGCTGGGCGTCCGGCCGCTCCTCGAGCGCGACTTCATCGCCGACCGCGACGCTCGACTGCTGCGTCTCGGCGAGGTGCTGGGCGAGCTGCGCTTCGAGCTCCTCCCCGCCTACGAGAACGCGCGCGCGGCCGGACGTCAGCGAGACGACGACGGCGTCGTGCTCGGCGTCGGTCACGGGCCCGGCCGTCCCCTCCGGCTCGCGCGGCTTGCGCGTCAGGTCGGTCGGACGCGCGCGCTGGATGCGCTCGAACCCTGCGTCTTGCCCGTCCTCGTCATCGTCCCACTCCGACCAGTCGCGGCGGTCGCGCTTGCGCTCGCCGCGCTCGCTCTGGCGCTTGCGCGACGCGTTCTTGATGAGCTTCTGCTCCTCGATCGTCTTGTACTTCTTCATCCCGCGCAGGTGGCGGGCGACCTGTTTGGCCTTCTCTTCGCTGTCCAATGCAGTTCCTCGAATCCCTGTTCCCAGGATCCCTGTTCCCAGGATCCCAGTTCCCAGGATCCCTGTTCCCAGGATCCCTGTTCCCAGAATCGCTGACCTGGAACTGGAATCGTTGTCCTCGTAGCAGTTCGGTGCGGACACGCGTCGCGTGTCGAAATGGAGCTCCCGACGTGCAGTGGACAGACGGGGAGCGTGGAACGGCTCTCTGGGGCCGGCTCCGCTCCTCCGTCGATTCGAGTGGTCGCTCCCGATGAAACGTCGTGAGACGTCCCGGGCGCGAACGCGGCGAATCAGCCGAGGGCGGAGGCGCTGCGCGAAACGATGGCAATCATGAGCGTCCTCCGTTGGGCAAGGGATCGTGGGTCGAACGCGGGCGGCCTGCCCGCGACCTCCCCAAGGTACGGATCGCGCACCGTGCGTCAAGCCTGTGAAATCGACGGCCGTGATTCCCGAACTACCGATCATGGGAAGGCATCTCTGCGCGTTCGAGATCCGCTACCAGCTCCGCCAGCCCGCCTTCTGGATCACCTGCCTGACCCTCGCCGCCTACGGGGTCCTCACGGTCGCGACCGACGTCGGCGCCATGGACGACGCCCCGGGTCGCGCCGCCCGGCCCTGTCCGCCCTGACCCACCGCGAAGCCGTCCTCGGAGTCCGATCGACCCCGGAGACCCGAATCGCGCTGCATGCCCTGCGACGCTCTTCACGGGTCGTGCTCCTCGCGATCGTCGTGCTCTTCAGCGGCGAGCTCGTGTGGCGCGAGCGCAGCGCCCGCGCGCACACGACGAGCGATGCGCTGCCCGTCCCCACCGGCGCGATCGTCGTCGGCAAGATCGCCGCGCTCTTCGGCCTGCTGCTGACGACCGCGCTCGCGTTCCTCGTGGTCACGGCGGCCTTCCAGCGCGCACACGGCGTCGAACGCGCGGAGCTCTCGGCCCTGGTCGTGGGCACGGCGCTGCACACGTGGCCGTTCCTGCTCTTCGGGATCCTCGCCGTCGCCGTTCACGTTTTCGAGCGCGACCGCTGGCTCGGCCACGTCGTCGTCGTCGCGCTCGTCGTCGCCCGCATCCTCACGCGCTCGGCGGGTTTCGAAGGCGAGCTCTACTCGTTCCCGGGCTCGTCGCCCCCCACCTTTTCCGACATCGACGGCTGGGGCCACGAGCTCGTGCCCTTCCTCTGGGTCGAGGTGTACTGGAGCTCCGCGGCGGCCCTCTTGCTCGTCTTCGCGTGGGTGCTGTGGCCGCGCGGCGACTCGCCCGCGCGCTGGACACGCAGCGCGACTCTGGCGCTCGCCTGCTGCGCGGTCCTGACCCGGACGCGGGCAGCATCGTCTTCGACGGCATCGATGTGCTGACCGACAAGCTCACGGCCGTCGAAGCCGATCTCGAGGACCTCTACTTCGCAACGCTCCACGAGTCCCCCACCGGCCTCGCAACTCACGTCCCCTGAGCGAGAGCGGCCGCGACGGTGTCCGTGACGGTGCGCTGCGGCAAGCCTGCGACTCCCCCGCGGTGCCCCTTCCCGTCCTGCACGACCTCGAGCAGCGCCGTCTCCAGGAGCTCCGGCTTCGCGACGACGTCGTCCGTGGCGACCAGCAGGTCCGCGCGCTTGCCCGGCGCGAGCACGCCCGTATCGTCCGCGCCGAGCTCCTGCGCGGCGAGACCCGTCATCCCGTGCCACGCCTGCAGCGCCGGGAGTCCGTCCTTCATGAGGTAGACGAGCTCCATGAAGTTGCGGCCGTGCATGCCCGGCAGCACGGGGTCCGTGCCAGCGAGGATCTTCAGCCCGCCGCGGCGCGCGAAGTCGACCGCCGCGGAGTGCGCCTCGGCCGCGCGCTTGGCCTTGTCGCGCACGAAGTCTGACAGGCCGGGTGCGTCCGGCAAGACGTTGACCACCCATGACGTCGGCGTCACGGTGCAGCCCTTGCGGTGCGCTTCCTCGACCGCCGCCTCGTCCATGAACGAGATGTGCTGGATGTCGTGCACCCCGTTGCGCACCGCGAGCTCGATGCCGCTCTTGGAGTGCGCGTGGGCGGCGACGCGCAGCCCGCGGCCCGCGGCCTCGTCGCTGATCGCGCGGATCTCGTCCTCGGTGAAGTCCCGGTTCTCGAGCTTGTCGCCCGGCGAAGCGACACCGGGGCTGGTGCACAGCTTGATCAAGTCGGCGCCACAGGCCGCGATCTCGCGCACGCGCTTGCGCGCCTCCCAGGGACCGTCGACGATGCTGCTCGGCCGCCCGGGCGCGGGTCCCCACAGCTTGGACACCGCGGCGTGGCAACGGTCCGGACCGCGGAAGTCGGCATGGCCGCCGGTGGTCGAGAGCATGCAGATCGCGATACGCAGGCGCGGCCCGATCGCGACGCCGTCTTCGACCAGCCGCTTCATCGCGTGCGTCGCGCCGCCGATGTCGCGCATCGTCGTCACGCCGCCGTCGACGAGCGAGGCGTGCAGGACCTTCTCGACGTAGACGAACGCGGAGGGCGAGTTCGCGGTGTCGATCGACTCCTTCGAGAGCCCTAGGATCGTGACGTGCCCGTGGCAGTCGACCAGGCCGGGAGTCACGGTCCAGCCCGCGGCCTCGACGACCGTCAGGTCCGTGCGGTTGGTCGCCGCCGGATCGTGCGGGCGCACAGCCTCGATCCGCTCGCCGGCGAGCCAGAGGTCGACGTTCTCCTGGACGGCTTTCGGTTGGTCCGAGCTGCCGTCGTAGAGCTTGGAGATGCCCGAGAGCAGGGTCTTGCGCGCGTGATCGGTCATGCGCGGCATTGTAGATGGCGCCGCGGCGCACCGGAACGAAGAGCGCGGGCGGTGTAGCTCTCGCCACACCGCCCGCGCAGAACAGGCTCTGTGTCAACGGCGTCAGCCGTTGAACCCAAGAATGACTCGGTGCTGTGTCAACGGCG
>JAAELL010000584.1 GCA_024226735.1 bacterium | reverse complement strand
GACAGCATCCGCGTCCGGTTGGCGCCTGGAAACGTAGGCGAATTCGTGGATTCGGGGAGGCTTTCAGGTGCCGACCGGGCGTGGAGGATGTCGTCATGGCGCCGAATGACTTTTTCAACGGGCTGCTAGAAGCTCAGCGTCAGACCGACCGCGAACGTCTGCTCGTCCGGATTGTCCGTCGACAGGTCGGTGTAGTTGACCTGGAGCTTGGCGTCGTGACCCTCGAAGTAGTGGTTCCAACCGAGGGACAGGAGCTCGCGGTTGAACCCATCGTCGAAGTCCTCCCAGCGCACCGCGACTTCGTGCGTCTGCGCTTCGTCGATCACGTAGCTCGCCGTGACGCTGTAGGGCGTCGTGTCCCCGCGCGTGGCGAGGGGATCGACACCAGGCAACAGGATCAAGTCGGCTGCCGTGTAGTCGTCTTCGTAGTCGACGATCTCGGCCTGCAACGAGGCACGGTCGTGCGTGACGGCGGCTTCGGCGGCGAGTGCCAGTCCGTCGTCCGCGGACTGATCGTCGGAGGCGGCGATGCCGATGGTGGCGTTCGTGCCGTCCGCCGCGCCCCAGGCGCCCTCGACGAGCCCGACGCCCGAGCCCGCGGCATTCCACTCGACGCGCCCGGTGATCATCAGCTCGTCACCCTGTCCGTCGAGGCCGTTCTGCACGGCGAGCTGACCGTTCAAGTCATCGTGGCTCGCGTGGAACATCACTCCCCGCCGGGAGAGATCGGCCGTGGCGTAGAACTGCGCGTTGCGGGTCGGCGACAGGAACAGGCGCCGGTCCGCTTCGAGCTGCCCCGTGCGCAGGAAGGGGACGCGGAACTGACCGATGCGTGCCCAAACGTGCTCCGAGACCGCGACGCCGGCGTAGGCTTGGATCAGGTTGCTCGAGCCGTTGAACCACTCGGTGTCGACGCGGTAGCCGTAGTCGGCGCGCGAACCCTCGAAGTTGATGCGGACCGCGTCGAGGAAAAAGCCCCCGAGATCGTTGCCCCCGGTGTCGATGTCGCCGGACGCGGCGTACGTCGTGCGCAGGTAGCCCCAAACGTCCAGTGCCGCCCCGTCGTCGTCCTGCAGCGTGCCGGTGAGCGCTTCGACCTCCGCGTCGAGACGAGCCCAGCCTTCGTCGTTCGCCGCATCGATCTTGTCCCACGTGGGATCGTTCGAAACGGTAGCGGGAGCCGCGAGAAGCAGGGGGGCCAGGGCCGTGAGCATGTTCGTTCCTCCGAGAGAGAACGCAGCGTGCCGACTCGCCCGACCCAAGTGAAGTCCCAAAAGTAGCGAGTGCGGTGATTCCGTACCGCCCACAAAAAAGCAAGGGCCCCGCGACGCGCGCGGGGCCCTCGGATTTCATATCCGTTGATGCGACGCGCGCACCATCGGCTGAGGTTCGTCGACTGAACTAGAAGACGACTTGCAGTTGGACCGAGATCAGGTCGACATCTCCACCGTCGCTATCGACCGTCGAGTACTGGAGCGTCCACTTGAGGTTGTGTCCATCGAGGTAGCGGTTGACCGCAACGTCGATCTTTTCGGAGTCGTCGGCGTCGTCGAAATCGTTGTAGCGGAGGCCGACTTCCCACGTTTGCGGCGTGATCATGTACGTGCCGAACGCGGAGAAGGGGCTCGAGTCGGCGAAGAACGAGGGACCGTCGGTCGCGGAGGTGTATCCGTCGTCGCCGTAGTCCACGATGTCCGCACCGAACGAGTACGTGTTGGTCGCGACATAGGCCTCGAAGGCCGTGCCGTCACCGTCGTCGAGCTCACCGTCGTCGAAGAACGCGACCGCAGCCGTACCGGTCGGATCTTCGCTACCTTCGTACGCGCCCTCGACATCATCGGATCCGATGCCTTCGCCGAGGAAGTCGAACGCGGCGCGGATCGCGGCGAACAGCTTGTCGCCGTCACCGTCGCTACCGTCTTGGATGGTCAGCCACCAACCGATCTGGTCGAAATCGCCCGAGAGCATGAAGCCTTGACGGCGCGTGCTCCAACCACCGCCGTTGGCGGTGCGGTCGATGAAGAACAGTTTGCCGGAGCCGATGAGTCCGCTACGGAGGACGCCGGGCTTGAAGTGGCCGGCACGCACGTTGACGGAACCGCCGACGGGGAAGTCGGCATAGGCGTCGAGCAGGTTGCTACCGCCGCCGTTGTCGGCGAGGTCGGTTTGCACGACGTAGCTGTAGTCGCCGCGCGAGCCCTCGAGCTTCACGCGTCCGTCCGGAACGGCGAAACCGCCCAGATCGTTGCCGCCGACCTCGACGTCACCGGAGTTCTGGTACAGGATCTTGATACGGCCAGTAATGTCAATGCCGCCGCCCTGGACGGAGAGGCTCGAGGTGAGAGCCTCGACCTCCTCATCGAGCGAGGACCAGCCGTCATCCGACGCAATGCCGGAGGCGCCGGTCAGAGTCAGCGCAAATGCGCTGCAGACGAGCTTCTTCATGGGGTCAACACCTCACAGTGTGAGTAGACAGACAGACAGACAGACAGAGAGATTAGGGATGGGGTTCTAGAGCGCGCAGAGCATGCCGCGAGGGTCTCGCGGCGCCAAGAGCCTGCAGGCGGTTTTTCGCATCTGATTCCGCAGGTTCTTTCGGCGCGGGTCAGGAAAGCATGGCCCAAAAAAGGACAGCTATGCGCACGGTATTTCCCTAAGTCAGCTGTAATACTCGGCTTAGGCAGTCTTTGCGCCCGTGGGCGAACACGACTCTCACGCCCGGCCAGTTAATGGCGCCGCGCCTCTGCCGCGCCTCGTGGGCTGACTGCTCGGTAATACGCAGGCGGTTTGTTGTGCGCGTGTTGGTCGTTTGGCGACTTCTAGGACCTTCGCACGCATTGCGGCCTACGATTCCGAGTTCGGTTTGCGTCGGTCACGCTTGGTTTGGCCCCGCCGCCGCTTGGTGTCCACCCGGCGGCGGCGCGACGCACGGGTGGGCTTGGTCTCTCGGCGGGCCTTGGGAACCGCCAGGGACGTGCGCAGGAGCTCCGCAAGGCGCTCGCGGGCGTCCTCGAGGTTGCGCGCCTGCTCGCGGTAGGTGGACGCGTGAATGACGAGCTCGCCCGCCGCCGTCAGACGGCTCGCGAGGGCCTTCTCCAGTCGCGCGAGGCGCACCTCGCCCAGCACCCGGCTGCCGCGCAGCGCGAAGCGCAGCACGACCTTGCTTGCGACCTTGTTCACGTTCTGGCCCCCGGGCCCCCCGGCGCGCGCGAAGCTCACCGCGAGCTCGTCCGGCGGAATCACCAGCCGCGAGTTGATCCTCAGGGGCTCCACGCCACGTCACCCCCGGTCATGCCTGCGCCGGATCATTCTTCCGCAGGAAAGCAAAGGGGTAGATGCCGGTGGAATGACCATCGGCGAACTGGACCGCGATCGCGTAGCTCCCCACGAGCCGCAGGTCGTTCTGGATCAGATCGTCCGGGACGCTGGCCGGGTCGAGCAGGGCCTTGCCGGTCAATTCGTGCACGCAGTGGGCGCACGTGCACAGGCGCCGCAGCTCAGCGGCCGTGTACGTCGTCGAGCTACCGTCGGCCCAGTCGAGCACGATGCGCGAGGGATCGCGTCGGCCGATGCGTGTCGGAGTGATCGAGGTCATGCTCCGCTTCCCGCGGTCGCCGCTCCGGAGAAGAGTCGTCGCGGGGAGCTGGGGCGGATGGTGGCCAGGACCAGACTTGAACTGGTGACCCCTTGATTTTCAGTCAAGTGCTCTACCAACTGAGCTACCTGGCCATCTCCCCGCGGGGGCGGGGATTATCGCGGCAGTCGGCCCCGCCGTCAAAGGGCTCTTGCGGAAAGGTCGCGGGCCGCCTCGCGGGGGCAGTGGGTACCCCACTAGTGTTCCGCGAGCATTCGTCGCGCTTCGGCCACGTCGCGGGCGATCTGGGCCCGCAGCTCGGTAAGCCCGTCGAATCGCTGTTCCGGGCGCAAGTGCCGCAGGAACTCGAGCTCGACGTGTTCCCCGTAGAGGCTGTCGTCCGCGTACCGATCGCCACAATCCAAGAGGTGCACCTCGACGAGGGGCTCGGCGGGCCGCTCCCCCGAGACGGTCGGGCGGAAGCCGATGTTGGCGACCGCGTCGTGGCTCGCCCGCGCCGCCAGCGGATTGTCCGGATCGACGATGTGGGCCCGGCAGGCGTAGACCCCGGTCGGGGGATGAAGCTCGTGATGCAGGTCGAGGTTGGCGGTGGGAAAGCCGATTCGGCGGCCGAGCGCTTCCCCGCGCACGACGTCGCCGAAGACGCTGACCGGGCGCCCCAGCATCCGTGCCGCGCCCGCCAGATCGCCGAGCTCCACGGCCTCCCGGATCGCCGTGCTCGACACGGCGCGGCTGCCGACCGTGACCTTGGGGACGACGTGGACGTCGTGGCCCAGCTCGCGCAAGAGGACCGGACCACCCGCCTGGCCCTTGCCGAACTTGCTGTCGAAGCCGAGGACGAAGCTCTCGGCCGCGAGCCGCTCGATGAGGATCGAGCGCGTGAACTCCGGCGCGGGCATGCTGCGCAGGGTCTCGTCGAAGTTCAGGACGAGCGTGTGCACGATCCCGGCCCGGCGGAAGAGCTCGAGCCGGTGCGCGAGCGTCGTCAGCGTGCGCGGTGCCCGCCCCAGGAGGATGCCCTTGGGGTGTCGCCCGAAGGTCACGACCGTCGGCTGGACGTCGAGCTCGCGTGCCCGGGCGACGTTCGCCGCCAGGATCGCCTCGTGGCCCAAGTGCACACCGTCGAAGACGCCGATGCTCACGACGGACCCCGGGCTGCCGGCGAGGGGCAGATCGGAGACGTCGTCGGTCGTGATCAAAGCGCGAGGTGGGGGGCTGTCACACCTTGCTGGCCTTGTACACGTCGACGAGCTCCTCGAGGGCTCCCCGATTGCGCAGCTTGTCGACGGGCGACATGCGGTCGACGAGCAGGACACCTTCGAGGTGGTCGTGCTCGTGCTGGATGATGCGACTGGTGAAGCCGTCGTAGTCGGCCTCGAAACGCTCGCCGTGGACGTCGTGGGCCTCGACCTTGCAGCATTCGGGGCGCTGGACCTCGGCGTAGATGCCGGGGAACGAGAGGCAACCCTCCTCGAAGGGCTTGCGCGGCCCCGAGGTCGCCAGGATCGTCGGGTTGATGAGGACGAGGTTCTGCTCGGGTTTGTCCTGCTCGCCCGTCTCGTTGAGCACGAGGATGCGGCGTTTCAGGCCGACCTGGGGGGCGGCCAGGCCGACTCCCTTGCTCTTGAACATCAGCTCGAACATCGCCTCGACCGTCCGCGCCACATCTTCATCGAAGGCCTCGACCGGCTCGGCGACCTTGCGCAGAACGGGGGCTGGGAAGAGGGTCAGGTCGAACGAGAGGTCTTCGGTCATGGTCGCTGGTTTGGGGGGAGCCGGGGATCCTACACGAGGCGGGCGCGTTGACGGCGGCCGGAGGCATCTATAGTATTTTCCGGCTCATCTTGGCGGAGCCGGGCCCTTCGTGGGCGCCGAGACGCCCCCGAATCGTCCCCCGGGACCTCGGCGGGCGTATGGCTCGAGACCGGCTGCGCGCCCCCCCTCACTTGGACTACTCGAAGCACATCCAGAAGGCGGAAGAAGCCGCCCGGCGAAAGAACTACGACTTCGCCGTCCAGCTCTTCCAGCAGCTGCTCGAGATCGATCCCGACGTGGGGGAGGCTCGCGCCGGGTTGCGGCGTGTGCTGAAGCGCCGGCACGAGGCGAAGAAGGGCGGCAAGCTCTTCAAGATGATCAAGGGCGCGACGCCCCTCGCCATGGCCAAGACGCTCGCGAAGGCGAGGAAGTACGACGCGGCGGCGAAGTCGCTCGAGTCGTACCTCGCCACGTCACCGATGGACGAGGAGGCCAACATGCTCCTCGGTCACGTGCTCGAGTCGGGCGGGCACTACTCCTCGGCGCTCGCGGTCTACGAGTTCATCACCGAGATCGCGCCGCGCAACCCCGAGGGGCTCAAGCGCGCCGGTGCGATGATGCACAAGAAGGGCGACCACCAGCGTGCGCTCGACTTCTACGAGCGTGCGCTCGAAGCCGACCCGCGCGATCGCGATGCGCTCAAGGCGCGCAAGGACCTCTCGGCCGAGGCCGCGCTGTCGCGCGGCCGGTTCGACGAGGTCGGGCACAGTCGCGAGCAGATCGTCGACAAGGAGCAGGCGCAGCGCCTCGAGCGCTCGCACCGGCTGCACCGCTCCGCGGACGAGCTGAAGGACGACCTCGTCAAGCTCGAGGAGCGCTACGCCGAGGACAGCTCGAACGTCGACCTGATGATCGAGATCGCGGAAACCCACGAGAAGCTGCGCGACCCCGAGGCGGCCCTCGACCTCGCCGAGCGCGCGCTCTCGTACCGCAAGGACTCGGTCGACCTGCAGGACCGCGTCGGTCAACTCAAGGTCAAGGCGATCAAGAAGGCGATCCGGCGCGCGGACAAGGACGGCGACCAGGAGATGGCCGACCGGCTCGAGGCGGAGCTCTACGCGGTCGAGATCTCCGAGCTCGAGCGGCGGCTGGAGCTGCAGCCGGGGGACGCGAACCTGCGCCTGGCGCTCGGCCGCGCGATGATGCGCCAGGAGCGCTACGACGACGCGCTCGCCCAGCTGCAGAAGGCTGTCGCGGACCCGCGCCTGAAGAGCGACGCCCTGCTCGCGCTCGCGCAGTGCTTCCAGAAGAAGGGCTTCCTCGATTTGGCCAAGAAGGAATACAACAAGGCCCTCGGGGACTCTCCTGGCGTCGACGAGCGCGCGCGGGAGATCTTGTACAATCTCGGAGCGATCGCGGAGGCCGAGGGGAACTCGGCCGAGGCGCGCTCCTTCTTCGCTAGGATCTACGAAGTCGACATCGGCTTCCGAGACGTGGCTGCCAAGATGGAGCAGCTGAAGTAACCATGCCCAACACGAAACAAGCCAAGAAGCGGATGGTCACCGACGAGCGCAAGCGCCTGGAGAACAAGGCGATGCGCACGCGCATGAAGACGGCTATCAAGGCCGTTCACCAGGCGGAGACCGCCGAAGCGGCGCAGAAGGCGCTGCCCGAGGCGGTCAAGCGCGTCGACAAGTGCGCCAAGAAGAACATCATCCACGACAACGCCGCCGCCCGGACCAAGGCGCGCCTGGCGAAGTTCGTTGCGTCGAAGTGACCCGCCCACCTCGTGGGTAGTTTTTCGACGAGCGAGAGCCACAGCTCCCGCTGGCACCAGCCGGTGCGCGTGCCGATCCGCAAGCAGGACGTCTTTGGCGTCGCGCGGGAGATGTGCGACGACCTCGAGTCCTGGAAGATCCTCGGAGTCGACGAGGAAGCTCTGACGATCACGTGTGAGCGCACCGGTGGCTTTCTCGCGGGGACCGCGAAGATCGTCGTTTCGGTCACCGGCCCCGACGGCATCCCCTCTTCCGAGACGAACGTTCACTCGGAGACCGGCGGCGGCCTCCTGTCCAAGGACAAGGCGATCGTGACCGAGTTCGTGAAGAAGTTCTCGATGCGCGTGATCTGAACCTGCGGCCCGATCTTCGAACAGGCGCCGATTTGATGGTGTTCCCCCGCTGCACACTCGTCTCGATTGCTCGGGCAGGACTCGTGCTCATAGGGTTTGGGCTCGCGGCGTGCGGCGGCGACGATCCCCAGGATGCGGCTTCCACGGGTGGTTCGTCCGCGGTCCAGGCCGAGCCGTGGTTCACCGAGGTCGCCGCGACGTCGGGACTCGTCTTCACCCACCAGTGCTGCGTGCCCGAGGTGCGCTTCTGGATGCCGGAGATCTCCTCCGGTGCACTCGGTTTCCTCGACTACGACGCCGACGGGTTCTACGACGTCTACGTGCTGCAGAGCGGCGATCCGACCCCGGGCGTGCGCAACGCCGAAGGCAACCGGCTCTTCAAGAACGACGGCGACGGAACGTTCACCGACGTGACGGACGCTGCGGGAGTCGGAGACCGCGGATACGGCCATGGGCTGGCGACCGGTGACTACGACGGGGACGGCGACACCGACCTGTACGTGCTCAACCTCGAGGCGAACGTGCTGTATCGCAACGAGGGCGACGGCACCTTCACCGACGTCACGCGCGAGGCCGGCGTCGCAGGATCGAAGTGGGGAGCGGCCTCCGCCTTCATCGACTACGACAGCGACGGCGACTACGACCTGTTCGTCGTCAACAACTTGAACTGGTCGCCCGACCGCGAGCTCGACTGCCGCACGGCCGAGGCCGAGAACGACTACTGCAGTCCCAAGAACTACAACGCGCCGTCGATCGACACCCTGTTCCGCAACGAAGGCGACGGGACGTTCACCGACGTCACCCAATCGGCCGGGATCGCGGCTGCCGACGGGATCGGTCTCGGGCTCGCCGTCGCGGACTTCGACGGTGACGGCGACGTCGATCTCTACGTCGCCAACGACAGCGTGCCCAACAACCTCTGGATCAACCAGGGGAACGGGACGTTCAAGGAGTCCGGGTTGCTCTCGGGGACGTCGGTCAACATGCGCGGGATGCCCGAGGCGAGCATGGGCGTGCAGGCCATCGACGTCGAGAACGACGGCGACTGGGACCTGTTCATGACCCACGTTCACACCGAGTCGAACACGTTCTACAAGAACCGCGGCGGCGTGTTCAGCGACGCGACCCAGGCGACGGGACTCAGCGCTTCGAGCGTGCGCTACACCGGTTTCGGCACGGCGTTCGCGGACTTCGACCACGACTCGATCCTCGACCTGTTCATCGCCAACGGCCGCGTCGACACGTGGAAGCCGTACGAGTCCGACACGAACGTCTTCGCCGAGCCGAACCAGCTCTACCGCGGCCGCGGCGAGGCGCGCTTCGAGGAGATCACCGCGCAGCTCACCTCGCCTCAGCTGTTGGGCGCGAGCCGCGCCGCCGCGTTCTGTGATTACGACAACGACGGCGACGTCGACGTGCTCTACGCCGACCGCGACGAGCCGATTCGGCTCCTGCGCAACGACGCTTCCAAGAGCGGCGAGTGGATCGGTTTCCGTCTGCTGAACGCGAACGGCGCCGACGCCCTCGACGCCGTCGTGCGCATCACGACGGGCGCCGGCGACCAGTACCGGTTGTGCCAGTCCGCGTACTCGTACGCGGCCGCGGGCGATCCGCGCGTGCACTTCGGCCTCGGCGCGAACGAGGTGACCGCCGTGCAGGTGACGTGGCCGGGCGGAAAAACCGAAGACTTCGGAGCGTTCGCCGCAGGCGCGTACCACGTCCTGCGCATCGGCGCGGGACAGTAGCGAGACGTCCCAGAAGGGGCGTTCGAATCCGCGCCACTTGCGGCTCCGTCCGCACCATGATTCGTATCCAGCGCTTCGCCGAGCCGCGGCAGTCTGCTGGCGCATCGGCGTGCGTCGTGGCGCCTGGTCGTCGCGGCCTGAACACGGAGGAAAGCCATGCGAAGCGACATGGAACGGGTGCTCATCCAGCGCCCTCGTACGAGGATTGATAACGTCGGTTACCCGCGCCAGCTCGCGGCCCACGCAGACCCCGAGACGCTCCCCGAGCGCGAGGGTATGCGTCGCCGCATCCTGGAATGCATCACACCACTAGGTCCCCTGCGGCGCTTCCTGTGCCGCCGTTGCGGCCGGCCGTGGAACCAGGTCTACAGCGAGGTCTGCGCGAGCTGCGATCGTCGTACGCTGCGCGGGTGGCACCTGCCACGCCACGTGGAGGACGAGGTCGGGCTCAGGCGTCGACCCGGTTGCTACCGCGAGTTCTACGTCGACGATCAAGGTGTGCTGCGCGAGAGTTGAACGAGAGCGGCCGACGCTCACGCGCCGGCGAGGCGGTAGTCCATTGATAGAGCGGCCGACGCTCACGCGCCGGCGAGGCGGTAGTCCATTGATAGAGCGGCCGACGCT
>JAAELL010000583.1 GCA_024226735.1 bacterium | reverse complement strand
GACAGCATCCGCGTCCGGTTGGCGCCTGGAAACGTAGGCGAATTCGTGGATTCGGGGAGGCTTTCAGGTGCCGACCGGGCGTGGAGGATGTCGTCATGGCGCCGAATGACTTTTTCAACGGGCTGCTAGCCCACGAACCAATCACAGGAAGACCGGGTCGGCGCGCGCCGGCCCGGTCTTCTGACATTTGGGCTCTTCGCCCCTCGAAAACGGACCCGGTCGGCGGAGTCCGGGAGCCGTGCGTGATCGGGCACGTGCGCGGCGCCCTTGCCGCACCGGTGCGGCGGCCCCTGGCCCCCGGGCGCGCTGCTCGCGCGCCGGCGAGCGGAGCCGACGGGGCTCCGCGACGGGCGAGCACGTCGCTCCCCACTTCGCGCGGCGACGTTTCGTGCCGCAGATGCGGTGCTCGCCCGCTCGTCGCCACGGGCGTGCCGCGGCGCGGTCTCCTCCTCTCCCGCGCGCCGTGCTCCGACGCGGCTGCGCTCGACCCAAGGAGGACCCCCCCAATGGTGATTGCCCCGCTTCCCGACGCCCGTGAGATGACCTGGACCGGTCTCGAGAGCCTGCGGCCAGGACTCGAGCGCTACCTGCGGCGCCGCTGTCAGGACGAGAACGAAGTCGACGACATCATCCAGGAGACGCTCCTGCGTGCGGCCCGCTACCGCGGAGGCCTCCAGGCGAACGCTCGCCTGGCGCCGTGGGTGACACGCATTGCCGGGAACGTGTTCCGTGACCACGCGCGATTCACCCAGCGCCGACCCAGCGTCGGACACGACGAGGAGCTGTTCGAGCGCCTCGAGAGCCGCGATCCTTCGCCGTCCACGCTGACGTGCACCGACGGGTTCCAGGTCGGAGCGCAGTACGTCGACCGCGGAACACTCACGCTGTACATGCGCGAGTGCTTCGCCGGATTGATCGACCGGGATCGCGACGTGCTGACGGTGTACTACGGCGAGGGTCGCGACGCCCGCGCGACGGCGGCACACTGCGGGATCGCCGTGGCGCTGGTGAAAGTGCGCCTCTTTCGTGCGCGCCGGCGCTTGGCGCACGCGATGCATCTGGTGTTGTGCAGCCGGCGTTCGCGGCGACTGGTGGCGCGCCTCTAGCAGCCCGTGGTGAAGCTCACGATGCACGGGAGCCGGCAGGATTCGTCCAGGCAAGGCGCGCTGACGACGCGCAGCCGGTGGTTCCTTGGAGGAAGCGCAACGCCGCCAGGGCGGATCCTGTCGGTTTCCAGTGCAGCGTGAGTTTCACCACGGGCTGCTAGGGTCCCCGATGCTCCTCTTCGAGCGGCGTCTGCGGTGCGCCGCGTGGGTTCTCGTGGCGATCGCGCTCGCGGCCCTCGCGGCTCGCGGCAAGGGGGCGGTCGAGCGTGATCGGGACGCGGTGGTGCGGCCCGGACCGGGACTGCACGCTCTGAGGGTTGCTCGAGAGCTGGGGCGTCGCGTGCCGCGCGCGGGGCCTGGCGAGCGCGATCGAGTCTTGTGCGCCGCGGTCGATGCGTTTCGCGCGGCGTGGGAGTTGCTACCCGACGATGCCGCGCTGCGCGCCGAGTCGGCGTTCCGCGCGGGCGAGCTCCTGCGCACGGCGCGTGAGCACACGACTGCACGGTTGGAGTTCGAGCGCGCGCACCGCGCGGGAAGGACGGCGTTCCGGCCCCGTGCGGCGCTCGAGCTCGGTCATCTCCACCGCCGCACGCAACGCTGGGAGCCCGCGCTCGATTGGTACGAGGCGGTCGTTCGCGACCGTCTCGCCACGCGCAAGCAACGTGACACAGCGGAGTTGTGGCGTGCGCGCGTGCACGCGGAGGCGGGCCGTACGATCGAAGCCGTGCGCATCTGGAGCGTGCTCCTGCGGGAAACGCCCTACCCGACGCTACGCGCGGACGCCCGTCGCCTCATCGCTGCGTGGAGTGCCGACGACGTCCCACGCGCGGCACGCGACGGTGTGTCGGAGACATCCGTTCGTCACCCTTCGCAACGCTCGTACCGCCACGAATCGCACGCCGTCGAAGCATCGGAAACACGTGCCTCGATCGTCGTTCGACCGCCGCGCGAGCGGCGATGACTTCGAAGAAGACAAATCTTTTCCGCATGAAGTGGTACCGAGTCGGTTCCAACTAGCCGACGCTTGATGTACATAAGCCGTTGAAGGTGTCCTCGGTCGATGTGGATAGGGTGCCGTCACACTCGTGACGCAGTTCACGTCTCGAAGACATCCTCGGTTTACCACGACATCAAAAGGCGGCCCACTCCCGCGAGGGAGGGGCCGCCTTGTCGTGTGCGCCTGGCATGACTGTCGACTTGGAGGTGAGAATCCTCCCGGAACCTGGCCGCAGGTACCGAAGGGAAGCGCAAGGGCGTGACCGCGAGGGAGCGTCTGAAGGAAGCGTGCGTGCCGCGCAACGGTACGTGCAGGAAGGCCGGCGGATCGTAGTAGATGTCGATCTGGAGAAGTTCTTCGATCGGGTCAACCACGACGTGTTGATGGGGAAGCTCGCGAGAGGACTCGCGGACAAGCGCGTGTTGGGACTGATCCGTCGCTATCTGCAATCCGGCTCGCCGCTCCTCGCGAACGTGCTCTTGGACGAGGTCGACAAGGAGCTGGAGAAGCGCGGACATGCTTTCGTGCGCTACGCCGATGACGGGCGAGTCTTCGTCCACCCGCGACGGGCGGGCGAGCGGGTGCTCAATCACCTGCGCAAGCTGTACAGCAAGCTCCAGCTTCGAATCAACGAGACCAAGAGCGCGGTGGCGCGAGCGTGGGACCGGGACTTCCTGGGGTACTCCATGTGGGTCGGTCCGGGCAAGCGCGTACGCTTGCGTGTCGCGAAGAAGGCCCTCGAGAAGATGAAAGGGCGAGTGCGGCAGATCACGGGAAGGCAAGGCGGCCGGAGCATGACCGCCGTCGTCGGGCAGCTTCGCAGCTACCTGACAGGCTGGCGGAACTACTGGTGTGATGCAGACATTCGCAGTCGTATCCCGGCCCGCATGCACGCGCCACGGCGTTGCGGCTCCTGCGACCAATCCCAGTATCACCGTATTGGCAGCGAAGTTGCGTCGTCGCCGCGCCTTGTGCCACGCACACGCGAACTCGGGACAAGACCGCAACTGTCTGCTAGTCCTGCCGGCCCCTATCCCGATTGGTCAGGCCTTCGCCGGATCGGTGCCCGAGCGTTCTCGGGCAGAACACCCTACCGGCCGATCCCGCGATAGCGGAAGCCCATCTCCTCCAGGGTGCCGCGCGGGTACACGTTGCGGCCGTCGAAGATGACGGGCTCCTTCAGCGCGTTCTTCACTGCGTCGAAGTCGGGGCGGCGGAACTCGTTCCACTCCGTGATCAGGATCAGGGCGTCGGCGTCCTTCAGGGCGCCCATCGGGTTGGGGGAGTACTCGATGCGGTCGCCGAGGTAGTGCGAGCGGCACATGTCCATCGCCTCGGGGTCGTGGGCGACGACGGTCGCGCCCGCGGCGAGCAGGGCCTCGATGACGACCACCGCGGGTGCCTCGCGCATGTCGTCGGTGTTGGGCTTGAACGCCAGGCCCCAAACGGCGAATCGGTGCCCGCTGAGGTCCTCTCCGAACTGTTCGACGACGTGGTGGAACAGCACCTGCTTCTGCTTCTCGTTGACCTGCTCGACGGCCTCGAGGATCTGGAACGGATAGCCGTGGTCGCTCGAGGTCTTGATGACTGCCTTGACGTCCTTCGGGAAGCAGGAGCCGCCGTAGCCCGCGCCGGAGAACAGGAACCGCGAGCCGATGCGCTCGTCCGAGCCGATGCCGGCGCGCACGTGGTCGACGCTTGCGCCGACGCGGTCGCAGAGGTTGGCGATCTCGTTCATGAACGAGATGCGCGTGGCGAGCATCGCGTTGGCCGCGTACTTGGTCAGCTCGGCCGATGCGACGTCCATGTGGATGATCGGGTTGCCCGTGCGTACGAAGGGCTCGTACAGCTCGGTCATGATCCGTGCCGCGCGCTCGGAGTTCGAACCGATGACGACCCGGTTCGGCTTGAGGAAGTCGTCGATCGCGGCGCCCTCCTTCAGGAACTCGGGGTTGCTGACGACGTCGAAGTCGTGCTTGGTGTGCGCGCCGAGGGTCTCCGCGACCTTCAGGGCCGTCCCGACGGGCACGGTCGACTTGTCGACGACGACCGCGTAACCCTGCATGTGCTCCGCGACCGACTGGGCGGCCTTGAGGACGTACGTCACGTCCGCGCTGCCGTCTTCGCCGGGGGGCGTGCCGACGGCGATGAACGCGATCTGGGCTCCGGCCATGCCCTCCGCGTAGTCGGTCGTGAAGTGCAGGCGTCCGTCGCGCACGTTGCGCTTGAGGAGCTCCTCGAGACCCGGCTCGTAGATCGGCACGAAGCCCTCCTTGAGCTTGGCGATCTTCTCGGCGTCGATGTCAATGCAGGTGACCGTGTTGCCGCTTTCGGCGAAGCACGTTCCTGCGACGAGGCCGACGTAGCCGGTTCCAATGACGGCGATACGCATGGGGCAAGTGCGGAGGGCTTGGGACTGTTGGGGAATCGTAGCGCCGGATCGGGCCCTGGGATCCTGTCCCGGGCGTCGACCTGGCGTAAGAGAACTCGGCAGGATACCGTGTCGACCCAAGCGGAACGGGCGATTAACTCAGTGGTTAGAGTGTCTCGTTTACACCGAGAGAGTCGGGGGTTCGAATCCCTCATCGCCCACCATCCCCGAGGACTTCCACTAAGAGTGCCCTAGCTGCGGCTTAACTGGGTGCTGTGGTCCGAGCAGGAGCGCCAGGTGCCCCCGCTCCAGCCGGGTGACTGCCAGGATTCCCGGCCGAGAGCCGCGGCCCCGTAGCCGCCTGGCGAGCAGATCCGCCGAGTCGGGGTGGCCACGCTTCTTGACGGTCAGGGGGCCGACGTCGTGCTCGCGCAGCAGGGCGCGCACTTTGCGCGGATCGAGGGCGCAGGTGCCGAGGATCGGCCAGCAGCGAAGGAACGGCGACCGGGTCGGTTCACGGCCCGCGAGGAATGCGATCCGAGGCGCGAGTGGGGCGTACCCCTCTTCGCTGGCCAGATTCCCCAGGAGTCCCGCGCGAATCACGCTCGGGTCGGGCTCGGCGAGCCAGCGGGCATGGGCCAGCTTCCCACTGCTGAGCGCCGCGCACGAGCGTGGACGGCGCTCGTAGCTCGTCGTCGTCCCGTCCTCGGCGACCAGCGTTGCCGAGCGCATTCCCGGCTCCGCGTCGCACCAGTCCCCGAGCCAGAGGCAGACCTCGCTCAACTCGCGGCGGCGGCTGAACCACTGCCAGCCGTGGTGCTCGGGCGGGCAGACGCTCTGGGGGTCGAAGGAAGGGGCTAGCTTGACGCACGCTCCGCGGTAGCGAGCTGCGATTTCGAGCGTGTGCGACCAGGAGGGGGACCACCGATCCGGGTCGAGCGAGCGCTTCCCGCCCGTCCTACGATCGGGATCGAGAAGGACGTAGGGGACCCGAAAGGGGGAACGGAGGGCGTCGGCACGTGCGACCACGGCGCCCGCGCCCGCCGGTCGCGCGGCCAGATTGGCGCGCGCACAAGCGACGGCCTCGCCGTCGAGATCGCTGGCCGCGACGCGTAGACCGCTCTCCGAGAGGGCGACCGAGTCCGCCCCGATGCCACACGTCGCGTCCCAGATCCAGGCCCCTGGCGTCGCGCGTGCGATGTGCGCCGCGCGGGCGAGCGCAACCGGTTTCGACGTGGCTTTTTCCAGCCCGAGCGGCGTCAAATACGGTAGCCATCCCCCTGGAAATCGGCCTCTCGCACGAAGGCGCAAATCGTGGAGTCGGGCCGCGCGGCGGCCGAGCTCCGGGCCGAGCGATTCCCGCAATTGGGCCACTCGGCGCAATCCGTTCTCGTTCTCGGGCAATGCCGCGAGCGCTCTCGCGACCCGGGCTCCGAAGAGGGGGTCAGACGCCGGCACCGAGAAATAGCCACGAAATCTGGGCAAGGCTTCTCGAAATCGGCATGACAAGAGAGTTAGCTGTTAGGGTCTTCCCTAATGGTGAACCAGAGAATCTAGGGTCTTCCCTATTCCGTTCCCTTTCCGAACATCCCATGGCCTTTCCCGTTCCTTCGCACTCGACACCGTCCGGAAAACCGCGGTCTGCCATCGAAAGAAGGCTCCGCAACGTTGGGCGCATCATACTCGTCGACACGGATCCGACCGACCGTGCGCACGTCCGTCGTTTGTTGGAACAGATCGGACACGTGGTCACCGAAGCCGACACGGGTGCGCGCGGGCTCGTCGAAGCGCGCACGCACCGTTATGACTTGGCGGTGATCGCGAGTGACCTCGGGAGCGGGGCCGGCGGCGCCGACATCTGCCGGCGCATCAAGACGCTGACCCGGCTGCACGTCTTGCATGTCCTCGTCTACACGCGCTCCGCGTCAGGCGAGGTCACCGAGAGCTTGTTCGACGCCGGTTGCGACGCGGTCGTCGTGCCCGAGCAGTTCGGACAGATGGGGCACGTTGCCAGCGTGTTGATGTCCGAGCGCGCACGGCTCGAGGACCTCGGCGACCAGAATCGCACGCTCGAGATGGAGAACCGCCGTCTCGAGGAGAAGCGTCAGCAGGAGGCGGACTCGAGCGCGGCGAAGGGCGGAGCGGGCGCCGAAGCGCTCTTGCACCGCGAGCTCGCGGCGGGGCGCCCCGACGGTGTGATGATCGCCGACTCGCGCGGAGTCGTGATGCACGCCGACCGCGGCGCCTGCGAGATTCTCGGGCTTCAGATCGTCGGGCGCACGTTGGGGAGCGTGGTCCCCGCGAGCGGACTCGAGGCGTTCGTGCGTGACGCACGCACCGGCGCGCGGGACGGATTCCGGTTCGAGGTCTCGGCGCGCAAGGACCGTGTGCGGCGGAGCATCATGGCGTCCGTTACCCCGATCGCCTCGGGCGACGCGGTGCCGTCTTTGCGGGTCGTTCTGCTGCTCGACGTCGACAAGCGTCGCGCGTTCGGCGCGGAGCTCGACCAGCAGAACAGCGCCCCCATTCCGCGCCAGCAGCTCGGCTCGCTGCTCGAGGCCGCGCACACGATCTACCAGCCCGACGCCATCACCGGGAAGTCGAAGGCGGCACAATCCCTGCGCCGGCAGATCGTCGAGGCCGCCAAGCAAAAGCGCCCGCTCGCCTTGATCGGTGAGCGCGCGGCGGGCAAGAGTCTCGTCGCGCGGATCGTCCACTACTCGGGCATCGCGACCGGCACCTTGCTGCAGCTGCGCTGCGGGAGCCTGTCGACCGAGAATCTGGAGCGCGAGCTATTCGGCTACGCCAAGGGCGCCTTCCACGGCGCCGTAGCCGACCGACCCGGTCTGCTCCTGCTTTCGCGCGACGGCACGCTGGTCCTGAGTGAGGTGGAGGGCATGCCGGCCGAGACCCAGCAGCGGCTGCTGGAGGTCCTCGAGAAGGGTGTCATCCGTCGCCGTGGGGCCCAGCGCCGTGAACGCGTCGAGTGTCGCCTGATCGTCTCGGCGAGCGAGAGTCTCGACGTGCTCGTCAGCTCCGGTCGCTTGCTGCCCGAGCTGGCGGCGCGGCTCGCGCCCGACTGCATTCGGGTGCCGCGCCTGTGCGACCGCATCGAAGACCTGCCGGAGCTCGTGCACCAGTTCCTGTTGCGCTTCGGTGGTTGTGGCCAGGTCGAGACGATCGCGGACGAAGCGTACTGGCTGATGCAGCAGTACAACTGGCCGGGCAACGTCGGTGAGCTCGAGGACTGCATCGAGCAGGCCGCGGCACGGGCCGAAGGGAACACGATCGAGGTCAAGCACCTCACCCGCCCGCTGCGCGACTTGCACACCGAGCTGCCGCTGCCTGAGCTCATTCCGCCCGTGCGCCGTTCGACCGAAGCGGGCGCGACCGGACCGCTGCTGGCGTCGGCGAACGCGAGCGACCTGCCGCTCAACGTGTGGGACATCACCGACGAAGACCCGATCAGCCTCGACTTCTACGAGAAGCAGGTTCTCGTGCGCGCACTGCACGTTTGCTCGGGGGACCGGCTCGCCGCGGCGCGGCTCCTGAACGTCGGCAAGAGCACGCTGTACCGCAAGCTCAAGCGCTTCGGCATCAAGTGAGCCCGGGCATCCGAAGCGTGCGTCGAGAGAGATAGAGATAGATAGAGAGAGCCGTGATGAACAATGTCTTGATCGTCGATTCGCAAGTTGCCCGCCGTTCGATGCTGCGCGGCCGAATGGAGGACCTGGGATTCCGAGTGGCGGGCGTCGAGGAGTCCGATGAAGGTTTGCGCGCCGTGGAAGAGCGCGACTTCGACCTGGTGTTGGTCGGCGACGACGTCTCGGGCGCCCAGCTGTGCCGCGAGATCAAGTCGAAGCCCGGCATCGCTCCGCACGTCATCGTCTATTCCCAGACGGAAAGCGTGGAAGAGATCGCCGAGCGCGCCTACGACGCCGGCTGCGACCGTTTCCTGTCGAGCACTGAGCTCGCTTCGTTGGAGCGTGTCGCGATCGTTCTCCTCCAGAACCGCCAGCGCGTCGACGCGAGTCGTGAGCACCGGCGGATGCTCGAATGCGAGCGTCAGCGGCTGGTCGCCGTCGGGTCACCGGGCATCGCCGAACCCCAGTGCGCGGGTGCTCGACCGGACGCGATCTTGATCATCGACAACGCCGGAATCGTGCGCTCGTCGGACCCCGGTGCCCACCGCATCTTCGGCAAGGAGCTCGAGGGGCGCCCGCTCGACGATCTCGCTCCTGGCCGTGGGCTGCAGGCCCTGATCCGGGACGCGCGTCGCGCATCGATCGAAGGCCTGCGCTTCGATCTTCCGGACAAGCCCGGCCGGCCCGTGCGGCACTACCAGGCGTCGATCTACCCCGTGCACGCGACGCTGCCGCGCGAGCCGCGCGGGAATCGCGTCGTTCTGCTGGTCGACATCGGCCGTCGCATGATCGCCGACGATCTCTTGCGCACGCGCGCGTGCTCCATGACGCAGCGCCAAGTGGAGAGTCTCGTCGAGACCGCGTCGGTCGCCTACGGCCCGCACTCGATCGTCGGTGAGAGCGACGCGACCCGCGCGTTGCGGCACGCCGTCGTCGCGGAGGCAGGGCGTACCGAGCCAGTGCTGATCCATGGTGCGCGCGGCACGCGCCGGCGCGAGGTGGCGCGAGCGTTGCACTACGCGGTCGAGCAGGCCGGACCGTTCCTGGTCCTGCACTGCGCCGCGCTCTCGACCGAGAGTCTGGAGTCCGAGCTGTTCGGCGTTGCCGGAGGAGAGTCGGATCGCGACGGACTCGTGACCCTCGCGGCGGGCGGCTCGCTCTTGTGCGAGGAGGTCGAGTCGCTGCCGCTCACGGTTCAAGAGCGCCTCGCCAGGATGCTCGAAGAAGGCAGCTTCACGCCGGTCGGGACGACGACACCGCGCCGGCTCGAGGCGCGCATTCTCGTGACCTCGACGCGCGACTTCGACGGGCTACGCCGCCGGAACGCCCTGATTCCCAGTTTCTTTCGTGCTCTCGGAACTTCCGCCATCCACGTGCCGACGCTCGTAGAACGCGCGGCGGACCTGCCGAGTGTCATCAAGCAGGTCTTGAACCGAGTTACGGCGGACGACGCGAGGAAGGTGCTCGCGCCCGAGGTCCTGTGGCTGCTCCAGCACCACGACTGGCCGCGCAACCACGACGAGCTCGAGGAGACCCTGCGCGACGCCTTCCGCCGAGCGCCGGGCGAGCGCATCGGCATCGAGCACCTCGACCTCGGTCTGCGGCGAGCGTACGCGGAACTCTCCGCGCGCGGCGTCGCTCCCGAACCGCGCACGGACGTCGTGTCCTCGGCCGGCGAGACGTGGTATCCCGAGGCGACGCGCAGTTCGCACGAGTGGGACGTGACCGACGACGATCCGATCAGCTTCGACGCCTACGAGCGCAAGGTCATCCTACGGGCACTCGACGCGTGCGGAGGCGACAAGCTCGCCGTCGCGCGGATGCTCAAGATTGGCAAGAGCACGCTCTACCGCAAGCTGCACAAGCTGAGTATCTGAGCGACGGCTACAGCCGCAGGCTCACCTTCGCACTCGCCGGAGCGAGCGGGTGCGTGAGGCGCACTCCGGGGTTTACGAGCTGCGCGCGGATCTCGACGAGCTGTCGTCCAGCCGACGCCTGCGGCAACGGCGCCTCGAAGAGGCGCGTGACACCGACCGCGGTGGGGGCGATCAGCAGGCCGGTGCGCGCGTGAACGCGGCGGTCCACGGTGAGGTTCCCGCTGGGATCGACGTGCCGCACGGCTCCCGCGTCGTCGACCGCCTCGATCAAGAGGCGCGCGAGCTGCGGATGCCCGCCGTAGGCGTCACCGTCGGTCCTGCGGTTGTGGGCCTCGACGCGCACCCGCCCCTCGGTGATCGTCACCGCCAAGCCAGGCGCGAGGTCGAGTGAGCGGTTGCGCAGCACGAACGTCGGGCGCGTCCCGCCGCGCGACGGGCCGTACCCGCGCCGCACGGGAAGTGTGACCAGCTCGTAGTCGTCCGCGAGCTCGATCGTGAGCGGGGCCTCGACGTCGAGCAGGGCCAGCGCGGGATCGATGCCGATCAGCGCGTCCTGTTCGAGCCGTGGCAAGACGTGGAGACGACCGGGATGGATGAAGTCGGGCTCGAGGGCCAGGTTCGCCAAGAGGTCCGCGCTCGGGTGCTCTTCCCAAGCGGGCGCGCCGCTGGCGTTCGGCGCTCGGACCGCGCGGCCGAACAGATCGAGGACCTGGGTGCCCGACAGATAGCCGATCGCGCCGGGGTAGGGCGTGAGAACGGTGTGGTGCGGTGCGAGATGCCGCTTCATGAACGAGCCGAGGTCGCGCAGCTCCTGCGCGAGTCGAATCTCTTGCCCGAGCGAGGTGCGGCCGAGGTACGGCTCGCGACCGTAAGGCGGGTGAGCCTTCCCGGTCATCCACTGCTGGTGGATGTCGAACGTCTTCAACGGACCGAGGTCGCCGGGGTACTTGCTGGCCAGGACCGAGATGGAGACGGTGGCGACGAGGGCGGCCCAGCTCACGTACTCGAGGTAGCGCTGACCAGTGTCGATCGCGGCGACGAGACCCTGCTGGATCGCCACGCACAGGATCGGGAGGCAGGGGACGAACGCGATGGCGTACGCCTGCGGTCCGCCCCCCTGCAGGACGACCAGCCCCGTCCACAGCGCGGTGAGCGCGAGGGCGCGCACGCCGGCGCCGCTCAGTCGGCCCGTCGCGAGCGTGATCAGCGGGAAGGGAAGCATGAGCGGCAGGCCCGTGCTGACGAGGGCGTCGCGTAGGTACGCGAGCCCGTTCGAGATGTGCGACCCCTCGCAGGTCACGACGCAGCGCACGAGCTCGAGGTAGGGCTGCTGCGCGCTGACCCATTCGCGGCCGAGGAGCATGGCGAGGACGAGGAACGCGGGCAGAACCGTCCAGATCGGCATCGGGGCCGCGCTGTCACGGCGCGGCACGAAGCGCTCGAGCACGACGAGCACAGCGAACGCGGGGACGATCAAGACCGCCTCGGGTCGCGCGGCTGCGAGGCCAGCCAGGCCCAACGCGAGCCAGACGTTGCGGCGGTGCTCGAGCGCGACGAAGCTCATGCAGAAGAGCAGCGCCGCGAGTGAGTACTCCATCCCACTCGCCGCGGCGGCAGCGAAGCAACCGGAGCTGACCATCAAGACAGCCGGGATCACGCCCGCGACGCGGTTCGTAGCGAAGCGCGCGGAGACAGCGACTGTCGCGAACGCCGAGACCATGCCGACGAACTGGGTGAACAGGGCGACCGAGAACCAGCGCAGCTCGGCCAGTACCGCCACGGCTACCCAGAGGGGGGACGGGTAGCTCCCGAGGCTTCCGCGTAGCTCGCCCTCGAGCCTGACGTTCCACGCGAAGACTCCCTCGCGCACGAAGTTGCGGGCGAGGCGGTAGGCGACATGCGCCGACTCGTACGGGGTGCCGAAGCGGCGAATCTCGTCGAGGTGGATGGCGAGGGCGTGGGCCAGGAGCGCCGCCATCGCGAGCACGAGCGCGGTTGCGCGGTTCATCGTCGCGCGGATCGTACGTTATTCGCCCTCGAGGGCGATCGTCTCGATTCCGTCGATCGCGCGCCGAACAAGGCCCCCGACGTCCATCAGCGCCTCCGCACGTTCGCACTCGTCGATGCGACCCTTGATGATGGGCCGGCTCGGCTGGAAGACGGTGCAGCAGTCCGGCTGGGGAATGCAGGAGATCTCGAACGTACCGATCTCGCGCGCGATCGCGATCGTGTCTTCCTTGTCGTGCCCGAGCAGCGGTCGCAGGACCGGTAGGTCGGCGGCTGCTCCGATACACGCGATGTTCTCGAGCGTCTGGCTCGCGACCTGGCCGAGACACTCTCCGGTGACGAGCGCCTGGTAGCCCTGTTGCTCGGCGAGCTCGGACGCGATGCGCTGCATCATGCGCCGGTAGAGGACCGTACGGTACGACTCGGGCGCGGCGTCGCGGATCGCGACCTGGATCTCGGTGAAGGGCACGACGTAGAGCGCCGCACGCCGCTGCCAGCGTCCGAGGCGCCGCGCGAGGTCGGCGACCTTCTTCTTCGAGGCTTCCCCGATGTACGGGTAGGAGTGGAACGAGACGAATCCCAGCTGGCACCCGCGGCGCATCGTGAGCCAAGCGGCGACGGGCGAGTCGATTCCGCCCGACAGGAGGCACAGCGCGCGTCCCTGCGTGCCGACCGGCAACCCGCCCGGGCCCCGCAGGCGTGCGAGGAAGATGTAGGTGCCCTCCTGGCGGATGTCGATACCGAGCTCGAGCTCGGGGTCCTTGAGCTTCACGGTGACGCGCTCGGGGCCAGGCAGGATCGCGTCCGCGACCTGTCGCTCGAGGGCGTTGGACTGCACCGGGAAGTTCTTGTCCGCGCGCTTGACGCGCACGCGAAACGTCACGGTCCGCGACTCGGGCACGTCGCTCAGCGCATCGTTCAAGAGCTCGCGCGATAGCTGGGTGATCGCTTCGGCGTTCGCCTCGACGCTCCAGGCGAGCGACGCCGACTTGACGCCGAAGACCTCGCTGACGCGGCGCGCGACCTGCTCGACGCGCCGGGCTGGTACGACGACGAGGCGACCGTGCTCGCGGCGCACTACCGAGCTGGCGATCGGCCGCACGACGTCCTTGATGTTGCGTGCGAGCTGCCGTTCGAAGTTGCGGCGGTTGCCACCCTTGAGGGCGAGCTCACCGTACCGCACCAGGACGAGGTCGGGCGGTGCCAGGCTCATCGCGTCGCGGCGCGCAGTTCGGGGGCGAGCTCGTGCAGCGTCCGTGCCGCCCGCTCGACGTCGTCTTCGGTCGTGTAGCGCGAGAACGAGAAGCGCATGACCTGCCGCGCACGCCGCTCGTCGAACCCCAGAGCGCGCAGAGCCCCGCTCACCTCGCCGGTGTTGGACTGGCAAGCGCTGCCGACGCTCGTGTACACGCCGCGTGCCTCCAAGTGGTGCTGCCAGACTTCGGCCGGGGGCCCGGGGAGCTCGACGGCACACACGAAGTCGACCGACGGACCGGCGACGACCGGTGCGGCGCCGTCGAGGGAATCGAGCTCTTGGACGAGTGCGGCCCGCACGTTGCGGACGCGACTCTGCGAAGCTTCGAGGTGATCGTCCGCGGCCGAGGCCGCGGCGCCGAAGGCGACGATACCGGCGACGTTCTCGGTGCCCGAGCGGACGCCGTGCTCCTGCCCGCCGCCGTAGATGACCGGTTCGAGGGCGACGGTTCCGCGTGTCACGAGCGCTCCGACGCCCTTCGGCGCATGCAGCTTGTGTCCGGAGAACGCCAGCGTGTCGGCTCCCAGCTCGTCGATCGAGACGTCGACCTTGCCGAGCCCTTGCACGGCGTCGACGTGTACGTGCGCGTGCGGAGCACGCTTGCGCGTCATCCGGCTCACTTCGCGCACCGGGTAGAGCGAGCCGAACTCGTTGTTGACGAGCATCTGCGCCACGAGCACGCAGCGCTCGTCGAGCAATTCCTCGAGCCCCGCGAGGTCGAGCGCCCCCGCCCGATCGAGCGGCGCCTGGACGACGTCGAAGCCCTCGCGTGCGAGGGCGAGCGCCGAGTTGCGCACGCACGGGTGCTCGGTCGGCCCGAAGACGACCCGGGCCGCCTCGACCTTGCCCCGCCGCGCCCGAGCCGCGCCCAGGACGGCCATGCTGTTCGCTTCGGTGCCGCCGGCAGTGAAGTAGACGTCGCGCGGCTCGGCACCGCTCGCGCGCGCGACGAGCGCCCGCGAGCGGTCGATCGCCTCCGCGGCGCGCACGCCGAGCGGGTAGCGCGAGGACGGGTTGCCGAATTCCGTGTCGAGGAATGGCGCGAGCGCCGCGCGCACCTCGGGCGTGATGGGGGTCGTGGCGGCGTTGTCGAGGTAGATCGGGCTCATGGGCGGTGGCTCGCACCATCATCCATGGCATAGGAGGGATGCAGCCGTCAAGTCGGCGGATCTTCACCCGATCTGGACAAACGCCCTACAACCCGGGGTCGACCCGGCCACGCGTGGGCACCAGCACGGTCGTCTCGCGCACGTGCGGCCCGGCGGTCGCGCGCACCGCGTAGCGGCCGGGCGGCACGTGATGCAGCCGGTAGCGTCCGTTCGCGTCCGTGCGTGCCGTCGGCAGCGTGCGCGGGCTTCCGGCGTCCGCGTCGGTGAGCGGGGTCACCTCGATCAGGCCACCCTCGAGCAGGCGCCCGCGGTCGTCGCGCAGCGTACCCTCGATGATGCCGCCGAGCAGGTTGAGCGGGAGCGGCGGCGGCGTCTCTCCCGCCTGCTCGTGGTCGTACAGCTCGGGCCGCCCGTCCCATCCCGTCAGCAGATCCGGCCACGTACCGCCGGCCGCCCAGGGCGGGAGGGCGAGCACGCGGTACTCGACGCGCTCCAGCGCGTCGAAGCGGAAGCGGCCATCGGCGTCGGTCGTCGCGCGGCGCGGCTTGCCCGTGCCGTATTCGGTCATGTTGCCGGTCGGAAGGAGCACGATCTCGTAGCCCTCCGCATCCGCCGAGCCGATGCCCGGATCGATCATTCCGGACAGGCTCGCCGACTCGATGGCGGGGAAGCTCGGCTGTTCGGGCAGCGGCGCACCGAGGACGAGCTCGACCGCTCCCTCCCCCGCGACGGTGTCGAGCACCTGCGCGGGCCAACCCTGCGCGAGCACCCGCACGCGGCACGGGCCGCGGTCGACCTCGTCGAGCCGGAACGAACCGTCCGCGGCGGCGTGGGTCCAGAGCGGTCTGCCGCGCAGGACGAGACCGATTGAGGCGCCCGGGATCGGCGCGCGCTCGGCGTCGATCACGGTGCCGACCAGGGACGCGCCGCCGAGCTCGGGCTCGACGTGTGGCGTGAGCTCGCCGGTGGGCAGTTGGACCTCGGGCTGATCGCTCGCCTCCTCGCCGCGCAGGGCCAGGAGCAGCGTGACGCCGAGCCCGACCAGGGAAGCGATGGGAACGATCGTGAGGATACGCATGGGAGTCCTTGGGGGGCCCGTACCGGAGCCTACGCCCCTGCGTCCAGGGCCGCGAGGATCTCGGCCTGGAGCGCCTGCGCGGCCGGGAACTCCCCGCAGTCGAGAGCCTCCAGCCCGGGTCGGAAGTCCCCCAATCCGGCCTGGCCGGCGCGCACGTAGCCGACCAGCCTCACGCCGAGCTGGAGCTTGTCGCAGAGGCGGGCGAGGCGTGATTCGCGCGTGTCCTGGGCGAGGTAGCCCGCGTAGGCGGCCAGGGCGGCCGGCGAGAGTGCACCGAGGAGCTCGCGCGCCAGGCCGTCCTCCATCACGGCTTTCGCACCCCCGGGAAGGTGCTCGGCGGCCCGCTTGGGTAGGTCCCCACTGGCCGCCTCGGGGGCGTCGTGGACCAGGATCGCGGAGAGCAGGACGCCCAGATCGAGCGCCGGGTTCACGCGCGGAGCCAGCGCGAGCGCGACGTGCGCCGCCCCGAGGACATGCCCCGCGACGCTCTCGGGGGCGGGGACGCCCGCGATCACCCAGCCCGTGCGCGGCAGCCGATCGAGGGCGAGGAGGTCGAGCAAGGGCGACAGGAGAAGGGTGTCAGCGCTCATGGTCCCCCCTGTATACTCCGCCGTTCGACTTCGCCCATCCAGTTGTGGCGCCAGCGAGACAGCCGCGCTGCCACACCGTCAGGCGTGGCGCGAGCAACAACAACCCTCCCGCTCCCTCCCCAGCCCCCTCAGCGTGACCCACCGTAAACCCTTCGTCGCCGGTAACTGGAAGATGAACCTCGACCGCCGCTCGGCGGTCGACCTCGTCGCGCGCATGCGTGAGCACCTCGGCTCGCGCACCGACGTCGACGTCGCCGTCTTCCCCCCCGCGGTCTACCTCGACGAGGTCGGCCGGGCCGTCGCCGGCTCGCCGATCCGCTTCGGCGGCCAGAATTGCTGCGACGAGGAAGCGGGCGCGTTCACCGGTGAGATCAGCGCCGCGATGCTGAGTGACGTCGGCTGCCCGCTGGTCTTGCTCGGCCACTCCGAGCGCCGGCACGTGTACGGCGAGACCGACGAGCTGGTCCAGCGCAAGGTCGGCGTCGCGCTCGGACACGGGCTCGAGGTCGTCCTGTGCGTCGGCGAGACGATCGAGGAGCGTGAGGGGGGCAAGACCGAGGAGGTCTGCCGCCGTCAGCTCACCGCCGGGCTCAGCGGCGTCGCCGAGGGGGACATGCCCCGCATCACGATCGCCTACGAGCCCGTCTGGGCGATCGGCACTGGCCACACGGCCACTCCGGCCCAAGCGGGTGAGGCCCACGGCTACCTGCGCGGCCTCGCCTCGGGCCTCTACGGCGAAGGCGTCGCTTCGGGCGTCCGCATCCTGTACGGCGGCAGCGTCAAACCCGACAATGTCGCCGAGCTGATGGCCGTCCCCGACATCGACGGGGCGCTCGTTGGCGGGGCTTCCCTGAAAGCCGAGTTGTTTCTTCCCATTATGGACTTGGGAAAGCACTGATCCCATCGCCGTCACGCGCTGGGCCCAGGTGTCGAGCAACGGATGGCAGCACTATGATCACCACACTCCTCTACATCACCTTCGTCCTCGCGGCGATCGTTCTGACCGTCGTCATCCTCCTCCAGGAGGGCAAGGGCGGCGGATTCGGGGACGCGCTCGGTACCGCGGGGCAGCAGACGTTCGGCGTCAAGGCTTCCGGCATCCACCGGTTCACGGCGATCGTCGCGGTCGTGTTCCTCTCGAGCGCCCTCTTCATCCACATCCTGAACCGCAACGCGAGCCAGTCGACGTCGATCGACGACGGCATCGAGGCTCCCGCGGACCAGTGACCCCGGCGCGTCCCTAGTGCTGCGGTCCATGACCGGTTTCGGCGCGGCCTCCGGGCAGCGCACGGGATTCTCCGTCAGGGCGGAGATCCGGTCCGTCAATCACCGGCACCTGCAAACGAAGATCCGTCTGCCGCTCGAGTTCCAGCACGTGGAACCCGACGTCGAGTCGACGCTGCGCAAGAAACTGCACCGCGGCTCGGTCACCCTCAACGTGCACATCGTGCGGACCGCGAGCGTCAGTGACGTGCACGTCGATTCGGCCGTGGCGCGCGCGTACCACAAGCAGCTCGCGAGCCTCGCCAAGGAGCTCAAGCTCGAGAACGTCGTCGCGGTCAGCGATCTCGTGCAGCTCCCCGGCGTACTGGCGCAGGCCGATCCGCGCGAGATCGACGATGCCGAAGCGAAGCTGATCCGCACCGTCGTCGGCAAGGCGATCACGGCTTTGATCGAGATGCGCTCGCGTGAGGGCGAGTCGCTGGTCGGGGACCTGCGCCAGAACACGAAGGGGATCGAGAGCGCGCACAAGCGCATCGCAAAGCGCATGCCCAAGGTCGTGCGCGAGCACCACACGAACCTCAAGCGGCGCGTGGACGAGCTCGTCGGACGCGGCGGGGTGAGCGAGGCCGATCTCGCGCGCGAGATCGCGCTGCTCGCCGACCGCCTCGACGTCAGCGAGGAGCTGAGCCGGCTGACGGCTCACCTCGAGCAGCTCGGCGAGTTCCTCGACAAGGGCGGCGCGATCGGTCGCAAGCTCGATTTCTTGGCTCAGGAGTTCTTCCGCGAGGCCAACACGATCGGCTCGAAGTGCAACGATGCGCGCGTCGCCCACGACGTCGTCGACCTGAAGACGCACATCGAGCGTATGCGCGAGCAGGTCCAGAACGTCGAATAGCGCCAGGGAATAGCGCCAGAGAACATGCAGGATCGCGGACAGATGCTCTTGATCTCCGGCCCCTCGGGGTGCGGCAAGAGCACGATTTGCAAGCGCTTGCTCGAGGACCGGCGCGTCGTCTTCTCCGTCTCCGCGACGACGCGCGCGCCGCGCGCGGGCGAGGTCGACGGCCAGCACTACTACTTCCTCAGCAAGGAAGAGTTCCGCAGGCGGGTCGAGGCGGGCGAGTTCATCGAGTACGCCGAGGTGTACGGCAACCTCTACGGGACGCTGCGTCAGCCGATGGAAGACGTGCTTGTCTCCGGGCGCACGTACCTGATCGAGATCGACGTGCAGGGGGCGCTGCAGCTGCGTGCCCTCGGCGTCGCAGGCCTCTACGTCTTCATCGCTCCGCCCTCGTTCGAGGAGCTACGCCAGCGCCTGGTCGGGCGTGGATCCGAGAGCCCCGAGATGCTCGAGCGGCGCCTGCGCAAGGCCGAGGACGAGTACCGCGAGCGCGTCAAGTACGACCACATCGTCGTCAACGACGACCTCGAGCGCGCCGTCACCGAGGTGACGCGCCTCGCCGGCCTCGAGGAGAGCCCGGAGGGAAGGCCCGCCCCGTGAGCCACGTCTTGCTCTGTGCCGGTGCGTCCGTCGCAATCTACAAGTCCTGCGATCTGGCCAGCAAGTTGACCCAGGCCGGGCACGCCGTGCGCACCGTGCTCACGCCGACCGCGGCGCGCCTGATCGACCCGCAGCTGTTCGAGGCGATCACCGGCGAGCCCGCCGCGAGCACGGAGTTCGGGGTCGAGCGACGGGGTCCGATGGACCACATCGACCTCGCGCGCTGGGCGGACATCGTGGTCGTCGCGCCCTGCTCCGCCGACCTGGCGGGGCGCATCGCCGGCGGCCTCGCGGGCGATCTCGTGACGACGTCGCTGCTCGCGCTCGAGCCGGGCGTCCCGCGCCTCCTGTGCCCGGCGATGAACTCCGTCATGTTCGCTCAACCCGCCGTGGCGCGGAATCTGGCCCAGCTCGTCGGGGACGGATGGACCGTCGTCGAGCCCGATGAGGGGCACATGGCGTGCGGCGAGGCGGGACTTGGACGACTCGCCGAGCCCACCGAGATCGCCGAGCGCGTGGAGGCGCTCCTGGGCGGATGAGCCAGCGTGCGCGCGGGGACGCGCGACTGCACGTCGTCGTAACCGCGGGACCGACGCGCGAGTACATCGACCCGGTGCGCTACCTCAGCAACGAGTCGAGCGGCCGCATGGGGTTCGCGATCGCCGCAGCCGCGACGCGCAAGGGGCATCGCGTGACCCTGATCGCGGGACCCGTGCACCTCGAAACGCCCGACGGGGTGTGCCGAATCGACGTAACTAGCGCCAGAGAAATGCTTTCGGAGCTTCGGGCCGCATTCCGGGCCGCCGACGCTGTGTTCATGGCCGCCGCGGTTGCCGACTACCGGCCCGCGCGCCGTCTCGCTGGCAAATGGCGCAAGAAAGACGCGGGAGAGGGCCGTGCGGTGCTCGAGCTCGTCGAAAACCCCGACGTGCTCGCGACGGTCGCCAAGTCGAAGGGCGCGCGTCAAGTGATCGCCTTTGCGCTCGAGACGGGCCAGGGCACGCGCAGGGCGCTGGCGAAGCTCCGTCGCAAGAACGCGGATTACGTGGTGCTCAACGACGCCTCGGCATTGAACGCGACCCGCACCAGTGTGACGATCTTGGACGAGGGCGGCGAAGTGCGCCGGCTCGAGAACCAGACCAAGGGCGCGGTGGCGCGCGCGTTGGTCGGGTTGCTCCGCCGACGCTAGCGCTGCTCGGGGCGCGGGCATCCGAGCTCGGCGTCCCAGGTCAGTCCAATTCGCAGGTCGTAGCACAGAGGGGTCACGTTCAATTTGAGCGGCAAGAGTCGCAAGGGCAGGGGCAAGGGTAAGAAGGGCGGAGCGGACAAGGGGCGCCTCGGCTCCCTCGCGTCGAGCTTCCTGTTCGGCGAGCCACTCGACGCGCGCACCCTCGCGCGCGTGCGCGAGCTGACGGGGATGATGCTCGTCGGGGCGTCGATCTGGCTTCTGATCTCGATGCTCAGCTTCTACACGCCGATGTCCGACCCCGTGGCGCGGGGCAAAAACCTCGGTGGTGAGGTCGGCTTCTACCTCGCCGACATGGCGTTCCGCTCGATGGGGCTCGCGGGGTATCTGCTCGCCGTCCTCGGTATCTGTTGGGGCTGCATCATCGTCGCGCGCAAGCGCGTCGATCTCGCGCTCATCCGTGCGCTCGGCGCCGCGTGCTTCGTCGTCTCGTTCGCCTACATTCTCGACCTCGGCTTCGTCGACGCGAGCGACCGTGACTCGATGGAGGCGCTGACCAACGAGCTGCCCTACGGACCCGGGGGGTGGCTCGCGTTCTCGACCTCGCCCTTGCTCGTCGAGCGCTTCGGCAGCCTCGGCTTCTGGGTGCTCTTGATCACGATCTCCGCCGTGTCGTTCATGCTCGCGACCGAGATGGCCTTCTACCCCGCGTTCCGCGCGTTCGGTGATTGGGTCGCCGACCGCCGCGAGCGCTGGGGCGAGGAGCTGATGCCGGCGCTGTGGGGCTGGTTCAAGGAGCTGTTCGTTGGCCTCTGGGACTTCCTGCGCGGCGCGGACCTCGAGCCGCAAGCCGCGGCCGCCGGCACGGCGACGCGTCGCAAGGCCGCCAAGAAGGCGCCGGCCAAGGCCAAGCCGAAGTCGAAGACCAAGCCCGTCGTCGACGAAGACGAGGAAGAAGAGGACGAGTACGAGGACGACGAAGAGGCCTACGACGACGAGGACGAAGAGGAGGAGTACGAGGACGACGAGGAAGAGGAAGACGAGTACGAGTACGAGGACGAAGAGGAGGAGGAGGACGAGTACGAGGACGAGGACGAGGAAGAGGACGACGAAGAGCTCGAGGACGAGATCGTCACGCCGGCTGCCTCCGGCAAGTCCGACAAGGCGCGCGCCAAAGCCGCTGCGACGATCGCGGCCAAGGCCGTGCGCACGCACCAGACGCAGATCGCCTCGCCCGTCTTCGAGCCGCCGACCCCGCCGCCGGGTCCGTGGCTCCTGCCTCCGATCGATCTGCTCGAGCCGCCCGCCGGCGGCGGAGTGCTCGATCGCGACTTCCTCGAAGGCTGTGCGCGCGACCTCGAGAACGCCCTGAAGAGCTTCCGCGTCGAGGCCGAGGTCGTCGGCGCGCAGGTCGGCCCCGCGGTCACGATGTTCGAGCTGACCGTCGCGCAAGGCACGCGCATGAACAAGGTGACGCAACTGTCGCAGGAGATCGCCGCGACCCTGCGTGCGCGCAGCGTGCGGATCATCGCGCCGATTCCCGGCAAGGCGACGATTGGCATCGAGGTCCCGAACAAGAAGCGCCGGCAGGTACGCATCTCCGAGCTCGTCAAGCAGAAGGCGTACGACAAGAACTACATGGCGCTGCCCCTGTTCCTCGGCATGGACGCCGAGGGCACCGCGATCGTCGAGGACCTGGCGCGCATGCCGCACCTTCTGATTGCGGGCACGACGGGATCGGGTAAGTCGGTCTGCATCAACACGATCATCGCGAGCTTCTTGCTCACGCGCTCACCGCACGATGTGCGCATGATCCTCGTCGACCCGAAGATGGTCGAGCTGCAGATGTTCCAGAACGTCCCGCACCTCGAGCTGCCGGTCGTGACCGACATGAAGCAGGCGACCAACGTCCTGCTCTGGGCGGTCGAGAAGATGGAGGGGCGCTACGAGCTCTTCAAGAACGCCGGCGTCAAGAACATCAAGACGTACAACAAGCTCGGCGAGGAGAAGCTGCGCGAGCGCATGGGCGAGGACTTCAACGAGGAGCGCACGCCCCGCCACGTCCCCTACATCGTCGTCATCATCGACGAGATGGCGGACCTGATGATGCAGTCCAAGAAGGAGGCCGAGCAGGCGATCACGCGCTTGGCCCAGAAGTCGCGCGCCGTCGGCATCCACGTCATCGTCGCGACCCAGCGCCCCTCGACCGACGTCATCACCGGCGTGATCAAGGGCAACCTGCCGACGCGGATCGCGTTCCAGGTCGCGTCCAAGATCGACAGCCGCGTCATCCTCGACGCGATGGGCGCCGAGAAGCTCCTGGGTCAGGGCGACATGCTGTACACGCCGCCCCAGACCTCCCAGCTCAAGCGCGTTCAAGGCGCCCTGGTCGAGGACCACGAGCTGCAGGGTCTGGTCGACTTCGTCACCAAGGAGTCGACGGCTTCGTTCAACCAGGAGCTCATTCAAGCGGCGACGGGCACGGCCCCGGCCGGCGAGCTGACCCAGGGCGGCGAGAAAGTCGACGAGATGTTCAACGATGCGGTGACCGTGGTGCTGAAGTCGCGCCGCGGATCGGCGAGTCTCCTGCAGCGTGCGCTCGGCATTGGGTACACGCGCGCCTCGCGCCTGATCGATCAGATGACCGACGCCGGCATCGTCGGCGAGCACAAAGGCTCCAAGGCCCGTGAGATCCTCATGACTCTCGAGGACTGGGAAGAAAACTTGGAGAACATTGCCAAAGCGAACGGTGAGTAATGGCTGATTCTGAGAGCAAGAGCGACATCACGCGCGAGGTCCAGGGCGGCGCCCTGTTCTTCATCAGCGCATTCCCCTTCGTGCTCGTCCTGTTCGCCTGGATCAAGTATCTCCAGGGCGACGTGCCGGGCCCCGACGCGCGCCGCGCGGCGTTGCTCGCGCGGGGGATCGTCGACGGGATGGGTTTCCTTCCGCCCCTGATCGCCTCGGCAGGCTTCGCCGGGATCGGCGCCTGGATGCTGCTCGGTGGCAGGCCGGTCGATGCCGGGCGGCACCTGACCGGAGTCCTGTTCACGGCGATCGGGCTCGCGGTCGTCCTCGGCGCGTTCAGCGCGGTGCAGGCGGGCTCGCTCGGTGCCGGCACCGGTGGCGTGCTCGCCGCGCGCCTCGGCAGCTGGGCCGGCGTGTTCGTTGGAGTCGCCGTCATCGTCCTGTCCGTCTACTTCGCCTGGTTGAAGGACAAGATCGACTTTTCGGGGAATTCGGGACAGAGTGCCACGCTTTCGGACGCTCTATCGGAGAAGGACAGCGACGGGGTGTCGACCGCCGAGGCCAACGCTCTCGTGCCCGACGAGTCGACGCTCGCCTACATGGAGGATCTGTGGCAGGCCGAGGTGCCGCAGCTCGAGCCGATTCCCCCGTCGCCGTACCCTGAAGACGTCCGACTCCTAGGCGGGCTCCCCGACGGGACGCGCGCGCTCTCCAACACCGATGAATCCCGACCGCAAGAGCAGCCGCAAGCAGAGCAGCTTTCAGCTGAAGCTGAGTCCACTGCTTGGCGACGCACCTCGGCCGACGTCGAGGCCGACCTCCCCGCTGGCGAGGATCTGGCTCCCGTCCCTGCCGCCGCAGGGCCGCAAGAACCCGCCGAACCGACTGAAGTCCGCCGCCTCGTCATCAGCGGCGGTCCGCCCGAGCCATCCGCCGACGCCCCCGCCGACCCCGTAGCGCTCGAGACGGCTTCCGACCCCGCGCCCGCCGCTGTGACTGGCGGCACCGAGTCGTCCGGCTCGGTCCGCCCCATCGTCGACGAGGACTCGGGGGACGGTCCGCCCTCCCCGACCTGGGAGCAGTCGCCGCTGTTCGAGCCCACCGACGAGTCGTCGACCGAGGTCGACCCCGTCGAGCTGGTCGAGCCCGACGTCGAAGAGCCCACCGACCTCGAGGAAGAGGAAGTGGAAGTGGATGAGGAGGCGGAGCTCGAGGAGGACGAGGAAGCCGAGCTCGAAGAGGGTGAAGAGGGCGAGTACGAAGAAGAGGAAGGCGAGTACGAGGAGTACGAAGAGGGCGAGGAAGAAGGCGAAGAGGAAGAAGGCGAGCTCGAGGAAGGTGAGGAAGAGGAAGAGGGCCAAGGCGAGGAAGAAGAAGGCGAGTACGAGGAGTACGAAGAAGAGGAGGGCGAGGAAGAAGAGGGCGAGGAAGAAGAGGGCGAGTACGAGGAAGAGGAGTACGAGGAGGGCGCCGAGCCGGAAGCCGCTGAGCTCGAGGAAGGCGAGGAAGAAGAAGGCGAGGAGTACGAGGAAGAGGAGGGCGAGCTCGAGGAGGAGGAAGAGGAAGACGAAGAAGCCGAGCTCGCGGAGGAGGAAGTCGAGGAAGACGAAGCCGAGGCCGCCGAGCTCGACGAGCCCGAGCCCGAGCCCGACGAGCCCGCGGCCGAAGCCGAGCCCGAACCCGCGGCCGAGTCCGAGGTCGTCCTCGAGCCCCAGAGTCCCCCTGCTCCCCCCGCCGCGGCCTCTCGCCGCAAGCCGTCGCCGCTGTCCGAGGACCGCGCCAAGCTCGTCCACGACGCCGGCGTCCTGTTTCTCGAGCAGGGCCGCGTGGCCGTTTCCCTGATTCAGCGCCGTTTCTCGCTGGATTTCGACGAGGCCTGCGAGATCCTCGACGAGCTTCAGGAACAGGGCCTCATCGGCCCGTACATGGGCGGCCAGCGGCGCGATATACTCATGACCCTCGAAGAGTGGAAGGGTCGCGTCGCCCAGTCTTAGCTGTCCAGTCGTGACTGCCGGGCGACGTCTCGCCGCCGCACCCCGAGCCGCACGTAGTGTCGTCGTCCGCCATCACCTCCGAACGCGTCGCGCTGATTCACCTCGGTTGCGCGAGGAACCTGATCGATTCGGAGCTCCTGCTCGGTCGGATGGCGGAGGAAGAGCTCGTCGTCACGGACGATCCCTCCGTTGCGCACACCGTCGTCCTCAACACCTGCTCGTTCATCGGGCCCGCGCGCGAGGAGAGCTACGCCGCGATCCGCGACCTGCTCGCGCTCAAGGAGAAGGGCACGATCGAGGGCGTCGTCGTCGCCGGCTGTCTGGTCCAGCGCTACAAGCAGGCGCTCGGCGAACGCTTCCCCGGCGTCGACGTCTTCGCCGAGATCTCCGACTACCGCGCGCTCGCCAAGGCGGTCCGTGGGCTCGTCGACGGCGAACGGCCGCCCGGGTATCTCGAAGGTCCCGGCCTGCGACCGCCCGAGCGCGAGGGTGCGCGCCTGTTGTCGACACCCGGCTCCTACGCGTACCTGCGCATCTCCCACGGCTGTGACCACACGTGCTCGTTCTGCGCGATCCCCGCGATCCGCGGCCCGCACCGCTCGAAGCGTCCCGCGGCCGTGCTCGAGGAAGCGCAGGAGCTGATCGGCGCCGGCGTGCGCGAGCTCGTGCTCGTCGCCGAGGATTCGACGGCGTGGGGACGCGACTTCGACATGGAGCTGCCGCAGCTCGTCGAGGCGCTGGCCGAGCTCGACGGTGAGCATCGGCTGCGCGTCATGTACGCCTACCCCAACCGTTTCCCGTGGGACCTCACGCGCCTCCTGCGCGAGCATCCGCGCGTGACGCCCTACCTCGACATCCCGATCCAGCACGCCTCGACCCCGGTGCTGCGCGCCATGCGCCGCGCGGGCAGCGGCGATCAGGTCCGCCGCACGCTCGATCGGATTCGCGAGGAGGTGCCGGACATCACGCTGCGCACGACGCTGCTCGTCGGTTTTCCGGGCGAGGAGGACGCGCACTTCGAGGAGCTGATGCAGCTCGTGTCCGAATACCGGCTCGCGCGACTCGGGGCGTTCACGTATTCGCCCGAACAGGGCACGACCGGGTACGAGCTCGAGGGCCGCGTGCCCGCCGACGTCGCCCAGGCGCGCCTCGACGCGTTGCTCACGCTCCGTGACGAGAACCTCGCCGCGGTCCAAGAGGGCTACGTCGGGGGCGAGCTCGAGATCCTCGTCGACGAGCTCGCCGGCGAGGGAGACCTGGTCGTCGGCCGCGGACCGATGGACGCCCCGGAGGTCGACCCGTACGTCGTGGCGGCCGCACCGGGCGTCGGGGTCGGTGACACCGTCCATGTTCGGATCGATGACGTCGATGACACCTTCAACCTGATCGCCAGCCCAGTGGCGAACCCCGCGTCGAACCCCCGGGACCCGCGCTGATGGCAGTCTTCTCGCACTGGCCCAACCGCATCACGGCGATGCGTTTCGTCGGCGCGCTCGCCCTGTTCGCGATCTTCGCGATCGTCGGCGACCGCACGCCGGCCGAGATCGAGGACGTGCGCACGGTCATCTGCTTTGCGTTCTGGCTGTTCGTCGTCACCGCCGCGACCGACTTCCTCGACGGGTACCTCGCGCGCCGCGACAAGCTCGTCTCGGCGTTTGGACGCATCGCGGACCCGTTCACGGACAAAGTGCTGATCCTGGGCACGATGATCTTCGCCGCCGTGATGCCCTGGACGCAGCCGTGGATGCCGGCCTGGGTCGTCGTCGTGATCCTCGCGCGCGAGTTCCTCGTCACCGGCATCCGCGGCTACGCCGAATCCCAAGGACAGGAGTTTCCTGCCGACAACTTCGGCAAGGTCAAGATGGTCGTGCAGAGCATGGCCGTCGGCGGACTGATCTGGATGGAGGCCTACGACTGGCCCGACGGCTGGTTCCGCTTCTGGAGCGTGGTCGTGCACGTGCTCGTGTGGGCGACCCTGATCGCGACGGTCGGCTCAGGCGTCACGTACGTCACGAAGGCCAGCAAGCTGTTCACCGAGGAGGGAGCGTGAACTTCCTCAAGCTCGGCGTCGTCTCCTGCTGTTACCTCGGCTGCTCGCCCGTCGCGCCAGGTACGGTGGGGACCCTCGGCGGCGTGCTGATCGCCTGGGCGCTGCGTGGGACACAGCCGTACTTGATGTGGGTCGCGGTCGCGGTGGTCGCCGTCTACCTCGCCGGGCGATCCCTCGGCGGCTGGGCCGAGGAGCACGCCGGCAAGGATCCCGGGATCTTCGTCTTGGACGAGGTCGCCGGCTACCTCGTGACCGTCGCTTGGATCGCGCCCCCCAGTTACCTCACGCTGGCCGTCGCCTTCTTCGTCTTCCGGTTCTTCGACATCGTGAAACCTGCCGGAATCCGGCGAATGGAGAAGATTCCGGGCGCAGACGGCATACTGCTGGACGACATCCTTGCGGGTTTCTACGGCCTCATCGTGATGGCTGCCGTGAGGCTTCTGTCCCAGGATCCGAGCATGTGGCAGTGGGGAGGGAGCGCATGAGCACGACACGCGGTGAGCGGTCGAGCGGCGGGGGCCTCGGGCTCGCGGCGCGCTTCGCACTGTCGATGACCGTCGCGCTCTCGGTCGTGATGGCGCTCGCGGGGTTCTTCCTCTTCAGCTCGACGCGCACGATCGTGGACGAAGCCGTCTACCAGACGCGGCGCGACGCGACGCGGCTGCTCGCGGAGGGCGAGGTCGAACGGGCCAAGGACCCGAGCGCGCGCCTCTACGAGCAGACCAACGACATGGCGGCGCTGACCGAGGACAACCACCTCAAGCGCTTCGAGGTCCAGATCACCCAGGGCAGCCACAAGGCCGCGCACGCCTACCTCTACCGTTGGGACGAGCGCGGCAACCTCCTGTCGCCGATCAAGGACGAGGACTCGACGAGCAAGCTGCTCGGGCTCTTCCTCGGCGTCAGCGCGGCGATCATTCTCGTCGGTGCCGGTGTCTCGGTCATGGTCGCGACCAAGGTGACCAAGCCGATCGACGGCCTCATCAACGACGTGCGCGCGATCGGCCGCGGCAACCTGCTCCACCGCAGCGGCGTGAACGCCAGCGGCGAGGTCGGTCACCTCGCGCGTCAGATCGACCGCATGGCGGGTGCGCTCGAAGAGGCCCAGGACGCCGAGATCGAGCTCGGGATGCGCGAGCGTGAGCGCGAAGTGGCGGTCGAGGTGCAGGAGGCGCTCCTGCCCCAAGCGGCGCCCTCGATCCCCGGCTACCAGCTGGCGAGCAAGCAGCGAGGCGCGGCCGAGCCGGGCGGCGACTTCCACGACATGTTCGAAGCGAACGGTCGCATCGTCCTGATGGTGTGCGACGTCTCGGGTGCTGGCGTTCCCGGCGCCCTGGTCGGCGCGACCGCGCGCGCGTACCTGCGCACCGAGCTTGCGCGTACCGACGACGGACTCGAGGACGCGCTCAAGAAGGTCAACCGCCAGATCGCGCACGACGTTCGGCGCGGGATGTACGTGACCGCGCTGTGCGCCGTCCTGGACCCCGAGGACAACACCGCGATCCTCGCGTGCGCCGGGCACAAGGTGCCGCTGATCCGCTGGGAGGCGGCGGAGGGCAACGTCCGACTCGTGCAGCCCGAGGGGATCGCGCTCGGCTTCGACGAGGGGCCGATCTTCGACCGCAGCCTCGAGCTCCTCAAGGTTCCGATCGAGCCGGGTGACCGCCTCGTCCTGTCGAACACCGGGCCGCCGGCCGTCCAGAACCCCGATGGCGCGGAAGTCGGGGAGAAAGCGTTCTATCGGGCCGTGGCCCGCAACGCCGAGCATCCACCGGAGGTCATGCTGAAGAGGCTGCTCGCCGGACTCGAGAAGTACGCCGATGGCGAGCCCTTCCCCAAGGACATCTCCATCGTGACCCTCGCGCGCGACGCGTAGCCCCCGACCTCGAACCATGCCCGACGCCCCGGGCCTCTTTCCGATCGAACCGCAGCCGAGCGCCGCGGACGAAGGGCCCGAAGCGCGCCTCTTCGCCATCGTCGCCGTCGATCGGCCGATGCGCTGCGAGTACACCTACGCGGTGCCCGACGAGCTCGCGGACTGGGTCGCGCCTGGCGTGCGCGTCGCCGTGGCGTTCGCCGGACGGCGCGTCGTGGCGGTCGTCGTCGGGACCGAGGACGAGACCGACGTCCCGCGCGCGCGGCTCAAGCCGGTCCAGGCTGTCCTCGACCCCGAGCCGGTCGTCGACGCGGAGCTGCTCGAGCTGACGCGCTGGATGGCGACCTACTACGCGTGCTCGTGGGGCGAGGCACTCGCCGCCGTCCTGCCCGGGGCGCTCAAGCGCGAGGGCGCGCGGCGCAAGGTATGCGTGCTCTCGGCCGCGCCCGAGGTGGGCGACGCGGAGCTCGCGAGCCTCGAGGAGCGCTTCCCTAAACAGCACCGGCTGCTGCGCACCTTGATCGAAATCGGCGGACCGATCGAGCGACGCGATCTGCTCTCGCGCCTGAACTTCAGCGACTCGCCAGTGAAGACGCTGGAGAAGAAGGGCTGGATCCGGCGCGACTACATCGACGCGGCGCCGGACGAGCTGCTCTCGGGCGACCCGGATCCGAGCCGCAAGCGGCCCGAGAAGCTGCTCGCGGAGCAGGAGGAGGCGGTCGGCGTCGCGACGGCGGCGCTGCGCGCGGGCACGTTCGAGCCGATCCTCTTGCGCGGCGTCACCGGCAGCGGCAAGACCGAGGTCTACCTGCGCGTGATCGAGGAGGCGCTCGCGCTCGGGCGCGGCGCGATCCTGCTCGTTCCCGAGATCGCTCTGACGCCGCAGACGGTCGGCTGGTTCCGCTCGCGCTTCGGCGACGTCGCCGTCCTGCACAGCCGCATGACCGACGTGCAGCGGCTCGAGATGTGGATGCGCGTCAAGCGCGGCGAGGTGCGCGTCGTCGTCGGCGCGCGATCGGCGATCTTCGCGCCGGTCGCGGACTTGGGCGTCATCGTCGTCGACGAGGAGCACGAGCCGTCGTTCAAGCAGTCCAACGCGCCACGCTACCACGCGCGCGACGTCGCCGTCGTGCGCGCGCGCAACTCGCAGGCCGTGTGCATCCTGGGCTCGGCGACGCCCTCGCTCGAGAGCTGGCACAACGCCCAGGGCGGACGCTACCGGCTGCTCGAGCTGACCCAGCGCGCGTCGGGCGGCAGCATGCCCGAGGTCCAGATCCTCGACATGCGCAATGAGCCCGCTGGCGAACGCGGGCCCGGCTTGTTCTCGCGTCACCTGCTCGGGTTGCTCGAGGGCGCGCTCGAACGCAAGGAACAGGCGATCCTGTTCCTCAACCGCCGCGGCTTCTCGCCGATCCTGTGGTGCCGCGAGTGCGGTGAGACCGTGCGCTGCGGGCAGTGCGACGTGTCGCTCACTTGGCACCGGCGTATCTCGCGCCTCGTGTGCCACTGCTGTTACGACGAGCACCAGGCCCCGAAGGAGTGCCCCGCGTGCACCGCGCCCGCGCTGCAGTTCCTGGGCGTCGGCTCGGAGAAGGTCGAGGACGTGCTCAAGCGCCTCTTGCCCGATGCCCGGGTCGCGCGCATGGACTCGGACACGATGCTGCGGCGCGAGGACTACGAGAAGACGCTCGACGCGTTCGGCAAGGGCGAGCTCGACATGCTCGTCGGCACGCAGATGATCGCCAAGGGGCTCGACTTCCCGCGCGTCACGGTCGTCGGCATCGTCTCCGCCGACTCGAGCCTGCACGTGCCCGACTTCCGTTCCGCCGAGCGCACGTTCCAGCTCCTATCGCAGGTCTCCGGCCGCGCCGGTCGCTCCGACCTCGAGGGCAACATCGTCATCCAGACCGTCACGCCCGAGCACCCCGCGATCGTCCAGGCCGCGCGCCACGACTACGTCTCGTTCGCGAATCTCGAGATGCGCCTGCGCGAGGAGCTCGCGTACCCGCCATTCGGCCGCTTGATCCGCGTCGTGATCGAGGACGAGGACGAAGCGCGCGTGAGGGAGCAGGCGGCGCGCATCGCGGCCGTGCTCGCCGACCTCGCCTCCAAGGGGGTGACCCTGCTCGGCCCCGCCCCCGCGCCGATCGCCCTGATCCGCGGCCGCCACCGCCACCATCTCCTCGTCAAGACCGCGAGCCACGGCACGTCCCTCGCCGAGGTGCGCGCACGGCTCGTGGCGCTCGCCGCGGAGAAGGCGCGGCCGCGGGTGTCGATCGACGTCGATCCGGCGGGGATGCTCTAGCCGTACGGTAAGTACCGGGCCCGCGCAATCCCCACCAGTTAGCGGGAGGGGGTTGCGCGGGCTCCGTACTTACCGTGGATCAGTCGAACGCGATGCGCTTCGACTGCGAGAAGTTGCTCGACGCCCCGTCGCGGTACCAAGCCTGGAACGCACGCGTCTCGCCGGTCATCAGCGGCGGAACGCCGGGGAAGGCGCCGTTTGTCTCCAGCACGCACGCACCACCGACGGCGACCGTCTGCGAGATGCCGGAAGCATCGAACTGGAACAGGTGCAGGCGCTGGGCGCTGTTGTACCGGTACTGCGGACCGTCGATGCAGACGACGCCCATCGAGCCGGGGGGGACGATGTAGAGGCCCGAGTTGGGGCCGGTGATGAAGTAGCCGAACTCGTGCGGCGGACCACCCGAGCACTGCGCCGTCACGTCGGCGCCGGCGGCGCCGCTGCCCTGCAGGTCGATCGTGGCGGTGAGTCCGGTCGAGTTCGGAACGGGCAGGCACGCGGAGTCGTTGACTCCGAGTGTCTCGTTGGCCGGCGCGAGGCGCATGCGGTCGTAGTACATCTCGGTCGTCGCCGGGTTGCCGGCCACGTCCGGGAAGAGGTTGAGGGCTTGGACCTCGAGCACACCGGAGCTCGTGCCGAAGATCCCATGAGTCCACACGTAGCCCTGGCCGCCCGTGAGCGAACGGCCGTCGTAGAAGAGGTCGACGGTGTCGTCATCGAGATCGATCTCGGCGTGGATCGGCACCCAGGCCTCGCGCACGAGCTCCTGTGGTCCGCTCGGGTCGTTCTGGCCCGCGCAGTCGCAGTCGACTTGGTTGAGCGTGCCGTCGAAGAAGACCTGAATCGACCAGTTGTACGGACCTCCGAACGTATAGGTGTTCAGCATGATCCAGAACGCCTGGCCCTGGAAGTTGCCTCGGTTGTAGACCATCGCGTCGAACTCCCAGACACCCGAAGTCGCGAACCCTCCGCCGTAGTTGTTGACGGTGTCCGCGCCGGGGTTGTTGGAGAGCAGGTGCGGGAGCGTGAAGGCCGGCGGCGCCGGCGCGTTGTCGACGACGATCGAGGAGGCGAGCCCACTGCTCCAGGACTCCCAGCCGTTGCCGGCCGACGCCTGGCCGTCGGGATCGATGGCCGTCCCGGAGGGGTAGGTGTCGAAGTCCTCCGTCCATTGCTGGGCGTTGGCTGCACTGACGAGCGCGGTGAATGCGGCGGCGGCGAGCGCCGCTGTGGTCGACGGGATTCGCATGGGACTCACCTTTGGTAGTTCCCTCGGAACACGAGGAAGAGAGGCGGAGGGCAGGCACCCTCCCGACTCCGGCGAGTCTGGCCGAGGCGCGGTCAGCTAGCTGTGCGCCACCGGACTAGGTCACGGCCCGCCGTGGTAGGAGGGCCGTTTGCCCCCCGCGATCTGCGCGCTCTGGCGAGCACCGCCTGCGCCGAATGGCGCCTCTAGCTGCCACGGCGTTAGCCGTGGCGCCATGGATAGCTCAACTTGCCACGGCGTTAGCCGTGGCGCCATGGATAGCTCAACTT
>JAAELL010000582.1 GCA_024226735.1 bacterium | reverse complement strand
GGTCGGCCCGTACCCGCCCGCTGCTGCGTTGCGCCTCCTCCGAGACTTGCAGCGAAGTCGCGTCGTCGCTGCGCCTTGCAGCGAACGCGTACGCACCGACCAAAATGCCGCACAAGAGTGAATCACACCACTAGTGGGGTACACCCCACTAGGTGAGAGGAGGAGGGGTGATCAGGGCCCGAACGCTTCGCCGTTCGTCTGCCGCTCGACGCTCTCCCACAAGAGGTGTCCGCCGTCCCAGCGCGTCGGATGGCCGCAGGTGATCGCGCCGAGCAACGCGCCGTCATCCGCGACGGGGAAACCGCCCGGCGTCGAGACGTTGATGCTGTCGATGATCGCCCAGCCGGTCTCGACGGTGTTGTCGGGAACCGAACAGTCGATGTTCAGCTCCGCGGGGTCGTGCGGAGTCGAGAAGCGCAGGAAGTTCTGCGTGAAGACCGTGCTGATGTCCTGCAGCGGTCGATCGAACCAGCAGTTGAACATCATCGTCGTCGACAGCGGATACTCGTTGTCGTTCCAGATCGCGAACTGCACCGTGTTGATGTCCTGTGACGTGCCGGTGAGGTTCAGCAGCGCGAGCTGCGAGCCCTGGATCGCGACGAATGAATCGATGTACAGGAAATCGGGCGTCGCCTCGTACTCGAGGTCGTCGAAGTCGAGGTTGTTGTCGCTGTCGAGATCGGTCGGCATGCGAGCGGGAACGCGTGCTTCGAACGGGATTGCGTTCGTCGCGTACATGAGACCGGAGCCGTTGATCACGAGCTCCGAACCGACGAGCCAGTTGAAGCTCCACGGCACGTTGAAGTGCTCGGGATCCTGCGCCGAGACCACGAGGTAGCCCTCTTGGCCCTGCGGGTCGACCGCGTTGTGGCACGAGGTCAGCACGCACAAAGTGTCTGCGGGGGTCAGGAGCTCGGTGCGGTTGAAGATCGTGCAGCTCGACGGGCGGAACGGATCGGAGGTCGCGTTGACGTTGGCGTACTGGTAGTGGATGAGCGTATCGCCGTCGTTCTGCGTGCTCGTGTTCGTGACACACACGACGGTGAAGTAGTTGGCCCCTGATCGGTGCACGGGGTAGATCAGAACGCTCCCCGGGCTGCGTCCGTCGGCGAAGGCAGGCTGGGGCGTAGCGAGCGCGACCGCTGCAAAGGCAGCGGTCAGGACCGGCATGGCTCTCATGTTGGAATTCTCGCGATGAATGGCGCCAAAAAACGACGCACGGCCAGCCAAAGGGTACTGGCAGGGCGTCCACAGACGTCTGTGAATGGTACCCGCTCGCGGCGCCTCCGGTCGACAAAACAAAGCGAGGCGACCCGGAGGCCGCCTCGCGTGTAGTGACATTCCCTAGAGGCCTTCCGGCCCCGGAGCACCCCGGTTCACCGCTACGGTGCGAAGGCCTCGCCGTTGAGCTGCCGGTCGAAGCTCTCCCAGAGCAGGTGTCCGCCGTCCCAGCGGGTCGGGTGCCCGCTCGTGATCGCGCCGAGCATGGCGCCGTCGGTGGCGACCTCGAGGCCGCCGGAGGTGAAGACGCCGACGCTGTCGATGATCGCCCAGCCGGTCTCGATGGTGTTGGTGGGCACCGAGCAGTCGATGTTCAGCTCCGCGGGGTCGTGGGGCGTCGAGAAGCGCAGGAAGTTCTGCGTGAAGATCTGGCTGATCTCCTGCAGGGGCTGGTCGAACCAGCACTTGAACTTCAGCGTCGTCGACAGCGGGAACTCGTTGTCGTTCCAGATCGCGAACTGGACGTGGTTGGTGTCCTGCGAGCGCCCGGTCAGGTTGAGGAGCGCCAGCTGGGAGCCCTGGATCGCGACGAACGTGTCGATGTAGAGCACGTCAGCGATCCCCTCGTACTCCACTTCGTCGAAGTCGAGGTTGCCGTCGCCGTCGACGTCGGTCGCCATGCCGGCTGCGACGCGTGCCTCGAACGGGATCGCGTTCACCGAGTAGATCAGTCCAGAGCTGTTGATGACGAGCTCGGAGCCGACGAGCCAGTCGAAGCTCCACGGAACGCCGAAGAGCTCGGGGTTCTCGGCCGACACGACGACGTAGCCCTCCTGTCCGCCGGGTGCCACGGCGTTGTGGCACGAAGTGAGCACGCACAGCGTGTCCGCGGGCGTCAGCAGCTCGCGCCGGTTGAAGATTGTGCAGCTGACCGGCAGGAAGGGGTCGTTGGGGTTCGCGTTCACGTTGGCGTACTCGTAGTGCACCGTCGTCTGCGCGTTCGGGTTGGTGTTCGTCAGGCAGAGGACGGTGAAGAATGCACCTCCACCCTCCGGTGGCTGCCCGCCTCCGCTGCCGGAACGATGCACGGGGTAGATCAGCGTGCTTCCCGGGTTCCTTCCGTCGGCGACGGCAGCGGGCATCACGGCTGCTCCCGCGATGAGGAGCGGAACAAAGGTCGAAAGGAGTCTCATGCTCGTCGGTTTCTCGAGTTGTCGTAACTCGCATGCTGGCGCCGCGCCCTCGAACCGCGACACCGTGTATCTCTCGATCGTACGCGTTGTTTGCGCCATCGGGAGGCGAAACAGAGTGCCCCTTTTGTGTTCTCGGTTTGAGATGTGCGCGTGGTTTCGAAAAGAGACACCGCGCGGGAAGAGTGCACGTCGTGCCGCGTACCTCGCGCTGGGCCGAGCAGTTCCACGGACGCTGGCATGACCGAAGGACGATCATGAAGACATTGCTCACCACTCTCGTCGGCTTGGCTTGTGTCGAGACACACGCGCTCGCGCAGACGTACATCTTCGATACGGGAGACACCGAGTACGCTCTCAGCATGGGGGCGGCACACGTTCCCGGGGAGCTCGCGATGCTGCACGGCTTCGCCGCGAACGGCACCGACGTGCTGGCGGAGATCCAGGCGGCCGTCGGTACGGCGATGGAGCCGGCGGGGGCACTCGACGGGCTGCAGATCCGGATCGCGGTCTGGGACGATCCGAACGACGACTTCGATCCGCTCGACGCCGTGCTGCTGTACGAGTCGCCCGCGATGTCCGTCACGCAGTCGAACTCGGACGTCAAGGTTCGGTACTCCCTGCCCGGTGTTCCCGTACAGGGAGTGTTCTTCATCGGCGCGGTCGTGCAGGACCTCGGGACGTTCCCGGCCGGCGCGGACATCGACGTTCCGTTCGTGCCGAACCCCGTCTCGTGGCTGGTCGGGGAGGGGCCGGGTGTGTCGCTCGACCTCACCGACCTCGAGGTCGGGGACTCGGTGTTGGGCGGGTACTCCGGCGGACGGATCGTGCACGGTTCGTTGATCGGAGTTCGACGCGGCAGTCGCTTCGAGTTTCGCTACCTGCAGCTGCAGGATGACGGTGTTCTCGACGGCGGCGTCTCGCAGTGCGAGATCGAGCGCGCACCGGACGGTCGCGTGCGGATCGTCGAGCACTTCGAATGGGAGTCGCGCGAGGGGAGCGGCCGCAACGTGATCGAAGAGGTCGGGCGGCCGCCGGCCGCGGCGTTGGGGGAGAAGCCCGATTGGCGGGCGCTCTTCGCGTGGGCGGCCGAGTCCGCCGGCTGGGGCCCGCCTCGTTTCCACGCGCCCGCCTCGGACGCAGCGCTCGCCGGGCTGGGTCGAACGGCTCGTCGCTCTCGCTGCTGCCGAAGATCGGATCCCCGCCGGTCCCGGACTCGGCGCAGTGCGAGGCGAAGTAGGTGACGTACGCGGCGGCGTCGTCGGGGCGGCTGAGGCGGAGTTCCACGGGGCTCACGTCTCGGGCCGCTCCGTGGGGGGGCAAGAGCGACTCTCTTTAAGTTGTTGTGTCATTACGGGATGATTCAAGCCCCTTTCGGCTCCGTTCGGGTAGCTTGCCCAACAGGAGAGATTCGACCACACCACATTCTCTGACCTCCTCTAACGTGGTCCCTGCTTCCACCTCTCCCACCCTGACTCCAAGACAACCATGAGACGTCTCTCTCTCCCCGCTGCACTGCTCATCGCCGCTCCAGCGGCTGCTCAGAATCTCCTCTTGAACGAGGTCGACGCCGACACGCCCGGAACCGACAACCTCGAGTTCATCGAGATCTATGACGGTGGCGCCGGTGGCACCTCCCTCGATGGACACGTGGTCGTGCTGTACAACGGCAGCTCGGACTCCGCGTACAACGCGTTCGATCTGGGCGGGTTCTCGACCGACGCGAACGGGTACTTCGTACTCGGCAACTCGGGCGTCGTTCCGACACCCGGACTGATTTTTTCGGGCAACACGCTCCAGAACGGAGCCGACGGTGTCGCGTTGTACATGGACGATGCGAGCAACTTCCCGAACGGGACGGCGATCACGCTAGTCAACCTGGTCGACGCGGTGGTCTACGACACCAACGACCCGGACGACGCCGGGCTCGCCGGGCTGCTCAACGCCGGCCAGCCGCAGCTCAACGAAGGCGCGTTTGGCAACAGCTCCGCCGACTCGAACCAGCGCTGCGCCAGTGGCGTCGGCGGTGGTCGCAACACCTCGTACTGGGTGCAGGGCACACCGACGCCCGGCGGCGAGCCCGGTTCGCTCGGAACCAGCTACTGCTCCCAGAACGCCAACTCGACGGGCGAGGTCGCGCGTATTCGTGCGTACGGCAGCAGCCTCGTGGCTGACAACGACGTCACGCTCGTCGCGTGCAGCTTGCCGCAGAACGAGTTCGGCTACTTCCTCGTCAGCTCGGGCATGGGCTTCGTCGACCTTCCGGGCGCCGGACTGTCGAACGGCAACCTGTGCCTGATGACCGGCGGTACGCTCGGTCGCTACGGCCACGCCGCGCAGACGCAGAACGCGGGACTCGAGGGCGTGATCTCGCTCTCGATCGATCTGTCGATGATCCCGCAGGCGGCCGGCCAACCCCCGATCGCCGTGACGATGCCGGGCGACACCTGGTACTTCCAGGCGTGGTACCGCGACAACCCCGGCGGCGGACCGGCGAACAACTTCACCGACGGCGTCTCGGTCACGTTCAACTGATCGGACGCGCGGCGGTCTTCACGGGGTGGCTCGGCCGAGTGCTGAGCCACCCCGTCAACGTTTGCGCGGGTCTGGTCCGACCCTCGAGGAACACGAGCTTCTCGAGCTCGTCGTCGATCTTCACGGCCTCGAGTTCATTCGTAATTGCGTTTGCCTCGGGTATGCTCGAGTCATCATGCACAGCGGACGAGCGCTGTCGACCTTGAACGCTGCGGACCTCGAAGCCTTCGAGCGCGACGGCTACGTCCGCGTGAAGGCGGCGTTCCCGCGCGCCGCCGCGCTCGCGCTGCAGGCCGAGATCTGGAGCGAGATCAAGGCCGAGCACGGAATCGACCACGCCGACCCGAGCACTTGGAGACCGCTTCCCCGCAGTCCCCACGGTGCCAAGCACTCGACCCTCAACGCCGCCATCGCGAGCGAGCGATTCCTCGGGGCGATCAGCGACTTGCTCGGTGACGGCGAGTGGCCTCGACCCGCGACGTGGGGCGGCTTCCTCGTGAACTTCCCGGAACCCGGGGCGTGGGACATTCCCACCGTCGACTGGCATTGGGACGGTTCAGCGACGAGTCGGGGTCTTTTGATCTTCTCGTTCTACGGCGACGTGCGCCCGCGCGGTGGCGGCACGCTGCTCTCGAGTGGTTCGCATCGCCTCGTTGCAGACCTCTACGCCTCGATGACGGCGGAGGAGCTCGCGTGCAGGCACAAGGTGCATCGGGAGATGTTCAGGCGGTTCGATCCGTGGCGCGTGCATGCGGGCCGGGATACGACTGCGAATGTCTGCATCACACCACTAGCTGCTTCCCCAGGTCGATCGCCAGGCTCCGCTCGGCATCGCCCCGGAACCGATACTTCCTTCGCTCCGCCGCAGGCAGCTGTCCGAGGAAGTCGTCGAGTCTCGTCTCCAGGTCTTCCTTCCCGCTGCGGTACGTGCAGTGCACGGTGAAGTCCTTTCCGCGGCGTGCCTCCTGAATCATCCACAGCGTCGGAATGTCCGGGTTGTGGTGCTTTCCGTCTCCCGAGATCACGTAGTGGTCCGCCGTGACCGTACGGAAGAACTCCGTCGTCACGTTGCGGTCGCTGCCGTGGTGGGGGACCTTGAGAATGTCGAAGTGGACGCGACTTCCGGTGAGGAGATGCGATGCGCGTAGGCCCTCGATGACGAAATCGCCGCGGGCATCGCCGGTGAGGAGCATCGACTTGCCCTCGAACTCGGCGACGCAGACGATGCTGGCCAGATTGAAAGCCGACTTGTCGGTGTAGCTGGCGATGGCGGCGGGGTCGGGGTTCTGTGCCCAACCCTCGCGCCGCAGCTTGGCATCCCACTCCTCTTGGAACTCGTCGATCTGAGAGCGCAGGGGGCCGATGACGTGGATGTCGAGGTCGCCGTCCATCGCGTAGGTCCAGCCGCCTTCGACCAGCGGGTCGCCTTCGTTGACGTTGATGCCCAGGCGCGTCGACATGTCGCGCAGGATGCGGCCTTGGCGGACTCCGGCCACGACGGCGCCGGCGGAGTGCAGGTCCGCGGGGAGGCCGGCGGTGCTGGTCAAGGCCCCGAGCGCGGCACTGTTGGCCGGCGACGGGCCGCCGATGATGTCGTCGAACGTGTTCTGCCACAGAGTGAAGATGTCGTAGGGCAGATCGTCTCCGCGCCGCTCCGACTTCTCGATGTCCTTGGCGAGGTCGATGAGTCCGGCGATGTGATCGCTGTCGATGTGCGAGAGCATCATCAGGTCGACCGGGAGCGGTGTGCCGCGTGAGGCTCGCAGCTCGTCCAGGCGCGGCTTGAGGAATCGGCGATAGACGCCTGGGGGACCGCCGTCGATCACGGCCAGGTACGGATCATCCGGATCTCCCCAGTGCAGGAGCAGAGCGTCCCCCTCCTTCGCGGCGACGGCCTCGAGCGTGAACAGATTCGACATGGGTAGACTCTCTTCGGGCCTTGGATCAGATCGATTGGAGCGCGCGGCAGATGTCGAGCAGGCCGGCACCCTGGAAGTCGTGCTCACGTCCCAGGTCGGTCGCGGTCGAGGTCAGGATCTGTTTGATGCGCATCGGCTCGCCGACGAGCTCCTCGTGGCGACTCATCAGGAGCGCCGCGGCGCCGCTGACGTGGGGCGCGGCCATGCTGGTGCCGTCCTTGCGCTCGTACAGCTCGCCCGGGACGGGCGCGTAGATCTTCTCGCCCGGAGCGACGAGGTCCGGCTTCTTGCGGCCGTCGCCGGTGGGGCCTCGACTCGAGAAGAAACTGACACCGTACGTGTGCGGCTCGCGGCGGTGGGTGGCGCCGACGGTGATGACGTTCTGTGCGTTGCCAGGGTCGGTGATGCTGATGCTGTTGTACGCAGCGACGCCGGACGCGGTGTGCACGCGGTCGCTGTAGCCCTCGTTGCCGGCGGCCGCGACCGTCACGACGCCGTTTGCGATCAAGCGCTCGGCCTCGTCACAGGCCGGCGTCCTGCCGCACGCGAAGTTGCGCACGTCGTGGGGAATCGAGAGGCTCAGGTTCACACCCTGCACCGCTGGGCGGCGCTCCATCGTGTTGAGGTGCCGCAGGAACTGCATCGCCGCGATGATGGAGAACTCGTCGCCCGTGCCGGCCTCGTTCAGCACGCGCACGTCGTACAGGTTGAGGTCGCGGCAGACGCCGATCAGCTCCTCGTCCTCGTCCTCCATGCCGGGCTCACCCGGACGCCAATCGCCTGCGAGGATGCCAGCGACGTGCGTACCGTGCGGATGCCCGGGCCCGCGGTAGCCACTGTCGTGCGGAATCTCGATCTGGTCGACGAGGAGTGACCAGTCGATCGGGAGCCCGCGCGTGATGCGCCGCACGAGCTCCTGGCTGCGCCTGCGCGAGCCGCCCTCGCTCAGGATCTCGCGGACGTTGGTGAAGTCGAACGTGCGCCGGACGCGACTGATCGACGACGCGTGCTTGCGGCCCTTGCTCGCGAGCTTGCCGTCGGCCTTGCGCAGGCGGAACGCGGGGTGCGTCGCGTCGATGCCCGTGTCGAGCACGGCCCACGTGAGGCGGTTCGCGCGCAGGTCGAACAGGCGAATCGCCGCGTCGGCCTTGGTGGTCTTCATCGAGTCCCAACACGAGACCGCCGCGTCGCGGTTCATGTAGACACCCCAAACGAGACCGTAGTCCCCGTCGCGGCCCTTCGCGATTGGCGTGAGCAGCTCCGCCACCTGCTCGGCCCAGGCTTCGGGCGGCGGGATCTCCGACAGCGACGTCTTGGCGCGCGCGCCTCGGGGCCGCGGACGCGATCGGGCATGAACGAGGGTGCCGAGGAGCTGCAGCATCCAGACGCAGTTGCTGTGCTCTTCGCCGGAGCCCTCCTTGTTCACCCACGCCAGAATGTCCGCCGCTTTCATTCCGCTGAGCGCACGCATATTCCTCTGCCACCAGTACGTGATCGGGAAGATGTGGCGGACCATCTGTTCGAGGTTCAGGCGGATCGCGACGTTGCTCTCGTTGTAGGCCAGCATCGGGTTCCGCGGCCGCGCGCTACCTCGCGGCCGACGCCTCCCCGCTCCCACGGCCGCACGCAGCGCGTCATGGACCTTCCCGGGGCTCGAGCCGCGTAGCGGCGTCAGCAAGAGATCGATCTCCCCATCCGGCTCCTCGCCGAGCGCGAACCACACGTCGGGCATGACCGCAGTGTCCTGCGTGTGCCGGCGGTCGATCGCAGCGCCGTAGATCAGCTTGTTGAGAAGCTCCCGGTCGACCGAAAGGCAGTTGGGCATGATTCGATGGGTTGGACCTCGGGGCGGCGTCCGGGAGGTTCAACGTCGATGGGCGAGCGGGCCCGCCACCTATCGGCAAGATTCTTCGCGCCCCTCCCCGGCGCTGGCTGCCAGGCGAGGGTAGCGAAGTTTTGGGGGGGATGCAGCTACTCAAAGTGTCGCGAAACGTCGTACAGCTCGATTGTGCGCCGGCGGCCGAGTGCAGGCAGGCGGCAGCAAGGATGAGTGCTAGTGGTGTGATGCAGACATTCGCAGTCGTATGTTCGTCGAAGGCTCCTCGACGCTGGTCGCCCTGGGCGAGGCGGGACGGGCCGCCGACCGAGCGGTCGCGTCTGGTGCGGAGACGGTTGGCACGTTCGTACCGGGCACGCTCGTGCTGCAGGACGGCGGCGTCGAGCACGGCGAGTTCGAGGTTCGTGAGCACGAGGACTCCGTCGTCCGGCGCCTCGAGCACAAGCGCGAGCGCTGGCCGCTGTCGAGCGCGCTCCTGCTGGTCAGCCCGAAGGGCGAGGTGCTGCGCGCACGGGGCGAACGCGGTCTCCTGCGGGCGGCCCACCTCTTGACCGAAGCCGAGCTCGCCGTGGGCTTCACCGGCCTCGCGGCCCAGGCCCTCGACGCACGCGACGCCGCGACGTGCGAGCATTTCCTCGAGCTCGCCTCGGCGAACGGCGGCGGGGGACCGGCGCTGGAGAAGGTCGAGCGCGGTCTCGTCGCGAAGCGCAAGAGAATGCGCGCGCCGTCCGACGCAGCGGTGCGCGAGCTACGGTCGCGCGCCACGCGCGTACGGGCGGCCGCGGCGCAGCGCGCGTGGGCGATCCGCGAGCACCTCGGCGGCGACGCCTCGGACGAGGCCACGCACGGACTCCATAAGTTGACCTTGGAGCTCGATCCCGGGCACGCAGCCGCGCGGCAACGCGTCGTCGACGGACTCCCTGTGGGCGTCGAGCTCCCCGAGGGATTCGACGCGCTCGAGTGGATGGAGTTCACGCGCGCGACGCGGCGCAACCCCGTACGACGCTTGCGCGTGTCGCCGGCGGACACCGACGCGGAACCCTCGCCCGCCGAGGTCGCGCTCGTCGCGGCGACGAGCGAGTGGCGCGACGACCTGGTCGGGTTCCAGAGCGAGCGGCTCTTGATCGTCACGCCGCTCGCACGGCCCGGAGCCATCGCGCGCTGTCTGCTCCTCGGCGAGCTCGTCTGCGCGGCTCTGGAGTCGATCTTCGCGGTCGAGTCGGCGCCCGAGGCGACGCCGCCGCTCGTGCTCTACCTCTACGAGTCGAAGGACGAGTACCTCGAGCAGAACGCGAACAAGCACACCGAGATGGGCGCCGGCCTCGCCTGGACGGCCGGCCACTACGACCTGAACGCGAAGATCTCGCGCATCTTCCTTCCCGAGGGGCAGGACGCCTGGGAGAGCGTGATGCAGACGTACTCGCACGAGCTCACCCACCACTGGCTCCACCTGCGCTGCCCGGGCGTCCCCGCTCTCGTGCGCGGCAAGCGCGACACGAGCCTTCCCGGCTATTGGATCGTAGAAGGGTTCGCGGGATTCATCGACGAGGTGCGCTTCGACGTGCCGAACGCGAGCTGGGAGACGGCCAACCCACAGTCGTCGCGGCTCGACCTGGTCGCCAACGCGAGCGAGAAGGCGCTCGTTCCCTGGGAGCGGCTCTTCGGCCTCTCGCATCGCGCGCTGATGGACATGAAGGCGGGTGCCGCGACCCCGGTGGATTCGAGCTGGTACCTCGGCCGCCGGCGCGCGGTCAATTGGCGGCACCAGTTCTACAACCAAGGCGCGACGATCTGTCGCTTTCTGTTCCACGCCGAGGATGGCGCGCGGCGCGCGGCGCTGCTCGAGTTCGTGCGTGCCTACTACTCGAACGAGGAGGAGGGACTCGACGTGGAGAAGGCGTTTGGTCTGTCGGTCGAGGAGCTGGGCAAGCTGGCGGTCGCGTACGCGAGAGGGGTATGACCGCTCCGGCCGGGAAGGGTATTCGCAACTCCCGGGAACGCACACGCGTCCGGCGGAGGGCTTGGGGATAGAAGGGAGTCTATCCAATGACGACCCCCGACTCCGCCCTCGAGGGCGGAGTCGGGGGTCGTGACGTTCACGATGCCGACGACGTTGCGCAGGAGACCTGGATCCGCGCCCTCGAGCGCCCGCCGGGCGACGCGCACGGGCTGCGGCCGTGGCTCGCGAGCGTCACGCGCGGTCTCGTTCGCAACCGGCGCCGCGCGACTCGACGCCGCGAGCACCGAGAGGCTGCCGTTGCACGGGACGAGGCCGTCGCCGATCCGGTGCGCGTGCTCGCGCTGAGCGAGCCGTACCGCTCGGTCGTCGCCCTCGCCTATGACCAGGGGCTCACCCACGCCGAGATCGCGGCGCGCCTGGGCATTGCGCCCGCGACCTTTCGCACGCGACTGCATCGCGCGCACCAGAAGCTGCGCGAGCAGCTCGACCGTGGCGGCGCTGACTCCGGACGGCTCGCCGCGCTCGTCGCCCTGGCGCAGGAGGGGCCTCCGCGAGCGCCGTCATGATCGCTGGAACGATCTTGGGGATGCACGAGCGTCGGCCGCAGGAGCTGCAAGTCGTCTCCGCTGGAGTCGACCTTGGCCCGGCGGAGCGGGTCGCGCAAGAGCCGCTCGACGCGCCGATCCAAGCACCCGAGGAGAAGGCCGCGCGCCAGCCGGCCCGCGCGAGCGAGGAGGACCACCCGTACTGGAGGGCTGTGCGTGAGGCCCGAGCGAGCGCGCAACGCTTCGGCGTCGCCGCGCACATGAGTGAGGGGGACCGTGCATCGCGTGGACGGGTCGATGCCACGCGCGTACACGGCTGGCGCGTGATCGAGGGCGCCCAGATCACCGCGCACATCCAAGCGCGCAGCTGCCGGCTGACCTTCGCGTTCGCGAGACGCGGGAAGCGGTCGAGGTCGCGGACGCGACGCGACGGGACTCACGGCGAGCTTCGCTCCGGGGGAGGTCGCGCTTCGCGATGCGCTCGATCTGATCACGATCCTGGCGGGCAGGCGCGTCGGCTGGACCGTGCTCGACGGCGAGGTGCGCATCGACGCGTGGGACGCGCTCGGCCTGCGCGCCATTCCGTTCGAGCACTCGGTTGCCGATCTGCTGATCGAGCCGCGCGGCGACCGCATTCTCGTGCATCACTTGCCTGAGGTGCGTACCTCGATGCCCGCAGGCGCTTGTTCGTTCCGCTTCCGAGCGAGGGATTTCCCCCGATCAGGTACGTGCTAGCAGCCCGTTGAAAAAGTCATTCGGCGCCATGACGACATCCTCCACGCGCGGTCGGCACCTGAAAGCCTCCCCGAATCCACGAATTCGCCTACGTTTCCAGGCGCCAACCGGACGCGGATGCTGTCGCCCTGGCATCCGAAGCACTTCTTCAACGGGCTGCTAGTGGTGTGAGTCACTCTTGTGCGGCAT